>NZ_CP128399.1:329017-658035 GCF_030389965.1 Candidatus Chlorohelix allophototropha
CGACGGTAGCTCATTCAAAAGGTTGTGGGGCGAATATGCGGGTAGCTCCGGTTGGTTGGATGCCTGCTGGCAAGTTTGGGATTGATTCTAGCAGCCGTGCGGCTATTGCTCAGTTTCAGGCGGCTCTAACGCATGGACACCCTACCGGGTTGGCTGCTTCTGACCTCACTGCCGCTACCATAACTTACCTTTTGGAAGGTGGAAAACCTGCTGAATTGGTAAGCTGGCTAAAAGAATATTCTCACTCGCAACGTCTGGTTTATCATACTGACTGGTTGGGTTCACTTTGGGATCGTAGTACATTTAGCAATCCACAGAACTATATTGCGAAGGGCTGGGATGATTGTTTGGGAGTACTTAGCAGGCTTGAAAAGGCGCTCCTGAGACAGGATTATAAGACCGACCCTTGCCAGCAAACAGGCGCAGGCTGGATAGCTGAGGAAGCTCTCGCCACTGCTTTATTATGTTTTCTGCTCTACCCGGATGACGCAGTTTCGGCTATCCGGCGCGCCGCTATTACTTCCGGTGATTCAGACTCAATCGCTTGTCTGACCGGAGCGTTTGCGGGTGCATATTTAGGGGCAAAGGCTTTCCCCCAAAATTGGCTTGATAGAATTGAATATCGCGAAACAATACTTGAATTAAGCGAGGGCTTTACAAAGCTGTTTGCTTAGCGCGGGATACTTACTACTGTGGCATCGCTCTTTTTAATGAAACCGCCTTGCTCAAGAATCGGCAACCAAATTCCATAAGAGCTATTATTTTCCGTGTAATTGGTAAAAATCTGTTGTTGCGAGACATAAGCGATCACGGTACCGTTATCGGCTGTGCTAAAAACAGGGGTGCGGTCAAGGCGTGCTTCAATAGCGGCTGCCAACCCTATAGGTTTTTCGCGTTGCTCGAAAGGTGGTCGCTGGTTAAGGAATACGATAATACCGTTGGCAAGCCCTCGCGCCACATCATCGGCACGGTTAACCAGTATTTGCGAATCGTTTGGATTGGTAAGAAAGCCTAATTCGATTATTGCACCGGGCGTTACTTTACTGATGGCATAATAGCGATACGCTGAATTGAAGGAATAATACTCGGTCATGCCATCGGTAATACTACCGTCACGCTTCATTAATGTTGCGGCTTCGTATTGGCTGTAGATCGAATTTACCAGTGTATCGTCAGTTTTGGGGATAGCGCTGTTCCAATAGTGCGCCAATTTAAACCCGCTTGGACTGCTATTAGTTACCGCGTCACAATGAATGGCTACAAAGGCATCGGCAGTATATGCGGGCGGGACAGTAGCGGGTAACAAATCCACCGTCACGCCTCTTGAGATGAGCAATGCGGCGGTGCGGCGGGCTATATCGTAGTTAATCTGCACTTCCGTATAGCCACCCCCGCTACCGCCTGTCTGGTTACGCAGCGCCGCCCATTCATCCGGCAGTTTGTCTATATCCAGATGCCCGATTTGCAACCCTACACGCGGTTTTCCATTTATACCATAATTGGGTAATAACGTTGGGATTGGTTGACGGGTTTGCGGTGGGGCAATGTAGGGAATCAGCGGCACCCCATTGATTAGAGTCAGGTTCTCAGGCTTCAGATTTGCGGCGGAAATGCGCCCGCTATAACCGTAATTGCGAGAGGCTTCAAAAGTGGCAAGGGGCGGAGGCGTTATAAAAATTTGATAGCGTGGTAGTGGGCTACCGCTTACTATATCTGCCGGAGTAGGCGGTGGCGCATAGCTAGAACCGGTTTGTAGGGTCGAATTCGGGCTAGGGGCTGGCAAAGTATCAATAAGTGGCGCAAAGGTCGGAGCGACAAGAGAGAGTTGTGGGGCACGAGTAGGGCGACTTTCATCCTCACAAGCGGTGAGCAGCAAACCGACAACTACTAGTCCCAACAAGAAAATTGATTTGAGTTTATTGGTATACAACGGATTGTTGTTCCGGACGATTAACGCAGCGCCTTACCTTGCGGTTTTGTAGCTTGCTTTGGCGTTTGCGGCATTCTTATTAACAAATGTAACTGCCAAACTGACTAGAAGCAAACTTAAGCTCTATGGTAAGAGCGCTGTGTCATGTAGGTTTGGCAGTGTTAATTTCACACAAAAAATCATCAACTTAAGCCAGAATAATCTCCTCAAAATCAGATGACATTATATTGATTTAGAGGTATTTATCCAATCCTAGAACCTTAAGTTTTTCTACTATCTTGCGCACATCTTGGTTGTTCTGGCGTTTGCAGACCAGCAATACATCGGGCGTATCTACCACAATAATATCTTCAAGCCCGATAGTAGCCACTAACTTTTGCTGGTTTGCAGTATAAACCAGTGAATTAGTAGTTTCGATGCCAAGATGGTGTCCTATAATGGCGTTGCCATCCTCATTGGCATTGCGTAGAGCGATTAACTCTGCCACTACCGACCAGTCGCCAACATCGCTCCAACCAATGCTAACCGGCAAAACTGCCATATGGGCTGATTTTTCGGCGATGCCCACATCGATTGTCTCGGGCTTTATTACATCCCAGATTTTGTTAAGTGCTTGCCAATAATTATCCTTGCCATAAGCAGCTTTTATCTGGTTTAACTGTGCATATAGTTCAGGCTGAAGGGTTTTATATTCACCCAAGATAGTGGATAATTTCCAGATAAACATCCCACTATTCCAGCTATAGCGTCCTGTAGCTAGATATTGTTCGGCTATCTCTCGTGCTGGTTTTTCAACGAAACGATTGACCTTGTAACAATCCAGTTCGTCAATGGTTCTTAACAACGCACCACGTTCGATATAACCATATCCGGTATGCGGGCTATCAGGTTCAATACCGAGAGTAACTATGAAGCCTTGTTCTGCCATGTTAGCGGCAGCAAGTACGGTTTTACGAAATTCATCGGTTTTGGTGATGACATGGTCGGCGTGAAAAGAGCCGATTACAGGGTCAGACTCGCCTTTTGCAGCGGCAAGCCGTTCGATATGAATTAACCCCAACCCGATAGCAGGTGCGGTACCTCGTCCGCTGGGTTCAATCAGCACGTTTTCAGGATTTAGCTCTGGTAGCTGCTCCCGGGCTTTTTGTGCTTGCGAATCGCCTGTTACTATGACGATATTTTCGATAGGAATTATGCCCTGTAACCGCAGCACAGTTTCCTGTAGCATGGTATGTTCTGAAACAAGGTCGAGAAGTTGTTTAGGGCTTGTAACGCGGCTGCGTGGCCATAGTCTTGAGCCAATTCCACCTGCAAGCACAATTGCATACATCCAGCTATGCTCCCCTTAAGTTTACAAGAAATGAACAAATAAGAAATACACGAATTTATTATACATTATGTAGCTAGACTTATTTTCCTGTGAGTTTTACAAATAAATAGACCCGCATTAGAACTTGATGCGGGTCAGAAAAATTTATATGTTGTCTCAGGCGTGCGCAAATTCTTCCGCAGGTTTGCGGCTTAGGCTGAGAATTGCCAGCACTATTAAAAAGCCGCCCAACAATTTAGCTGCATTAATACTTTCATCCAATAGCAGCGCCCCCAATAGCACTGCCACCGCCGGTTCACTGGTTGCAACTATTCCAGAGCGGGTTGCTCCAATTATATTGATGCCCATCAGCAGTAAAAACACCGAAAATCCGGTCAATATTCCAATTGCTATGCAGCATATCCACCCCGCTACTGTCATATCAAAACGAAAAGTACCGGTCACGCTTACATACAAGGTGAAACACACCGCCGTAACCGGGATGCAATAACCTGCCATTATCAGCCCGTTTGTATTTTTCCCGAAGTGTTGCGCCAGAACAGAGTACCAAGAATTGCTGAAGGCAGAACCGAACACATATAATGCGCCAAGCCAGCTAAAGGTAGCGCCCGCCATAAAAGCAGTACCAGGGTCTACCGTCAGGAAACAGCCCAATAACGCCAACCCAAGCGCTATAGTTTTAGTCCAACTCAATTTCTCATTGAAAAACAATACCGACCAGAGTACAATCAGCACGGGAAATACGAATACCAATAGAGCAGCAGTTCCGGCTGGCAGTAACTCTAGACCCATATAATAAAAAAGCGCGTTGGTAATCCAGATTAGCCCCAATAGAAAAAAGCTCAGCGCTTTCCGACGTGGTTGACGCACTTGCAAGCGCACACCACGCCGAATCAATAGCCAGATTGTCAGCCAAATTACCAGCCCGGCGCCAATGAAACGGATGGTTAATAACGATGCAACGTTGGCATTTCCTTCGTAGGCATATTTAGCTAGCACCGATTGTACGCCGTAACTTGCGCCTGCTATAGCTACAATGCCGATACCTAACCAGTGTCGCCCACTGCCAGTTTGCAGTTTTGTTTTGAATGAAATTGATTGGATTGGAGCAGTTTCAGTGAGCTGCTCTAGCTGGTTCATTTAGTAAAGTCTCCTCATTACTGTTGATTTACACTCAAATAGTTTGACTTTTGCCCTTACTAAAGTCAATAGGCATTATTGCGGCAATTTTTAACACCCTTTTTAACTAGGCGACAACTTTACAGTATGGGTGCGAGTGTTATAATACTTTTAACCGTAATTTTACGCCGCTTGCCTTTTTTTATAAGGTAGCACTCTTCTTCTGTTAATAACAGCGATGGAGATAAATTCAGTGACTTTTGTGAACATTCAGCTTGAGGAAATCGAAATAAAGGCGAACGCTATACAGTTTCTTGAGCCGGGCGAAGGTTATATAAAATCTTTTGAGGAGAGTCGGATAGCCATTATTCCGGCAGGGCTGGAACAAACTACTAGCTATATGCAGGGAACAGCCAGAGGTCCTGCCGCAATCCTAGCAGCCAGTTCTCAAGTTGAGCTTTATGATGAAGAATTGGATGACGAGCCGGTAGAATTGGGTATATTTACTCTGGATGAGCTTGAGTTCGGTGATAAAACGCAGGAGCAGAGTCTCGCCCTCATCGGTTCTGCCTTCAAAACTTGTATGGATGCCGGGAAGTTTACGGTTACACTGGGTGGTGAGCACTCGGTTACCATCCCCATCATTCACGATCTTAAAAACCGCTTCTCTGATTTAGTAGTTTTAAGCTTTGACGCGCACGGCGACTTGCGTATTACCTATCATGGAGAGCTAAGCCACGCATGTGTTATGCGTCGTATCTCCGATATGGATGTGCCGCTTTACGTTATCGGGGTGCGGAGCGTATGCCGTGAGGAAGTGGAATTTGTACGCTCTAACTCCAAAGTCGAGGTGCTGTTTGATTACCAGCGTGCCGAGCGCAAATTTGAGGTAGCTGACCTGTTGAAATGGGGCAAGCATGTTTACGTAACTGTCGATTTGGATGCGTTTGACCCTGCCGAAATGCCCTCGGTTGGTACACCCGAACCGGGAGGTTTACGCTGGCGCGAGTTTTTCGCAATTTTCAAAGAAGTATGTGAAAATTTCAAAATTGTAGGGTTTGATATTATGGAATTAATGCCCCGCGAAGGTCAGGAAAGAGCCGATTTTTATAGTGCAAAACTTATCTATAAAATGTTAGGCTATATGCGACGGGCAGGGCAATTTTAATAAGGAGGCAGTGCATAAATGGCTAACCCCATTAACCAATTGACGGCTGAAGCCAAAATCTCGCTTGAAGCTGAGTTAAAAGAATTACTAGAAGTGATTGAACCCGATTTGGTGGCACGTGTCGGAGATGCGGCATCGCAGGGAGATTTACGCGAGAATTTTGCATACCACGACCTGCGCCGTGAACTTGGTATAAAGCGTGGGAGAATACAGGAATTGCGCACTATTCTAAAATCCAGTGTAATAGTTGAAGTACCGATAAACGATGGCTATGTACGTCTTGGTTCTACTGTGGTAGTTACTGAAGATGGGTTTGATGATGAGGAAGTTTTTTGGATTGTGACCGAGGCAGAAGCCAGTAATCAGTCTGATTCTTCTAGCGGGAGAATGAAACTGTCGGTAGGTTCACCACTAGGGCAGGTGTTATTAGGTCGCAAAATTGGCGACAAGGTGACTTTTACTGCCCCTACCGGCGCTAAGCTGGCTTTTATTGTTAAAAGAATCCAATAAAAAAGACTTCAGAATAAGAGTTTAAAAGCAAAAACCCCATCTCGTTGAATCGAGATGGGGTTTTTAAGTATAGGCTTTACTTTTTCACGCCACCTATACGGTAGGTGAAGTATTCCGGGTCGGTAAGGTCGGTTCGGAAGGCGCTATTTCCACTGGATAGGAGGTTGCGCAGATATGCCCGGCTGAAAGGTCGCTCGATATTGACCAGCGGATACAGGTCATTCAAAGATGCACGCAGCAAATCCGCTTGCTTTACGCCCACAAGTTCAAAGGCGTTAGCCACCAGAAAGTCGGTTTTCTTGCGGTCTGATTCTTCGAGACGTTTCTGGTTATCAAGTTTGCTGAAGCGTTCGGGCGTAAGAATTTCGTTCTCATTTACCTGGCATTCAAAACCAATGGTTCGGTAAACGAACTTCTGCCGTCTCTCATCGTAAAACAACAGACGACGTTCTTGTTCTTGGCTACTAACCTCGTACTCAATTATAAAGTGATTAGTGCGAATGCCCTGAGTTACCAGCAATTTTGCACCCGGTATCAGGTTGTTAGCATAGAAGTCTTCCAACCCGGCAATCCACCCGCCGCGAGTACCACTTGGAAAGTGCAACTCGGCAGTGTAGGTAAATTCCAGTTGGGGCGCTTCAAGGCGCAGAATGACCAACTTCTGTTCTTCTAATAAACCGGACGGGAATAAACTACGGGCGTTTAAGTCATAGGGCAGCAAACCATTTTCGTACTCGTAAAAAGTAATGGTATGCTCCCATTGTTTGCGTCCTTTTACGGTAGTTAGAACAATCGGGTCATTTAAGTTTGTATCTTCGAGGAACTTATAGTCTAACCCGATTTCGGATGCCTTGCGTTTGCCTGGACCAAGGGCGTTCATACCCGGTGCAGTCCAAATGCGATCGTCTTCCGCGCCAACAAACTCGAAATCTTTCTTTTCGCGAGAAAGGCGGAAGTTTAAGGAGAAGCGTTTCGCTTCGTAATCCTGATCATTATTGCGTTTGTTAAAGACATCCGTCAATATAGCGGTGTCGGTAACAGGCCCGCCAACTTCATTCATATAATCGCGAATGCGGCGGAAATCCCCTTTGGTCAACCTTTCGGTTTGATCTTCGAGGAACCAATCATTGGCAAAGTTGATAAAGCGCAAATCCTGATTCAAGCTGGTAGCCAAAGCAGAAGAGAAATAGTCACCATATGTATCCAGAATTTCACTGGCAGATTTGCTCAAATCGACTTCAACGCCTTCGTCCAGCGTCACAATAACAGGTCCTGCTGGCGCAGCAACCGGTTTAGGCGCGGCTACAACAGGTTCAGCGACAGGAGGCTTGGCTTCAATCGGTTTAGGTGCGGCTACAACAGGCTCAACGACAGGAGGCTTGGCTTCAATCGGCTTAGGTGCGGCTACAACAGGCTCAACGACAGGAGGCTTGGCTTCAATCGGTTTAGGCGCGGCTACAACAGGCTCAACGACAGGAGGCTTGGCTTCAATCGGTTTAGGCGCGGCTACAACAGGCTCTTTTGCTGCAATTTTCTGCTCGGCATTGGCTGTTTTTGGTTCTGCCGCAAACGGTAAAGGCAGCGCAAATGTAGAAGTCGTTTCTTGGCGGGCGGGTACATCAACCGCTTTAGCATGTAATTCTTCATCAGACATAGGCACTACCGCTTTGGCTCCTTCAAAAAGGCGAGTTTTAAAGCTGTGATGGTCATATACAACCGGCCCGGGAGTAGGAGCAATCCCTAATTTAGTGGTTTTGAATGTAATTTGCCCTTCTTCGTTTTCTTCTCGTAAGAAAACGCCAGGGTTAGCGGATAGAGCTTTGTCAATAATGGGCGCTAGCGCATCAATGTTGTCAAGCCCCTTATATTTTTCATCGGCAAAAAATTGAGCCAGATTCTCAAGAGACTGGCGGATATTGGCGCGGGCGGACATAGTCACACCTTGCATTCGCATCAGCGCAAAAACTTCCTGAGCAAGGCTTTGTTCTTCGGGAGTACCTGCGAGATCCAATTTGGGCGGCTGATATAGCTGTGCCATTGCTTAAAAATACCTCTCCTTAATCTGCGCTATTTTACGCCAGCGGATTCCTTTAAAAGCTCGATATACCGCCTAGTCAGGGATTTCAAACTTTGTGGTCTGTTGGATTTGCGCAACCATTCTACCAGACGTTCGAGTTGAGTAGCATCAATTTTGTAATTTGTTTCTACTTTTGAAAGATTATTTTGCATTATTTTCTCTTTGATTTATTTCTTAGAAAGGCACACCAAACCTAATACCCCTCGTTGGGAGTTTATGAGGGTATCATACACCATGTTGCTGTAATATTCAATTCGGGACGTTATTCGTTGAATCCTAGCCCTTTTTCCCGCATACTTATAAAACGTTGGTGACCAATAACAAGATGGTCTAGCAATTCTATATCCATTAGCTTACCGGCTTTCTGCACATCTCCGGTAACCCGCACATCATCCGCGCTAGGGGTTGGATCGCCGCTTGGATGGTTATGCGCCATAATAATCGAGGTAGCGTTTTGCCTTATAGCTTCGCGAAAAAGCTCCGCTACACGCACATTACTGCTCATTAGTGTACCACGATATACCTCGATTATGCGGATAATCTGATTCTTGGTATTCAGTAATACTACTTTGAGCACTTCTTGTTCAAGCTGGTTCATCTCCAGCATCAGCATACCTACTATATCGTTAGGGCTACGCACTGTTGAACGTGCTTCAGGGTTTGCCACCAACAAGCGTCGCCCCATTTCCAGCGCTGCTTTTAACTGACTGGCTTTAGCTTCACCCAACCCGCGCACTTGGCACAATTCATCAAAAGGGACTCGACTCAAACCTGTAAGCCCACCGTATTCATGCAACAAGCGTCGGCTTAATTCTAGCACGCTTTCACCGGATATCCCTACCCTTAACAGAATAGCCAGCAATTCGTCATCGGATAAACTCACTGCACCGTTTTGTTGCAGTTTCTCGCGAGGCGGTATCTGGTCGGGAAAATCCCTTTTGAAGCGGTGCTGTTGCGATTTAGGTTCTGAAAGCGATTTTGATTCAGACATATTGCCACCTCTTAAAAGACATATCCCTTACAGCGATGGTTAAACCTTACTTCGCTTGATATAGTTCCAGAATTGCATTCAGAATACTTTGCGGGTCAGGCGGAGAACCTGCCAGATAAGCATCAATTTTCCTGCCTACCGATAGCTTTAAATCGGTTTCTTTAACCGATTCTGAAAGCTGGATTGGTCCAGCAACTCCATAACAACTGGCAAAGGGCGCACCGCTGATGGTATCAGAACCTAACACCAGCAATTTTACATCCGGCGAGAGGCTTTCCACTAAACGCATGGCATGTTCAGCTGCTTTCACTGTGCCTATTCCTGTAATAACAAGTAGGTCGCATTGTTTGGGACTGGAAGTTAAATAGATACCGAAATGTCCGGCATTGTAAGGTGGCACAAAAATAGACTCAAACTCCAACTGCGTAGCGTTGGAGCCTCCAATATTGAGTGGGAAAACTGCAACCGATAGCCTGTTTTTTTTCATGATGCTTTCAGCGCACTCCCCAACCAATCCAACGGTAATGCCGACCATATGCCAAAAAATATCATTACAGCAATCAGCAACAAGATTATTGCGCTTGTACCCATAGGCTCGGCTTTTGTTTTTAGTCCAGGTATGCCTCGTCCCATAAACTGATTATGGAAAAATCGCAAATAGGCAAGTAACCACAAAGTGATGGCAAGACCTCCAAGTAATGCCCAACCGATCCCCTCTTGCGCGGCACTTTGCAGAATTAGATATTTGCCCGGAAACCCACTGATTAGGGGTGCGCCCGCCAATGCCAGCATCCCGAAGCTCAATCCTACAGTTGCCACCGGCATATGCCTTCCCAACCCGCTAAGCCCCGTCATCATCCGTTCGTAATTGCAATAGTATATTACTGCCAACGATGTGAAAATGAGCAATTGTGCCAAAGCAAAATTCGCCGCTTCAAAAACTGCTCCGCGTAACCCGGTAGTGTGGGGTGTTGCCAATCCGAATAGTACGAGGCTCAAATTTCCGCTTCCGGTATAAGCCAGCATTTTACCAAAACTGCTCTGTGCCATACCAAATAACCCTGATAAAACTGCTCCTGACATGCCAAGCGCCATGACAGGCAAAGTCTGGCTAGTATTATTTAGCAAAAGGGTGGGATTTTGTTGTAAAAAATCTACTAGAAATATAACTGCCGCACCGTTTATAAGTCCTAGCACCAGCCAACTTGCTAAGGCAGGAGCATCTTCAATTACTTGTGGTAGCCAAAGGTTAAAGGGGAAAACACCAAAACGCAAAGCGAATCCGGTAATTGCAAGCGCCACGATTACTTTAATCAAGCCGATTTGTTGTGGGTCGAGGCGAACTCGCTCCAAAAAAACCTGTGCCACAAACAAAAGCAAGCCAAATAGCACCGTGACTATCAAGTAACGTACCGCGCTTTTAACCACCCGTACAAAGCGTTCTTCGTCTTCTGCACCTACATCCACAACTGAAATAATGCTAAAAAACTCGGCGGCTACAAAGCAAAGGGTTACTACAAATACGTTATTAATAAAAAGCGCTGCATTAATTGTGCCGCAAACTGTGAGTGTTACCGGAGCATAACGTCCACTTTTCAGGTTATCGGTAAGATACGCTACCAGCAGGCTGATGCTCGCTAGGATAAAGAGGAATGTTAAAAATAGTTGGGCTATAGGAGTGAAGAAGAAAGCATTATCAGCGTTTGTCGGGTTTTCAATCCACACCATTACAGTACTTGCCACTAATCCGGCTACCGCTATAGTCACTGCTACTTTATAGCTCCAGCGATATTTTTCAGCCGGAAATAATGCCTCAATCAGCACTAGAAACAGTGTAGCTGCAAAAGGTAGTACGATAACCGTAAAAGGCACTTATTTGACCGCCTTTCTTCCGGCTGTGAAAGCATCACTCAGGTTTAGCGTTTTAAGTTTATTATAGAAAAGTATGGCAAGGTATGAAATCAGAAGCGCCAGCAAAATGGTGATTGCCGCGCTAAAGCCCAACACCAAAGGATTATCACCACTGCGTAATAGTGAGTAGAGTAGGTCTGCACCGTTTAAGGCAGTTAACAAGCCAATTCCCAGTTTGAGAATATCGCTGCCCACTACCATAATGGTAACACCAATCGAGAATGTCCAGTAGAAGGCGAAATCGCCCAAAAAATTGCCGGAGAAAGGCAACAACGTTGCAAATGCATAGGTGGCTACTGCTGCAATAATGCTTGTACCTATTGGCAGCATATAATCAATATAGCGAAAACGGCTAAGTTGTTCTTTTTGCTGGCGGCGAAAAAAGCGGCGCAAACCCCCGGTTCCGGCTGCATCTTCCTCAGCCTCTTGCTGCTTCAGCCTGCGTCGCTCGATTATAATTGCATACCCGGTTAGAAAAATTATTAACGCCGCAATAACCCCCGACATAGTTTTGAGAAAAACTGCCAGTGGTATTGAACCGAGCATTACACGCTGGGCAGTTCCATTCTGATCGTTAGCTACTACTGCCACCACAAAGTATTGAAAGACCAGCGCCGGGGTTATAATTACCCAGTCTTTGTACACTGCCAACGCTACACAGGATGCTACCAGTAGCCCTATATAGAAAATATAATTACCAGCGGTAAGTGTCAGAAAATCCACAAAATCACCTTGTTAGCAGGAAGATAAAAAGGATTACCACCAAAGCCGCCAGCGCCGCATAAAATTTCTCGGTCATCCATTCCAGCACCCACACAATAAAACCTAGAATTTTAAGACCGATTCCACCAAACCAACCTCCCAAAAAGCCGGTATCGAATATGCGTATTATATAGCGGGCAGTTTGCTGGAAAGAGCTAAAATAATCATTAATGCTCAGGCGAGGTGGGATTTCACCACGCGGGGCGGTAGGTTTGATGGCTTCCGTGCCGATTTTGAAAAAGTCATCATCAAACCCGGCAGGAATGCTTTCCTTGTAAATTTTCAGGCTCTTTTTTTTGCTCTCGCGTCGGCGTTGCGCTTCTTCTTCTTCCGCCCCAAAAAGTAAACCTCCCTGATAGGCAGGGGAGGCATGTACACTGCCAAACTTGAGGTAAATTCCAAATAATACCAGTGCGCCTATTACTACTATTAGCCCCAACCATCCGGTTGAAATAAAATTAGCGTTTACTGTGGGTGTCGTTTCTGCGCTCATCTTGGTTGGGAGTTGCTCTACCCAACCAGAAGCTAGAGATGGAGAAAAACCGCTTATTATCGCGAAGAGTCCGAAAACGCTCGCCATTCCCGGTGGTATCCATGCTACGAGATTGCGCCCATCCACCGTCTGTCTTTCTACGGTCAGAAAGGTTATCAGCCCATTTGAAAGCCCAATTGCCAGTATCATCAAGCCAATCAACGCTACCAATAAGTAAAAGCCATAGCCCTGTGTTGCTAGATTCTCCAGAGTGGTATAGCGCGAAATATAGGCAGGAGTGAGCGGTAAACCCACCGCTACTGCCATTCCAAGCAAATAAAGCGCTATCAATGCGCCTCGGTAGCGGGGTGAACGTTCTAACGGTTTGGGAGTTTCTCGTCCTTTTTTCAACAAAGGCGTATTTTCAATTTGGAGCAAATCTCCGCATAAAAACAGGATTGGAACCGATAAGCTAAGGGCGAAAAATTGCCATGCCGCAGCGTTGAACTGTTTTAGACCTAGCGCAATTATCACAAAACCAAACTGGGCGGAAGCCGCATAAGCTGCTTTGCCTATCAGGTCAGCTTCTTTGGCTACCATCCAACCGCAAGCCAATACAGAAATAGCTCCTACGGGTAATAATAACGGTGAGGCTGCTTTAAATAAGTCTAATCTGTCACCGGCTATGCTATTCAACCGTGCCGGTAAATAGAGCGCTAACGGTAAGATACCACCTGCCATTAGCAGTGCAAATGCGCCTCCCGGCAAGTTTTTAAGGGAACCAGACCAAGCTTGGAAGGGGAATTGCGCGGTTTTAATCATCGCCCCGACCCATACCAGTACAAAGAAAAGTGTTTCGATGGAGGACGGTGAGATTGCAGTATATTGGGTGATGCCACCGTTGCGTGAAACTATCACCAATAAAGGCGCAAGAATAACAAACCCACCCGCAACGCTGACAACATAGGCATAGAAACTGGAACGCGAGGAACTTGCCCCACGCAAACCCGGTCCTGCCAGCAAATAGAGCCATAAGCCTAAAGCTTCTAGCCAACCGTATAACCAAATGAGGTCAGAAGAATAGAAAGCAGCTAAGGCTGAACCTTCTACCAGAAATAGGAGACCATATAGTCTGCCGCCGGTTATTGCTTCGCCTTCTTCGGCGGAAGGTTGCCGAGCTACTAGATAGATGATAACCAAGAAGCCCAAAATCGCCAGTGGAAGGGTGAAGAAGTAGGAGAGTATATCGGCGCGAAAGGCAAATTGTACTTTTGCTTCCGGCAGGGGCGACCAGCTAAACAATGTAGCGGAGGGATTGCCAGAAGCGACTCCAAAACCAAGCGCTATTTGCCCTGCCAGTGTAACCATACTAACCAATACCGCCAGCGAGGCAAGCGCGGCTTGTTCTGTTTCAAAAAGCCAGCCGAAGAAGAAGAAAGCAACGCCTACTATGAGCGGTAAAATGATGCTTATAGGTAACAAAATGTCAAAGGGATTCAAGTGTTACCTTTCTCCACATGCCATGCAATAATCCAGCGATACAAGCAATGCTCCCGCATCCTCAACGTCCTGACCGAGCAACGAGAAGGGTAAAGCAGGCAGGTTACACATTGTAGGGGGGCGTAGCTTTAGCCTTGCTATACAGCCTTTCTCATCCGAAGCAACATAACAAAAAAGTGCGCCTCTCGGTGATTCTACCAGAGAATACACTTCTTTGTCGGGGGGGAAAGCTGCGGGTAGAAGCTGTTCATCCTTCAGGTTGCCTTCTGGCATTTTAAGAAGTGCTTGTCCTGCTAGGTTAAGACTTTCTAGAGCTTCTAGCAAGCGTACTACCAGCCGCGCATAAAGACTACCACTGTTCTGAGTTACTACTCGGAAATCAAGCTCGCCATATGCAGCGTAAGGTTCTGATCGGCGGATGTCATCAGGAATATCACTGGCACGCGCGACAGGACCAACCAACCCGTATTCATCAGCCAGTTCTGCTGATATTATTCCGATATATTCGGTGCGGTGTTCGAGTTGGTGGTTTTCCAGCAATTGGCTAACCGATTCATACACATTCTTACGTAAACGCTCAACCGCGGCTTGAAATTCCATCGGTAATGGTAACGTGCGCATGATTCCACCGGGGATTGTGAAGGTATCATGTATGCGGTTGCCGGAAGCAGCCATTAACTGGCGCACTCCTTCGGCTTCTTCCTCAAGACGGCTGGCAATCAGGCGTTTTCCAAGCATTCGGAGGGTACGTGCAGAATTGGCAAGATGGCTGGCGGCGCGTTCGAGTTCTGCCATTACGGTGCGGATATAGCTGGCGCGAAGTGGGGGATTAAGATCGGCGAGCTTTTCAAGGGCTAATGTTACTGCCAAAGTATTGGCATAAGAGCATTTTCCGCAAATTTGAGCAACCACGCCGGGCAATTGATGCGGCAAAAGGTGAGTCAATAAACCCTCAACCCCACGATGGTTAAAGCCAAGCTCAATTTCGACCTTTTCTATTTTAGTTCCGTGTATTTCCAGCTTATAACAAACAGGTTCATCTAGCGCCGGATGCCACGGACCAATAGGTAACAGGTAGGGCATGGGTTATTCCTCAAGCCGCAATAGTAGCAGCTTGAAATTACCCCGTCAAGTCAACATGAGTTCAAGCGTATCAATTCTGATACAAGCGCAAATAAAAGGCTCGCCTTCTAAAAAGGCGAGCCTTATTTTGTATCAGCAAAGAAAGGAACCTCGTGATTTTAAAAAAAGAAAAGGACTTTGGTTATTTATTACAAAAGTAATTGTATGAAATTGATATAAACAAGTAAAGGTACAGTAGAACCGAATAAGAATGGAATTAATTTAGGCATATTGCACAAAGGCTTGCCTTATTGCACAAAAACACCATATAGTGATAGCTTTCCGGCTTATTTAAGATTCCTTTGGTGAAGCGATAAAGGTTAAAAAATTAGTTTTGACACTTGCCGATTTTGATATTACACTAATTCTATAGAAACCTAATGTCACTAAAAAAATGATGTGATCGGTCATTGGAAAGGAGCGATTTGAGCTATGAGCCAGCCTCAACAACCCCCTCAACCGCAACAACAACCTCCGGTACCCGGAACGCCTCCGCGTACTGCCACTGTTCCACCACCACCGGGCATGTATCAAGCACGGCAGCCTCGCAAAATGATTACCAACGAAGCCGAAAAACGAGAACAAGCCCGCACTCTGATTTATAGCCTTGTTTTCATTGTAGTAGTACTTATCGTTGGTTTTGTTGCCGGTGTAATCGATCAGGCTATACACTCCAGCAGCGCCGACCGCAACCAGAATTATTTCTTGCTAAACGCGCAAGATATTCTACTGATAGTTGCCAGTATGGCTCCTTGGGCGGTCTTATTTTTCCTGATTTGCGTGGCGTGGACTTATATTACTAACCGCTTGTTTACAAAGTGGAATAGCGCGCTGGCAGATGATGAGAATGACGAAGCTTACGGTAAAGGTCTGGTTTACGAAATAGTACACGATAATAATGCAGCTGCAGCATTAGTGTTAATTATGCCTATGTTGGTAATCGCGGTTGCTCTTATCTTTATTGTGATTCTTATCAAGCAGTGATAATTTCAGACGATTTGGTAGATTTGGAGAAGCGGCTTGGGTTGGAATTCAACAACAAAGCCCTTCTTCAGTTAGCTTTAATACACCGCTCTTACTTGAATGAGAAGGGCGGTATGCTTGAGTCTAATGAGCGTCTAGAGTTTTTGGGTGACGCAATATTAGGCGCAATAGTTGCTGAGTATCTTTACCATACTTTCCCTGACCAATCGGAGGGGGGTTTGACAGATTTGCGCAGCGCGCTGGTTCGTCGCGAAACTCTTGCGAAATGGGCTGCCACTTTTGAGGTTGGCGAGTTTTTATTGCTTGGCAAGGGTGAAGCTAATACCGGGGGACGAAGCAGACCGGCTATTCTCTCAGCAACCTTTGAAACGATTTTGGGGGCAATGTATCTTGATAAAGGAATTAAGCAGGTTACCGAGTGGTTGTTGCCGCTGGTAAGTGCAGAATTGCAAGTGATTTTGCAGGAAAATCGCCATCTGAACTATAAAACCCGCTTGCAAGTAGAAATACAGCGGCTCCACCATATTGCTCCGGTTTACGAGTTAATCGAAACAAGTGGTCCAGAACACCATCCCAATTTTGTGGTTGAAGTAAAACTAGGGGATCAGGTTTTAGGGCGAGGGAGCGGTACTACCAAGCAACAAGCTCAGCAGGAAGCCGCCCGCGCCGCCCTAGAGTTTTTGGAAAAATCCTAGTCCAGTGTCCGCAATTCGCGCTTCAGGATTTTCCCGGTAGCGTTCTTGGGTAATTGCTCTCGTCGAACCTCGATATAGCGCGGGTACTTATAAGCGGCAATCCGTTCTCTGCAATATTCCCGCAATTCATCCTCTGATGCTGAAGCATTATCTTTTAGCACCACTACCGCTTTAATTTCTTCCCCATGTACTACATCCGGCACGCCGACCACCGCACATTCTGCAACCGCAGGGTGCGAGTATAGCAATTCCTCGATTTCACGCGGGTACACATTAAAGCCGCCTCGAATGATCATATCTTTCACACGGTCAACGATAAAGAAGTAGCCATCTTTGTCCACTTTGCCGATATCTCCAGTGTAGAACCAGCCATTGCCACGAATACATTCGGCGGTTGCTTCCGGTTTGCGATAGTACCCTTTCATTACGTTGTGTCCGCGAATGGCGATTTCGCCTATCTCTTCGGGAGGGAGTTTTTCGCCCTTCTCATTCATGATTGCCATTTCTACACCCCAAATTGGTATGCCTACCGACCCGGCTTTAGGTTCCTTGAACGTTACATTAAAGGAGGCTACCGGAGAAGTTTCGGATAAACCATAACCTTCAAGTATGTCAAAGTTGAACTCACGTTTCCAATAATTCAGTATTTCAACGGGGATTGCTGCACCACCGCTAGAACACATTCTGAGGCTGGTGAGGTCGTGTTTTTTGCGGTCGGGATGATTGAGTAGGTAGAAATACATTGTAGGTACGCCTGAGAAGATTGTGACCCGGTCGCGCTCGATAATCTCAAAGGCTTTCACCGGATCGAAGCGCGGCATTAAACTCAGGGTACCGCCCACACTAATTATTGAATTCATCACACAGGTCTGTCCAAAGGAGTGGAAAAGCGGCAATGCTGCCAACCCTACATCTTCATTAGACCAAGTGATACCCAGTTCGTGAGTGATGGAACGAACATTCATAAAAATGTTAAAGTGAGATAACTCCGCGCCTTTTGGTTTCCCGGTAGTACCGCTGGTATACAGAATAATTGCGGTATCATCGGAGTTGGTCTGTACAATATCGAAAGAAGGAGAAGCGCTTGCCATCAGTTCGTTGAAACTATAGATGTCGTTTCCTTCGGGTTTAGCAGTATTGCCCGGTGCGTTAACTACGATCAATTTATGGCAGGTTTCAGCCTGACGAAATCCGGGTAAAGCTTCACCCAAAAAGCTCTCCCAGACGAATAAGGCGATGGATTCGCTATCTTCAAGGTGATAGGCAACTTCGTTTGTTTTGAAAAGGACGTTTAAAGGAACAACTACGCCTCCGGCTTTGAGTATCCCATAATAGCAGACAAGAAATTGTGGGATATTGGGCAGCAGCAGGGCTACTTTTTGTCCTTGTTCTAATCCCATGCCGGTGAGGATATTGGCAATCTTGTTCGAAGCACCATGTAATTCGGCATAACTCATTTTAAAGGCATCAAACAGGATTGCATTTCGCGTGGCATTGTTTCGCACGCTCTCAGTTAGCAGCATCGCCATATTGAGACTCATCGTAGTTTACTCCTTTCATTCTCTCAAATCTTTGTATAATCTTAGAATATAAAAACTTGGTTATTGGTCTTGGAATTTGTGGGATATTGTACCTTATTTATGAGGGTTAGCAAATTCTAATACAGTGTTCATTTGTACATAATTGAGGCAGTGTACAGGCAAGCAAACTAGGTGAGCAAAGCTATAAAAGAGGCTTTTTTAATCGCTGAAAACGCGGGAAGCGGGTAAGGTAGTAGGGGTAGTAACGCTGCTTGGCAAAATCACATTAAAGACGCTGCCTTTTCCCAATTCACTTTCGATGCTAATCGATCCAAGCATCATTCGTATCAGTTTCAAACAGATGGTCAAACCCATACCAGCGCCGCCAAAAGTGCGAGTAGTGCTACCGTCCACCTGACGGAAACTCTCAAAGATACTCTCATAATCTTCGCTTGAAATGCCAATGCCTGTATCGATGATTTTGATACTATAACCGGGACCACCACTCGTTGCGATTGCGGGTCCAACTTTCACTGTAACGCCACCATTATGAGTAAATTTAATGGCGTTGGAAAGCAGGTTAGTCAAAATCTGCACCAGTCTTTTCTGGTCATTTTCGACAATTTTGGGGCAATCCTTTTCAATGATACATTTGAATTCTAGCCCCTTAGCTCGCGCTTGCTCAATGAAAGGCTCACAATTGAAGCGTACTACTTCTTCCAGCCAAAATTGTTCTACCATTAAAGTTTCGCGCCCTGCCTCCAGCTTTGCGAGGTCAAGCATATCGTTAATCATACTGAGTAAGCGGCGGCTATTACGTACAACTCGTTCGAGCGGGTCATTGAAAGTTTCGGGGACATCTCCATAGAATTGCGATTGGATCATATCAATGTAGCCCATGATTGAATTCAGGGGCGTGCGCAATTCATGGCTGACATTCGCCAGCAACTCATTTTTCAAGCGGTTGGCTTCTTCGAGGGCTTTGTTTGCTACAGCGAGTTCTTCTTTTTGCTGTTTTATATCTTCAAATCGAATAGCGTTTGAAAGTGCAATAGTGATTTGGTCTGCCAGCGTTTTCAGTAAGATAACCTCATCATCATCGAAGGCGTAAACTCGATCGCTTTGTACTTCCAGAATACCCAAAATATTGCTGGCTTCTCGTAGAGGGATAACAATTTCCGCGCTGGTATCAGGCGTAAACTCCGATTCCTTGTAGCGTTCATCCTGAGTTACATCTTGAACCAGTACCAATTCTCCGTGTCTATAGGCGTAAGTGATCAGGCAATCTTCGTTCAAGGGCACTTCAAAATTACGCTCTATCGGTAACTGACTTTCACCTACTCCAATAGTGAAAAATAAGGAATTTTCTTTTACTAGACCGAGGTTCACACTGTAATAGCCTAGCTTTTTGCGAACTACACCAGTTATATGGTTACAAATATCAGCCACATCTAGCATGGAAACCAGTTCTCGCCCGATTTTATTTAGTGCGGCAAGTTGGTCGGCTCGTCTGAGTTCGCTGAGATAAAGGCGATTTTGTTCGATCGCTAACGTTAAATGATCGGCGGCGGCTTGGCAAAGGCGCAGATCATGCTCGTCAAGAGGTACACCTGTTGATTCAACACAAAGAACGCCTACAATCTCGTTACCTGTGCGAATAAGCGGCACGACGATTTGATAGTGTTTATCTGAATCTGCATCCCGGTCATCTGAATCAGAGATTATTTCAGGTACTAAGGTGGCGTTACCGGATTTGAGAACCTGCCCAAAAACACCTTCAACCATATTGATTTCAGGTTTTAGATTTTGGTAGCCTTGCTGTGCTACTAGTTGTAGGGTATTTTTCTCAAGCAAATAGAGGCAAATCATTGAGTAGCCAAATGTAGTAGCTACTGTATCGACTATATAATGAAGGGCGTTTTCCGAGTCAAAGTTGGAAATTAAGGCACTACGAATCTGGTGGAGTAGCTCAAGCTCTCGGGCTTGTCGTTGCACCAACTCGCTATTATTGAGAGGAGTAACATCAATAGACCTAGAAGGGTTAATACTTGAATTTATTTTAGATTCAATATTTCCTTGCAAATTAGTAATATCAGGTGTCGGTTCAGAACCGGATTCCAGCATATGAAGCCCGTTATCGCTAGAAGCAATATCCTCTATAGTTAAATCCTTATAATCCACTTTAACATGCACTTTATTACACTTATTCAAGATCAAAAGTATATTACCCTATTAATATATGTTAAGTATATCATTAGAACATAACAAAATTGATTACGAAATTTTCAGAATCATTTTAATACATCTTCGTAAATAGCCATAATTCTTTTTAGCATCATTTCTGCACTAAACTCTACCCGCGCTCTTTCTCTACCCTGTGCCCCTAATTTTTGACTAAGAATCGGATTAGTTAGCAGATAGTTACAAGCTTTTGCCAGCGCGGTTGCATCGGCGGGAGGCACTACTAGCCCGGTAATTCCATTCTGATTTACATAACTCGTACCGGTGCCAAGTTCTGTACTGATTATCGCTTTACCGGCTGCCATTGCCTCTATCAGCACTAGCCCAAATGCCTCGCTTCTTTCAGCCGATGGCAAGACAAAAATATCACATGCATTGTAGTAAGCGGGTAGGTCGGCATCGGATACATCCGACAGGAAAGTAACCCGCGAACTCAATCCTAAATCGCGGTATTGCGTGTGTAGCGCATCTTCTACCCCTCCTTGTCCAATGATGAGTAGATGCGCCGGAGAAGGTACTTCTAGCATGCTTTGTAACAAATAATTTAAGCCTTTGTAATAGCGCAAACGTCCTACAAACAATATTAATGGGGCAGGATACCGCGCTTTTATCTGTGCTACATGTGCAGGGTCGGCATGCTGATACGATTCGTTGTATATACCCAATGGAACAACTCGGCATTTAGGTTCAAACGGTTTTAGGTAGGCTGATGTCTGTAAATAGTTAGGGCTGGTGGTGATGATTACATCCGCGCTCTTTAATACCCGACGCATTATCGGCGCGTAAAGGCGCAAAATATTCTTTTGTTTTACCACATCGCTTTGATAGGTTATGACACAGCGGGTTTTGGACTTAAGAATTGAAGCGCTAAGCCAACTAATTTCGCTTAGTGGATAGGGCATTTGCAAATGAATTATATCAGGGGGTGCAGTGAGCAAGCGTTGGTACAGATGTAAGGGATAAAGGGGAGTTAGGGGGGTGGAAGCCAAATGCGCCCAACGTCCGATTTTAGTGACTTTAACGCCTTCTAGCACTTGCTGTTGGGATTTAAAGTTTGAATTTGTAGCCAGCACTTCAACTTCATGTCCGCTTGCTACTTGCCCTTCTGCTAGCAGGCGCACATGATTTTCGATTCCACCGATTACAGGATAGTAATCTTTATAGAGGTGTAATATTTTCATAATGGCTAAATTACACTTCGTTGTAAATTTTGAGGGTTGCTTCCGCTGCTTTTATTAAGCTAAATTCGGCAATTCGAGCCAGTCCATGCTCACGCATTTGCAACATTAACTCGGTGTCATTTAGCATCAGTTCAATTTTATTCGCAATGTCTAGCGGGTCATAAGGGTCAAATAAAGGCACATGTTTCCCGGCTGCCTCAGGGAGACTACCCCGATTCGAGCATATTACCGGCAAACCGCAAGCTTGCGCTTCAAGCACCGGTAATCCGAAACCCTCGTATAAGGAAGGCTGGATATAGAGTATAGAGCAATTATACAACGTGACCAATTGTGTGTCAGATACGTTTCCCATAAAAAGCACTCGCCCTGTTAGACCTAATTCCCCAACTTTAGCTCTGATTTCGGGTGAGTAACGTGGGTCTTCCCGTCCTGCTAGCACAAGTTGGATTGAAGACTCTGGGTAGCGTTGCAAATACAACGTAAAAGCTTCTAGGAGGCGATTCAGGTTCTTGTGGGGCTTGTTAGTACCTGTGAACAGTACATACTGCTCAGGCAACTGCATTTCCTGCCGTAAGCTCCTTATTAGCTCTTTGTTCAGTGGCTGAAATTTCGGCTCGATACCGGGCGCAACTACCCTGATTTTTTCAGGGCTAACCTTGTAAAGTCTGGTTATATCTTCAGCGGCTGAGTGCGACAGGGTGATTATTCGCTGCGAACTAAGGAAGGCAAGGTGCGTGGTGATTTCAAAGGCTAATTGCGCTTTTTTTCCGGGTAACACTCCCGGAACTATTTTTCCGATAAGGTCATAAGCGGTTAGAATAACCGAACATGGCATTAGATAGGGGCGGATATAATAAGGTGCATGCCAGAGGTTAAAGTTGTGTCGCTTTGCCAGCAGTGGTAGTTGCCATTGTTCTGCTGGAGAAAATGGTTTTATCTCGGTAGCTATAATCTCGATACGGTTTTCAGACGAAGCCACTAACTTGGCAAAGTCGTAGGAGGTATTACTGGCGTTACAAATGAGGCTGAAATGAAATGAGGGTTCGGTTAGTCCTGCAAAGCCTGCTGCAAGGTTATAGACATAGCGACCGATGCCCGGAAAATGGGGTTGGGCATAACGACAATCGAGCGCTATGTGAATTTGTTTCCTGCCCGGCATTTCGTGGCTTTAGCGCGGAACTATTTGGTGACGACGGCAACGCGCCTCATAGTTTTCGGTCGCGCCCACCAGAATAATCGGGTCATTGTAACTGGCGGGCTGTCCATTGATGAGGCGTTGGGTACGGCTGGCGGGTGCGCCGCATACTAGGCAGATGGCGTGCAACTTATCAACCTGTTCTGCTTCTGCCATAAGATAGGGCATCGGTCCGAACGGTTCACCTCTGAAATCGAGATCTAGCCCGGCTACTATAACGCGCCTTCCGGCGTTTGCTACTTCGCGGCAAAAGGCTACGATGTCACTGTCGAAGAATTGAGCTTCATCTACGCCGATTACATCGGCTTCAAGGTTGAGGAGTTGGCGCATCTGGGCAACATTGCTAACCGGAATAGCATTGAAAAAAGACCCGGCATGCGAAGCTACTTGTTCTTCAGAATAGCGATTGTCCAACGCTGGTTTGAAGACTTGTACTAACTGGCGGGCGATGGTGGCACGTTTGATGCGGCGAATTAACTCTTCAGTTTTGCCGCTGAACATGCTGCCACAAATAATCTCAATCCAACCACCGCTTTCTTCGC
Source organism: Candidatus Chlorohelix allophototropha (assembly GCF_030389965.1). Lineage (NCBI taxonomy): Bacteria > Bacillati > Chloroflexota > Chloroflexia > Candidatus Chloroheliales > Candidatus Chloroheliaceae > Candidatus Chlorohelix > Candidatus Chlorohelix allophototropha. The sequence continues at coordinate 352,268 of NZ_CP128399.1, forward strand.
GCTGAACATGTCGTCGCTGCAAATTTGGATTATCTCCGTACAATGGTTGCAATCTCCTGTGTAGCTAAGACAAAAAAAAGGCTGCCGTGTTTATAAATTCGGCAGCCCTTCGTTTTCACAATGACCGATTGGGTCAGAGAATGGCTTTATTTTTTCGCCTTGGCATCCTGCCGTTGCTGGCTAAGACGTTTCATAAAGCGATCGACCTGGCCAGCGGTATCAACGATACGCTGCTCACCTGTATAAAACGGATGGCAATGAGCGCAAAGCTCAACTTTTAATATTCCCTGCCGGGTGCTGCGAGTTTGCCACTGAGTATTGCATGTGATGCATGTGATGGTGGTTTCCTCATAGCGGGGATGTATGCCCTTTTTCACGTGCTACCCCTTTTCCTCTATTGATTATTTACTACTGGGCAGCGACTTCAAGCGGGTAAACGCTTACGCGCTTGCGATCTTTGCTGTCCCACTCAAACTTGACTTGTCCTTGCACGGTAGCGAAAATAGTGTGGTCGCGACCAAGCCCAGTGTTCAATCCGGCTTTAATGCGAGTGCCACGTTGGCGAACAATAATGTTGCCACTGAGTACCACTTCGCCATCAAATTTCTTTACGCCCAGATATTTAGGTTTGCTGTCGCGCCCGTTCCGGGAGCTACCCACACCCTTCTTATGAGCCATCTAAAAGATCCTTCCTTTATAACGGCGAGACAATTAATTGCCCGGCACAATTTCTTCTATTTTCAGAGTGGTGAGGGAGGAGCGGAAACCGGTTTTACGGCGATAACGCTTCTTGGATTTATACTTAAAGATGTATAATTTTTCGCCTTTATCGTGGCTCACGATAGTAGCGCGCACCGCTGCTCCTGTAATTATAGGCGTTCCAACGGTTACTCCCCCATCAGCAGAGATAAGCAGAACTTTCTCTAACTGGACTTCCGCGTTTTCATCGCCCAGCAGGCGGTCAACTTGGATAGTTTGACCGGCTTCGACTTTGTACTGTTTGCTTCCCGATTCAACAACCGCGAACACGGCATTTCCTCCTACCGCCACAATGCACCGATATAGCGCGAGCGGATCGTTTTTTTAGCTTCTTACTTAAAAGTGGGGTGAACTCGATCGTTACCCCAAAGTTCTCTTAATTTAGGCAGACAATTTTATCCTAGTTTTTGGCTGCGAGTGAGTATTATAAGCATTTGACCCCTCTCTGTCAAGTCATTTTTAGACTCTCACATTGTCTGCGCACATTCCTTCCAGGGTGGTTGCAAGAACCGTTTTTAGGGCAATAACCTTCTGCTCCCGCTTGAGAAGAAGAGAGATGGTGAGTTCAAGGGGACACCCCTTGCGACCCCGGCAGGCGTTCCACCAGCACTCCCTTTCCGAACTTGCAACTGCCCTGACATTCTTTCTCCAAAGTATTGTATTCAAACCTATAGGGCAATTATAATAACACTCGATGATTTGTATAAATTGCAAGGAAGAAATACCCGAACAATCCCGGTTTTGTAATCTTTGCGGTTCTGAGCAAGCACCTTTTTTACCCGAAGAAGCACGGGATGGTCACATACCCAAGTTGCCGAAACTTGAGGAATTTGAATGGTTAGAACGTGAAGCCGCGTTAGATCCATCGCTAGATTTTGAAGCACAGCGACAGTTTAGTGGTGCAACCGGGGTAGCTTTTAGCTGTTTAGGTTATATCGGTATTTTTTTTGTAGGGCTGCTGGCGCTAATTCCGGGAGTACCGCTATTGGCTATCGCCGGAATACCTATTGCGCTGTTATTGGGCATCCTGACTTATTTTAACTATGCTCATTTGCAAGAGAAATGGCGCAAAATTCCCCTTATAAAAAATTTGCCCGGTCTAAATGGGGCAAAATTGGTGCAATCTTTCCTTGTAACATGCTATCTGGTGATATTATCCCTGCTATGTCTTGGTTTGATGGTAGTTACCCAACGCCGTTAGAACTACGACTGTTTTTAGCCTTATTCAATGTTTTCTAACACGGCGACCAATTTATCAGGGTAATTGGTGATTATAATATCCACCCCTAGTTTTGATAACCACTCCATCTCCTCCGGTTCATTAACAGTCCAAGTATTGACCTTTAACCCCCTATTGCGGGCACGCACCATATAAGCCTCGTCAATGAGCTTGTAATGCGGGTGTAGGGCGATTGCCCCGGTCATTTCGGCAAGTTGAAAATAGTCGAAATTGGGCGGGTAATTTTCTGGTTTTCCGGTGTAAAGCGCACCGAGTGGAATTGTGGGATTATAGGCGTGCAAGCGCGCAAGCCGGAAAGGGTCAAAGCTGCTGACAATAACTCGATCCACCAACTTGTGTTTCACCACTGCGTCCGCTACCATTCTCTCGATACCATTGTCTGCTTCAAAATTGGGGGTGCTCTTAATTTCAATGTTAAGTCCCAATTTTTGCCCGAATTCTTCTAGTACCTCCTCTAGTGTAGGAATGCGTTCTCCCGCAAATGCTGTGCCAAACCATGTGCCTGCATCGAGTTCTTTCAATTCTGAAAGAGTAAGTTCGGTTGGACGGCGTGCGCCCCCTTTATCGCTGGTTCGCTCAAGGGTGTCATCATGCAGAATTATGGGGATACCATCTGCACTCAGTTGTACATCAAACTCAACCCATTCAGCGCCCTGTTCAAGCGCTTTTTGAAAGGCAGCAAAGGTATTTTCGGGGGCATAACCACAAGCGCCTCGATGCCCACATGCTTTTGATTTAAATAATTCTGTGCTCATATTTATTCTTTCTAAATAATATTTGGAAGAAAAAACTTCAATCTGATTATAGCCGAACTATAATTTCGTGAGCAAACTGCGAAAAAGGACTTTACCGCACTTGAAATACTAGGCTATAATATGGGGAAATCATTATTTCTTAGGGCTTGTATAAACTAAAAGCGGTGAGCTTAGCATGAATGGGTTTGCAGATAGCAGGCCAGGAAACCCGGTTTTATTGGATGGCGCTTCCTTGGCAGATAAAATCCGTGAAGAAATGCAGTATGAGGTACAGGAATTTGAAACAGAGTTTGGACGACCTCCCGGATTGGCAATGCTGGTACTGGGTTCCGACCGTCGGGCTATTGAATATGCCGACCGGGCAAAAAAAGAGGCTTATAAGATAGGCATGCAATTCGGCGCTTATCTATGGCCTTCCGATACAGGCGATCGTGAGTTGCAGTTCTTGATTCGAGAATTGAATAGCCATATCCAGTATGATGGTATCTCAGTTCAAACTCCACTTCCTCCCCATCTAAACTTTGAAGAGATGGTGGTTATGATTGACCCTGCTAAGGATGTGGAGGGGCAACATCCCCTTAACGTAGGCAGGCTATTTTCGAATCTGGATGCGATGGTTCCGCCGCCAGCCGCCGGAGGTTTGGAGTTGTTGCTGCGCTATAATGTGCCACTGACTGGAAAACATGCGGTGGTGGTAGGTAGAAGCCGCATAATCGGTAAACCAATAGCAGATTTGCTGACATTGGCAGATGCTACGGTAACCGTCTGCCACAGTCAGACTCAGGATTTAAAGCATTATCTTAAAGATGCCGATATTGTGGTTGCTTGTGCCGGTGTGCCGGGTTTGATTCACGGTGATATGCTCAAACCGGGCGCGGCAGTGCTGGATTTTGGTATGAATCGGGATGATGAAGATCGGATGGTTGGGGATGTGGATTGGGTCAGTACTTACCCATTAGCAGGTGCAATTTCACCTACGCCCGGTGGTACTGACCCAATGACAATTATGGCGCTTCTGGCTAATACCATAAAGGCAGCGCGTCGCCTGAATCTTAACTAAAGTTTTAAATTCTGGTTTTTCTCCCGCGACATTTTTTCTAACTCCGCTTTATAATCCAACATTTTCTGAAGTAGTACCGGGTCACTGGTAGCCAATATTTGCACTGCCAGTAGTCCGGCGTTTTTTCCTGCTCCAATGGCGACGGTTGCAACTGGGACTCCGGGTGGCATTTGCACTATGGATAATAGCGAATCGAAACCTCGCAATGTCTCGCTCAGCACCGGCACACCGATAACCGGCAAAGGGGTGTGTGCCGCTACCATACCCGGTAAATGGGCTGCGCCACCTGCACCCGCAATAATTACTTTAATGCCGCGCTGGTGGGCGCTTAGGGCGTATTCTGCCATATCTAGCGGGGTACGGTGCGCTGATACAACCCGAATTTCATACGCTACCCCGAATTGGGCGCAAATCTCTGCGGCGGGCTTAAGGGTAGGCAGATCGCTATCGCTGCCCATTATTATTCCAACAAGAGGGTTTGAGTCCATATTACTTCCTTAAAAATTGGTTATGGTCTGATATTGAAATTTTAACTACCTCTATTCTATCAACCTTGTTTTCAAAGGTAAAACATGGAGAACAAGGGAAAGAAGAAACAAAAAGAGGAGCGCACCTAGTACGCCCCTCTGGTTTTTGCTCTGGACAAAAATTTCCTTAGTTCAAGGTTACCTGTGGGGCTGAATTACCCACCGGAAGATTGAATTTCTTCTTCTCGGTTACGATAGCAGCCATTTGGCGGTCTTTTTCTTCAACTTCGTCCCAATGACCGCGCAGTTTCTGTCCGAACTCTTCCAAGTGCTTGTTGGCGAAGCGGAAGAAGTTGAACTCAGGCAAGTGAGCAAGCCGCTTGTCAATGTAACCTGGTCCGTATACTTTTTCATGAATGTGCAGGAAGCCCTCTTTCAAATCTTCGTTGGACATGCCTTTCATGTTGATAACCAGATTATGCGCATCGTAACGTGCCCAGTTCCGATTAAAGATACGACCCTGACTGTTCAAGTGATTATAGAAACTGGTGCCGGGATAGGGCGTTAGAATAAAGAAAACCGGCATCTCGATATGGTTCTCGATGATAAAGTCGGCGGTTTTGTCGAAGCCGTCCGGCTTATCGTGATCAAACCCAAACATGAAATAGCCCTGAATACCGATGTTGTGGTCGTGGATCATCTGGATAGTTTCAGAGAATTGGTCTACTTGGTTAATTTTCTTGTTAACTTCAAGTAGGCTCTCTTGGTTGATGCTTTCAAGACCAATACCGAATAACTGGCAGCCACTTTCTTTAGCCAATGCTAGAAATTCAGGGTCACGCAATGAAACTATCGAAGCTTGTGCGCTCCATTCGACATCTAGTTTGGTAAGCGCTTCCAGCATTTCACGGGTGTGTTTGCGTTTAGGCCAGATATTGTCGTCTACAAAGGAGATATGCAACTTGCGTTTGGGTGCGCCGGGCATATCTGGGACTTCGTTGAACCACATCTCTTTGAACATAGCAATTTCTTCCAGCAGTTGGCTAACCGAGCGTTCGCGGTAGCTCTTGCCGTAGAGGTCAGGCACGCTGCAATAGCTGCAAGTATGAGGGCAACCGCGGGATGATTCGATTTGAATCATTGCGGAATAATCCTTACCTTTTACCAAATCGTAACGAGGGATAGGGTGATTACCCAGCGCGGGTAAACCATCCGATTTGTAGTAACGTTTTAGTTGCCCCGCTTCAAAATCTTTGATAACTTCAGACCAAACTGGTTCAGCTTCGCCTATTACAATGGCATCAGCTTTCATTGAGGCTTCGCTCGGCAATACTGAAACGTGGGGACCACCCATTACCACTTTAACACCGCGTTTGCGGTATTCCGCCGCTATTTGATAAGCGCGCGGCGCTAACAAGGTACGTACTGCAATACCAACCAGGTCTACTTGCTCATCGAAATCGATTTTTTCCCCAATACGCTCATCGATTATTTTTATATCCCAATTATCGGGAGTTAAAGCAGCTAATAATGTTAAGCTTACCGGATAGGTTGTAAGGTTGCGGGGCTGTAAATGCCACACTAGCGACTCGGATTCAGGCCATATAAGATTCAGCCGCATATCAATTTCCTCTCTCCGGGCGGGAAAGCCGCCCCCTGATGCTAACTTTAAAAATTACTGTTTATTTTTCATCAGGTATTATCAAGAATTATAGTCAGGCAGCACTACAACCCGATAAACCGATGTAATCGGCAAGCACATAGGAAAAAAAGTTAACGGGTTTATGCCTGATAGCGTTGATTCAAATTATTGCGGAAAGAGGGGAAATAGCAGTAGTTTCAACTACAGGATGCGACTTAAGAACGATTCTATCTCATTTAGTTCTTCGAGACTTATCTGGTGGTAGCCGGGAAATTCGAAATAAGTCACCGGCACTCCGGCGTGTTTCAGGGTAATTTCGCTGGCGCGTCCGGCTTGTACCGGTATTACCTGATCGTAGGTGCCATGTGCTATCAAAACCGGCATTTTCAATTGTGCCGCCTCTGCGATTACTTTTTCCAGTTCTGGTAAGCTTTGAGGGTCATCAGCCGGAAGGAGGCTACTGAGGGCAATTAATCCGGCTAAGGGTTCATTGTTGTGGCGATAGCGCAAACCACCTTCAAAGGTGAGCATGCCCCCTTGCGAAAAGCCGCCAAGTACAACTTTAGAAGCGGGCAAATTGTAACGTTCTAGCAATTCGTTCAGCAGACTATTGAGCAAAGGTCGCGCTTTTGAGGCGCGTTTGGCAAAATCGCGGAAATTCATATCAAGGTTAAACCAGCCGAAAAGCGCACCGGGAACCGGAACCGACCCAGTTGGAAATACAAAGCGATAGCGTTCTCCCTGCCCGATTACTTCACCGATGTCGAGGTAACTTTCGCCCCAATCTCCCCAACCGTGTAGAATCACCACCAAAGGGTAATCACCCGGTTTAGTAGGCTCTAACGCCACGCATTTTAGACCAGCCGCTTCAAACCTGACAGTTTCCATTAGCTCCTCAGTATCAATTTTCGTATTCGGCTAAAACTTAGAACTCGGCGATAGATTAACATTCCCAGAATGATGAGAATACCACCTAGAAGTTGCCAAATCACTATCTGTTCGCTTAGCACCAACGCCGCCGCTACTACACCGAGAAATGGTTGCAAGTAGGAATAAAAAGCGGTTCGTGGGCCACCTAGGCGTTTCACACCAAAATACCATAGAATGTTGGTTAAAACTACTGCTCCCAACGTAGCGTATATCAATTCCACCCAAATAATTGCCGGGAGGTTAGTTATTGCATCTATATTAATCTGAGGTAAGCCAAATGGCAAGAGCATAACTGTACCCATAAGCGTTATATAGGCGCCCAATTTGGTGATAGAGTAGTGCCGCATCAAAGGGCGCAAAATGACGGTATAGGCTGCCCATGAGAAAGCAGTAAGAATTGCCAGAAAATCCCCAAACCAACCTCCTGATAGATGCGCACCGGGCGCAGTCAGTACGATCAATACTACCCCTGCCAGTGAAATCGGCAAACTCTTCCAGTAACTGGCAGTGGTTTTTTCCTGCTTTAGCATCCAAGCAATTAGCACGGCAAAGGTCGGAGTAGTTGCCATCAGCAACGAAACTTCCGAGGCGCTGGTATTGGATAAAGCATATACGAAAACCACTTGGTTTAGAGTGATACCGCACAGTGCGCAGAGAATCATCAAGGGGAGATGCTTAAGTTGAATTCGTAGCGAACGCTCTCGATACAAGAATATGGCAAACATTATAAGCCCGGCAACTGTAAAGCGCAGAATTGAAACTGCCAGTGGATTTAAATATTGCAGAATTGACTTTATTAGTGGTACATTTAAAGCCCAGATACTGACACAGACGAGTAATAAAAAATCTGCGAAAGTGAAGCCTTGCACTGAAGCTTGTGGGATGCCAAGCTTTTTTGTCGGGATATCGGTAGTTGAGACAGAACTAGCCAAAGAAAATATAGCCTTCCCGTGATACGAAGTTGTTCATGATAGTGTATTATAGTAAAAACAAATGATATTTTGTTAAATATTAGCATGGTTGGATTTAGATTTGTCTAGGCTACATGGCTGATTTTTAGGGCACTGTGATAGGCTTCTGCCAGGGTTTTAGGTGTAGTAAATGCTACAGACTAGCCATACCCTGCGTGTTACGATTAATTCAACCTAAAGACCAACCATAGGTAGTAGGTCTATATGCGCCACCTTCTTACTAACCATACAAAGCATTTTAGCCATAAGTAGGTAGGTTGGCATTTCTGTTGTTGCTCACTCAACTTAGCTTTTTAGGAAGAGATACAAACAGATGCGGATTATCATCTTTACAGGTAAGGGCGGGGTTGGCAAAACTAGCGTAGCAGCTTCTACTGCCGCCAAAGCAGCATCACAAGGTTATAAGACTCTTGTGATGAGTACGGATCCTGCACATAGTCTTGCGGATAGCTTTGACATTGACGAGTTTCTTGGGCCTGAACCGCGAGAAATTGCGCCCAATCTATTTGGACTTGAAGTAGATATTTATGATGATCTACGAGATAACTGGGAAGTAGTTCGCCAGCACTTTGCTACCCTGATGAGTTCACAGGGCGTTAGCGGTCTGCTTGCGGATGAGATTGCCATTTTACCGGGTATGGATGAGTTATTCAGCCTCGTCCGGATTAAAAAGTATTTTAAGAGTCGTGAATATGATGTATTGGTAGTAGACTGCGCCCCTACTGGTGAAACACTACGTATGCTCAGTCTGCCTGAAACCTTGAAATGGGCTATTAAAGCACTGAGAAATACTGAGAAGTATCTTGTAAAACCAGTGTTACGCCCTCTTTCTAAGGTGTCTCCTCTCAGCAAAGTAGTTGCGCCGGAAGAAGTATTTACAACTATTGATAACATGTTCTCGGAACTGGAAGGGTTAACCGGAATCCTATCCGATACCAAGGTAACCAGCGTTCGTTTGGTGATGAACCCTGAAAAGATGGTAATTAAAGAATCACAACGCGCTCTAACCTACTTGGGAATGTACGGTTTGATGGTTGACAATGTAATTGTAAACCGTATTTTGCCCGCCGATAAAGACAGTGGTTACATGAATCGTTGGAAGACTATCCAACAGAAGCACTTAGTGGAAATCCATGATAGCTTCGTACCACTACCGATTCGGCATGTACCAATGTATCAGCAGGAAGTGGTTGGTCTTGAGTTCTTAACCCAGATGGGCAACGACATCTACGGCAACGAAGATGCTACCAGTTTTATGTATACCGAACGTCCTTACGAGATTTACAAGAAGGGTGTCGGCTACGAATTAAAGATGTATCTGCCTTTTGCCAACGAAGAAGCGCTTGATCTGTGGCACAAAGGCGATGAACTGATTGTACAATTGGGTAATCAGCGCCGCATCGCGACCTTGCCGGTAGCAGTAGCCGGAATGGAAGCTGGCGCAGCTGAATTTGAAGGGCAGTATCTGATTGTATCATTCTCACCTGCTACTAACCCAAGCAAAGCAGAACCGGCTACTTCGGGTGTTAAGTAACAGGGTATTTTGAACAAATCCGCCGCAAGGCACTTTTATATAGCTACACGTACACGGCTTGATAATTCTTTAGGCAGGTAAAGGGGCTAGAAGTAGTCTCTAGCTTGTCCAACCCGCAACAATCTCACTTTTGAAGGGAGGTGAATTTGGATGGCAGGTTTGGTTGCAAGAGTTGCGTCTGACGCAGCTGAGTTCTTTGAAGTACAGAGCGATGGCTGGTGGATGTGGGTCGCAGGTATGCTGCGCACCACCGGAGACGCGGTAGAGCGCATTTGTGCTAATACTTGGGGCGTATCCAGCGGCGGTCGGGTTCCCCAGGTTGAAACTCCTGTTGTTGCTTCCCCTGGTCGTTTCCGGGAGAAACAGATCGAGTCGCGCTTTACTAAGCTCGGCTAGAACTATGACGAGTAACGAGATAAACATGAAAAGTTGGGGTTGCCTAGCCAAAAGCTAAACAATCTTTACCTGAAATGCTCGTTACTCGTTATTTGTCATTTAGGTACTTACAATCTCACTTCTCACTAACTGTAGTTCTGCCTTGCTAATGGCAGCTGAAAAAGGATTAGTCCGATGAGTAATGATTTGCGACCCCGGGCAATTTCGGGCGATATTCTGGTAGGCACAAATAGTAAATGGCACCATATCCAGCAGGCATACCAACTGGGCATTATTGACCCGGATGATATTGTACTGGGCTTCTTCGATGGTGTGTTTTTCGATGAGGCTGGTAAACGTGTAGGTGGTCTGGCGCTTAGCGATTTCATACTCATAACTAATACGCGCGTTACCCTCTGGATGCGCGATCAAGTAAAAGACTACGTTGATCACTTTCCCCTTTCCCATGTATTTGTAGCTGAAAAGTCTCAAAAAGACTTGCTACATGGGACTTTACGCCTCACTCTTTTAATGCCTGAAGTTGATATTACAAATAAGACCAAAGAGCCTTCCAGAGTAATTTTATCTTTTGATTTTATCCCCCTTCCCGATTTGTCGCTTCTAGCCGATATGCTGGATGTACTTGGTAGCGCAATGCGCGATATGGTTGAGGGTGGTGCTGGTCCTGTAGATCGTGCTCAGGCAATTCTTATTTTGTTCCAGAAGGTTTTTATCAGCAAATTTCAAGCCCCGGAATCTGCTCAAAATAACGGTTTGGGAACTGCCAACGGCAATGCCTCCAACGATTTTGCCGCTGATGGTTCATCCGGGAATGGCTTTGACCCCGGTATGACTCCATTACGACGGTTGGATGGCTTTGATGAGTCTGCTCGCCCAATGGGTAATCAACCTCCTGCGCCTAAATCATCAAATGGTTACGGCTACACGAATCCAAATGAAGCGCGCCTTTTCCAGACGGGTGAAGCACCCTCATATTCTCCATACAATCAGGAAGTTCCATATCCAAAAAATCCCAATTCTGCAAATGATATGAATTGGTCAAATGGACAGCAATACGCTGCCTCCTCTCGCTTTAGTGGCGGGATCCGTCAGCGTCGTGGCGCAGGAGATACCGGGCAAGGCGATTACCAAGCGCAAACCCCAAAAGGTGAAATACCACCGGAGAGTATTTATATGATGGGTAGGGTAGCGCGCACTGCTTGGGATGGGTTAAGCAAAATGCGCCAAGAGGCTGAATCTAGGGCGATGCCTGCTCTTCAATCACTGCGCAATAGCGGGTTCAATCTCAAGGAGATGACCGAGTTTATAACTGCTGCTAATGGCTTGATGGAAACGGTTAGCAAAAACCCAGCGGCGCGTGAGTTAGCGATGGCTTTTATAAATAAAAGCACGGGTGGCTTGTCGTTCGGGAATAGCAACAAAAGCAATGAGGAACGTCGCACCCCCAAAGTTGAAAATGTAGATGACGATGATGACAAAGCCCCTTCATTACGAACAATTCCTCTAGCAGGAAAAGCATTGAAGGTGGAACGCCGCACATCCGGCAAACCTTCCAACATTACATCAGTACACTTGTCGGAAAAGGAATCAAGACCGGTTTCTGTTGAGAGCGGGGAAACTCCTACCTCTGAAATGGCGAGTGTATCTACGGAGCAGTTGTCTAACTCTGTTAAAGCTAGTGCCGGTGATGAGTCAAATCCAGAACCCAAGAAAGTCAAAAGACTTCCGATTCGTAGGAAGGGTGTTTCAACTGCTGAAGAGTTTATGTCCGAATCCGATACAGAGTACAACACTTCAGTAGGTGTGAAGACAGATTTGTCAATTTTTATGACAAATAATAATCAATATGATAAGCAGGAAAACCAGGCCACTCTTGCAGTATCCGATGGTCCGGCTCTTAATTGATATAACCCTCAAGGAGAGTTCGATATGACGCAGGATGTAAAAAATCTGGGCGATGCCGGATTGCAAGGTATTCAACTACCTACCAGTATTTACATAGGAAAAAATGTAGTTCGAAGGCATGTGCTGGAGTTTTACAAACTTGCGGCAGCCCATAAGCTTCTAGCGCAAGGCGCTCAAGTTCTAGCAGTATTTGACTGTGTGGTACTGGAACAGCATGGTGGTCGTCTTGGCTCTTTTACCCTGCATGATTACGCGGTACTTACCACTACTAACCTCATTACATGGGGTAGGGGTCAGAACCGAGACCTAGTTGACAGGTTTGAGTGGTCGGATGTGGTTCTTGAAAAATTCGGAAGACGTAGCCCTCTCGAAGGCATGGTTAAAGTTTCAAATCGAACTCGCTCGGCAGTTTCAAAACGAAGAATAGCAGTTCGTACCAAAAACGAGAATGTTGACGAACCTATTCCTCAATTTGAAGGTGCTGACAAAGAAACCGGAATAACCCTGTATCTAGACTTGATGCCGTTTGATGATGTACGCACTTGTGCTAGCATGATTTATTTCCTAAGCAATAAAGGTGGTGAAACACCGGGTATTGACGCCTTTAATGCAAAATTCAAGTCGGAGTTGGCGGAATCCACCGAGCGTTTGACTACTATTGCCAATGCAATGAAGTCATTCTATGTCCAGCAAGCTAACGGCGTTTGGATAGAAAAAGGTTATACCGAAGAAACGGAAATGCTCGAAAGATTATCCGCTAGTGCAGCAAGCAAGGAAGAGTCTAACAAAAATAAGGATTCCAAATTACGTAGAGGCTATGTTTCTCCTTATAAGTTGGGGAAGGGTGGTGTTGCTCCAAAAACGCGTACGCCCGTAGCTACCCCAAAGGTTGCAGCTTTACCTAAAGTGACATCGGTTAGTAAGACTACCAGTAGTGCAGATGAGGACTGGTTTTATTCAGATTTTGGCAAGCTTGATAAAAAAGAGAGTAGCCAGCCAGTAGCCAGTGCTATAAGCACGCCAGCGCCAAAACCAGCACCAACCCCTCGTGCTGCTACCCCGGTTCGCTCAGCTAAACCGGCAGTAAGACCAACTCCTGCGCCTAAAGTTGCAAAGGTAAAGGAAGAAAAGCCAGTAGTATCAAAGAATGAAAGAACTGTCGCAATGCCATTTGGTGTATCACTCGGTATGGGTGCACTTAATCTTTTCACGTTCAGTCGAATCATTCGGGGGTTATGGCTTGACCCACGCACTTTAGGCTTACGAATATCGGGCATTAGCGGTAATTCTGCCTTGCTTATGGATTTATTTGGTACGGTTGCCACTGATGCCGATGCCCGTCAAAATGCGATTAATCGTCTGCGTAGCAACATTGATAATGGTCCAATCGCAAAGAATGTTATCTTGCATTATACGATTTATCCCTTCCTGAAGCCGGTGTTGGATGCTGTTGCTTCCCCGGAAATAGATCGGGTTATTCGTAAGGTTAAGGTACGGGCTGTTGAACAAGTTGCTGCTCCGGTTAAAAACCCTGTAGAAAGCAAGCCAATTGCAACAACTGCCAAAGTTCCGGTAGCAAAGCCGGTAGAAGCGCCAAAGCCAGTTACTCCTGTGCCAGTGGTTGAGGCTGTAAAGCCAGTAGAGGCGCCGAAACCAGCAGAAGCGCCAAAGCCAGTTACTCCTGCTCCGGTGGTTGAAGCAGCCAAGAAGGTAGAGCCACCAAAACCAGTGGAAGCTCCGAAGCCAGTTACTCCTGTGCCAGTGGTTGAAGCTGTAAAGCCAGTAGAGGCGCCGAAACCAGCAGAAGCTCCGAAGCCAGTTACTCCTGCTCTGGTGGTTGAAGCAACCAAGAAGGTAGAGCCACCAAAACCAGCAGAAGCTCCAAAGCCCGTTGCATCCGCTCCGACCGTAGCAGCCGTAAAACCGGTAGAAGCCCCGAAGCCAGCGGAAGCTCCAAAGCCAGTTACTCCTGCTCCGGTGGTTGAAGCAGCCAAGAAGGTAGAGCCACCAAAACCAGCAGAAGCGCCAAAGCCAGTTACCCCGGCTCCGGTGGTTGAGGCTATCAAGAAGGTAGAGCCACCAAAGCCAGCGGAAGCGCCAAAGCCTGTAACGCCCGCTCCGACCGTAGCGTTTGTAAAGCCGGTGGAAGCTCCGAAGCCAATAACCTCTTCTCCGGTGGTTGATGCTGCAAAAAAAGCAATGGAAGCTAAACCAAATGAAGCGACTAGTCCGGCTGCTAAAACGCCAGAGAAACCAAAAGTTGAGGAGAAGTTGCCAGTACAGCAACCTCCAAAAGTAGATGCTGCTGGTATTGAAGGGACAGACGCAACTACAAAAATAAATATTTCTGCCCCTAAAGTAACCGACCCGACTGCTTCGCTTGGTAAAGAAGACGAGAAGCCACCTGAACCAAGTAAGCTAGATAAAATTTAGCCCCTTGCCCCTTCCTGAAACTAATGGGAAGGGGCTTTTTTTACCTTTGATCTCAAAAACTAACCGCAATCAATACAAATAAATACCATGCCCTTTATACCCCTGTTTCTTGTTTGGGGTATAATAATATCCCGGATTAGTAATGCGGATGATCGAGGAGCACTTAGTAAAACTCTGTGAAAAAAAAGCGTGCCAGAATTACCCGATTCCCTTCAAGCGGAGTTGCTTTGCTTATGCTTCTGAACCTCTTGCTGGTAGCTTGCGGACTTGATGCCAATACATCAGCTACTCCGGTAAATGTTCCTACCCCACTTCCCGGCTTTAAAGGAAGTATTCAAATCGGCGCTATGTTCGACCTGACAACCGCTCCTACAGAAGACGCGCGAGAGTACGCCGCCGGGGTAAGTGGTTATATAAACTATCTAAATTCTACAGGGGGGGCAGCAGGTTACCGGATAGATATGCGCGTAGTAAATTATGCTGGGAAAGCTCCAGTAGCAATTGAGCAATACCAGAAACTGGTAAATGAAGGTGTGGTAGCATTTATCAGTTGGAACCACTCCGATACCCAAGCGCTTAGCTCTCAAATTAACAATGGCAAAACCCCTCTTTTCTCTGCCAGCTACCGTGACGAACTGACTCGCGATACTAAAAAAAGCCCTTATAACTTTATGATTACCCCGAGCTATTCTGACCAGATGCAGATGCTAGTGGAATTTACCCGTATTTATCACCCTGAATCAATCCGCAGATTGGGGATTGCTAATTTGCTGGTAGATAATGAGTTTGGTCGGTATCCACTACAGGCTGGCAGGAATTATGCTGCTGCTAACAATATCTTCTGGTATCATGAAGGTCTCTTGAATCCTGTAGTTGATCCCCGCAACATAGATTATGAAGTGAATCGTCTTAAAGCAGCTAAACCGGATTGGACTATAATTCAAGCCGAAGCACCTTTGGCAGCCGCTGCTATGTCGGCTATACGAAAAGCAGGAGTAGTCGGTAAGTTTATCGGTATGCCTACCACAGGAGGACCGGACTTTCTAGATGTTATTGGAGGTAATGCTGCTGAGAATTATTATGTAGGCGTAACGCTACCCTACCCAACCGATGAATCTAACGGTATGACGGTGCTAAAGAAGTGGTGGCGCGCACATCAAACTAAAATTAACACTTCGCGTTTGCCGGAATATAGTCCCCCTACCCAACCGGATATGCGGTATATTCAGGGTTGGGCTACTGCAATGGTATTGCTGGAAGGTACTCGCCGTGCCTTAGTAGCTAGCCCCACTAAAGGGCAGGGAATAAATGGAGACGATATTAAAGCAGCACTTGAAACTTTGAACAATTATGATGCGGAGCAATTGTTGCCACCTTTGACCTTTAGTGCCGGCAATCATAAAGGCACTCAAATGCGTTTTTACAAGGTTGAAGGTGGTAACTGGCGTGTTGTCGAAGAGAACCTTTCTTTGGCTGAAATGGCGAGACGGGGTTACGCCATTACACCAACACCTATCCCTCCTACACCCACTCTGCGCCGTCGCTGATAAATATAAATTCAGTTTTAGGAGATAATAATATTTATGCTAAAAGCTCTGGCTAACTCTTTCAAACTTTATAATTCTTATTCACAAACAAAAGAGCCATTTAGTTCGGTAGAACCCGGTTCTGATTTGGCTAGGATTTATGTATGCGGCGTTACACCCTATGATACCAGCCATATAGGGCATGCGCTTACCGCTTTGACCTTTGATATACTCCACCGCTATCTTGAATATTTGGGTTATCAAGTTAAGCATGTGCAGAACCTGACGGATATTGATGACGATATTATCAAACGGGCAAATCGCGATGGAGTTAATTGGAATGACCTTGCCCGCCAATGGGATGAAATTTACCGCAATAGCCTTGCTGCCATCAATTGCCTACCTTTCGACAATTATATACCCGCTACCACTAAAATCCCTGAGATAATCGAAATGGTAAAGGGCTTGATCGAACGCGGGGCGGCTTATGAAGCCAAGGATGGGAATATATATTTTCGGGCAGCATCTTTCAAAAATTATGGCGCGTTAAGTCATTTGAACCCGGAAGAACTATTGGAGAAAGCTCGCGCTGCTGCTGTTGATAGCCTTGTAGATTACCCTGAAAATGATGCTAAAGAAAGCGTGCTGGATTTCGTGCTATGGCAAGCGGCACGTCCGGGTGAACCAAGATGGGACTCTCCATGGGGAGAGGGTCGTCCCGGTTGGCATATTGAGTGTAGTGCAATTGGATTAAACCAGTTCGGCGCGCAATTTGAGATTCATGGCGGTGGCGCAGATTTATTATTCCCGCACCATAGCTCTGAAATAGCCCAGAGCGAGAGTTATACCGGGCAGCATCCCTTTGTCAAATACTGGGTGCATATCGGGATGGTACATCTCGGTGGCGATAAGATGAGCAAGTCATTGGGAAATCTAGTGCTGGTTCGTGACGTAATAAAAAACCACCGTCCCGATGCACTACGCTTATATCTCTTAAGTATCCATTACCGAGAGCCGCTGCATTATGAAGAAAGTGGCGTAGTAATTGCGGAAGGTTGGTTGGCTCAGTTAGAAAAGGCGCTGGCAGTGGAAAGTGAAACCGCTAACGAGCAATTACACCCTACGGAGTGGCAACAGCGTTTCTTTGCAGCAATGAATGACGACCTTGATACACCGATTACGATTGAGACAATACTTGACCTTGCTCAAACTATTCTTGCGAAGGCGCATACAATCGGTGTAGTTAAGGCGCAAGCTGCGTTGAAAGAAATGCTTTCAATCTTAGGGTTATTTCTGGTAGAAAACTAAAAAGGGTGGAATTTGTTACCCTTTCAGTAGAAATCACACTTTAAGTTTGGCTAGAACCGGATCAATTTTAGCAGGAAGCCCGGAAAGTATTTCCACCGGGCTTTTTTGACCCCGCCAAACCGACTCTAGTTCAGTATCTATCAGTTTGACCACGTCATTAGAGGAGCGGAATTGTGCCACGCGCTTACCATATTTGCTCTCTTCGTTAAATACCTGCCAGTTGTATTTGCTATTGCGTAGATAGATATTATCTTCTCTAATAGATTGCCGTGCTGGTGTCAGCAACCCGGTTTCCATGAATAGACCCTCTCCTAAATCGCCCGTCAGAAACTTGACCAATTCCCATGCTTCCGCTTTATTCTTTGAGTTTTTGTGAATGACATATCCCGCACCACCCGCTACATTTACCCGCTGTTTTCCGACAGGCAAGGGCACTACATCCCACTCCAATCCCGGTGTTTGGCTGAAGGCTGGCACTTTGCCATGCCCTCCAAATGCCATTGCCAATTTCCCATCCTGGAAAAGCTGGGTTATCTCAGTGGAGGTATTCATCTGCTCATAAGTCGGTGTAACCCGGTCTTTATTAATTAGGTCAGAATAGAAATGGATTCCACTAAGCGCTTCTGGCGAATTGAGCAGAAGTTTTGAAGGTGGTTCGGGCGAAGTAAAGGAGTCATAGACTTCACCCCCAAGCTGCCAGACATAGAGTTGCCACCAGTAATCAGGTTCGAAAGCAAACCCGTACTGTGTAATGTTTCCATTCTCGTCTCGCTTGGTCAGTTTTTTTGCCGCTTCACGTAAATCTTGTAAAGTCCAGCCTGCTTTGGGAGTTGCCAAACCCGCTTCTCTGAACATCCTCAAGTTTACATAAATAACTTTGGTGTCATTATCACGAGGCAAACCGTATAGCGCATTGTTATAGTGAAAGGCTTCGAGTAGATTTGGGTAAAAATCGTTCAAATCTAGCTCTTTTTCTTTTGCTATATAAGGCTGTAAACTTTCGAGAATCCCTTTGCTGGCATAATTGGGTATATAGCTGAGAAACATCACATCTGGAGCTTTATCGCCAATCCAATCCTGCTCTACTCGGTTAAAATAATTTTCCCACTTCTCATATAGTGAGATTATTTTTATTCCGGGGTGCAGCCGTTCGTATAGGTCAATTAGCTTCTTATCTATTTGTATCTCTGCCTCGTCTCCCCAATACGAAAAAGTCAAAGACACATTTTTTGTAGCGCTTGTTGCAGAAGTTCCTCCACCGAGTGCCGGAGTATTAATAGCGCTTGTTGGCTTTGCAGTTTCCTCACCGCAAGCGATTAATAGCAAGTTGACCAGCAAAAAGCTTAGGAGGGCAAAGCATTTATTGAAATGTTGCTCTTTTTTATTCATATCGCTAATAACCTCAGTTTATGAGATGAAAAACTATTATTTACTACCGGGATTAGGATTTAGCCAAAAGTGGATTGAGGATGTTGGGTAGGGTCGCCAGCGCTATATTAACACTCATTTTCCCTTGCCAAACCGGAGCAAGTGTCTGGTCAATAATGCCATTAAGTTTATTCGAAGAGCGAAACTCAGGGTAAATATGACCTAGCCTAGTTTCTTCCACAAAAACTTGCCAGTTAAATTTGCTGTTGCGGACGTATATATTATCTTCACGGATAGATTGGCGCGATGGTACAACTAGCCCAGTTTCCATAAAGAAACCTTGCCCCAATTCACTCGATAAATATTTGAGGAATTGCCAAGCGGCTTCTTTATTCTTCGAGTCATGATTAATCGCATACCCTGCTCCACCGATTACATTGACCCTTTTCTTACCCATCGGTAAGGGAACCACATCCCACTCTAAATTCTGATTCTTTGAAAATGCAGGTACGGCAGAATGGTTTCCAAAAACCATTGCTACTTTCCCCTCCGTAAAAAGCTTTATATTATTGTCTCCATTACTCATAACTTCGTAAGAGGGTGTCACTTTATCAACATTAATTAGATCGGCAAAGAACTGGATTGCTTCGTTTGCTTCCGGTGAATCAATCAAAGTTTTGCGAGGTGGTTCAGGTGGCGTAAAGCTATCCCAAACCTCACCCCCGTTTTGCCAGACCCAGAGTTGCCACCATTCATTGACTTCAAAGGCATAACCGTATTGGGTAGTATTACCTTTCTCATCACGCTTGGTTAGCTTTTTGGAATAATCGCGCAAGTCTTGCCAAGTCCAACCCGCTTTAGGAGTGGTAAGCCCGGCTTCTTTGAGCAATTTCAAGTTGACATAAACAACTTTAGTATCATTATCTCGCGGTAAGCTGTATTGTTGCCCATTGTATTGATGTTGTATTAAAAGGTTGGGGTAAAAATCTTCCGGTTTTACATCACCATCTCTGGCAATATAAGGACTAAGGTTTTCAAGAATACCTTTGCTGGCATAAGTCGGGATATATGCCATGAACATCACGTCTGGCGCTTTATTTCCCACCCATTCGTTGTCTATCTTATTAAAGTAATCCTGCCAATCCGCATGCAAGGTTATGACTTTGATGTTGGGGTTAAATTTCTCGAATTGCTCTACCAATTTATTGTTAACGGCTACCTCACCGGCATCACCCCAAAATGACCAAGTGATTGTAGCCTGAGCGTTACTAGTGGTGGTGGTAGCGTTTGGTGCAGACGTTGGGGGGATAGTAGTCGAATTAACGCTCGAAACTGTATTAGTAGGAGTAACATCAGAATTTCCACAAGCAGCAAGCAACAAATTAAATACGAAAACTAATACAATATAAATTGCATACTTTGGAGCATTATTTCTAAAACTCATAAAGGTATCCGGTTTAAGCATTATTAGTAAATATTGAGGTTATGAGCTTACTTTGAAATCAAAAGCAATCTTGGCGCTTACAGGCTACTGCTTCGTAGTATAATTTTAGGAAGCATTATAACATAGAAAACCCTTCAGCTGACCAAATTATTTATTAGATTTACTAATGAAGTGAGGCTATACTCGCTGCTTTTACTCAGGGTTTGCCTGATATTTCACATGTTACCCTTGACACACAATAGTTCGTTAGAGTAGTATGTTAAAAACACAAAGCAGTGTCTTTGGTAACAAATATACCCGTGAAAATTCCCCTAAAATTAAAACCCGTGCCTTAAAAACGCGGGAGAGAAAGCGATAGAGCGATGCTTGAAGGGTATGTGCCCATACTAATTCTATTAATTTTTGCTGTGTTAGCTTCGTTCCTTTTCAGTGGAATAGCGTTGCTGCAGAACGCAAAAAACCCCAGTGAAGCCAAAACATCGACTTACGAGGGTGGTGTGCCTTTGCTACAGCAAGTTCCGAATCGTTTCCCCGTTAAATTTCTGGAAGTGGCGATGCTCTTCCTTATTTTTGACATTGAAACGGTGGCTTTCTTTCCGTGGGCGGTACTGCTAAACCAACTTAAGGTATTTGGTTTGGTTGAGATGGGCTTATTTTTACTGGTATTGGGCGTGGGTTATATCTATTTGCTCAAAAAGGGCGCATTCAAATGGGATTAAAAAATGGGTAATGAGCTTTATCGTGTTGAAGATTTTTTCACTATAAATGCAACTCGTCCCGGTGATGCTCAATCAATTATGAGCGCCTCTCCGGTGGGGGGTATGGTCACTACTACCGTTGATAACTTGGCAAATTGGGGGCGAAAATCCTCTTTATGGCCTGCTCTATTTGGGTTGGCTTGTTGCGCTATCGAAATGATGGCGACAGGGGGCGCTAGGTTTGATATGGCACGTTTTGGTTCGGAAGTATTCCGAGCTTCCCCACGACAAGCTGATTTGATGATTGTGGCGGGGCGTGTTTCTGCTAAGATGGCTCCTGCCGTTCGCCAAATTTACGAACAGATGCCCGGTCCTAAATGGGTAATTGCGATGGGAGCATGCGCCAGTTGTGGTGGCGTATTCAACAATTATGCTATTGTACAGGGCGTAGATTTGATAGTGCCGGTAGATGTTTATGTGGCAGGTTGTCCACCTAATCCCGAAGCGCTATTGGAAGGCTTTCAAATTTTACAGAAAAAAATCATGGCAGGCGTGCCCAATCCACCTGATCCGATGAGTTATGCCCCGGAGGTAGTGAGTGACCCCAACTTCGGACGAACCCGCTAACCCGGTTCAAAATGAGGAAAATACTCTCAAGGCAGAGCGTTTTCCAAACGTAAAACGCAGCGAAATGCGAGCGGCGGATGGTACGCCCACTTTTATTGTACCTGCCGATGAATTGCTGGAAGTATTGCAGTATCTGCGCGATGAAGCCCGCTTTACTATGCTGGAAGATGTCACGGCGGTAGATTGGAAAAAAGAGCCGCGCTTCCAGCTAGTTTATAATTTATTGTCGCTAGAACGAGCTTCCGTTATCCGAATAAAAGTAAATTTGCCGGGAGAGAATCCAATCGTATCCAGCGTCACTGCCTTATTTCCGGGCGCTAACTGGTACGAGCGCGAGGTTTTCGACCTATTCGGTATTACTTTTACCGAGCATCCGGACTTGCGGCGTATAGAAATGCCGGATGATTGGCAAGGTCACCCACTTCGCAAAGATTATCCCATTACGGGACCGCGCCGCCCGGTTATGCCTGCTAATCAGTTCAGACCGGTCGGCAGAAGTAATTCATAAGAGAAGAGGTCGTTAAGCTTGGAAGATCTGGCTTTAAAGGATAGCTGGTTACAGGAAGACGGAGATAAAGAGGACGAGAGTAATATTCTCGACCCTGAAATAGTTGACCAGTCAGAGTCGCCTGATAAAGAGTTGATGACCATAAATATGGGACCTCAACATCCTTCGACTCATGGGGTTTTGCGGTTAGTAGTTACACTGAGTGGTGAGTCGGTGGTAAAATGCGTGCCGGACATCGGCTATTTGCATACTGGCATTGAAAAAACCGCCGAGAGCAAAACCTATAATCAGGCTCTTACCCTGACCGACCGTACCGATTATCTTAACCCGCTTATTAATAACTTAGGCTTTTCGCTGGCAGTCGAAAGGTTGCTTGGAATCGAGAAGCAAGTACCGCAGAAGGCGCAAGTTACACGGGTAATACTTACTGAGCTTCAACGCATTAGCAGTCATTTAGTATGGCTTGGTACGCACGCGATGGATTTGGGAGCGCTGAGTACCTTCCTTTACGGAATGCGAGAGCGCGAAATTATCCTCGATATTTTCGAGAAGTGCGCGGGCGTGCGGATGATGACCAGTTATATTATGCCCGGTGGCTTGTATGCCGATTTACCCTCCGGTTTTGACACCGATGTGCGCAATTTTCTGGCTATTTTCAAGAAGAGATGGCCTGAGTACCATACACTCCTGACTAACAGTGAGCTATGGTTTGAACGCACCAAAGGTATCGGCGCTCTAACCGCGCAGGAGGCAATTTCTTATGGCGTAACCGGCCCGATTTTGCGCGCTTCTGGGGTAAACTATGATGTGCGTAAAATGTTCCCCTATATCGGTTACGAAACTTATGATTTTGAAGTGCCGCTCGGCAAGACCGGGGATGTTTATGATCGCTTTATGGTGCGTATGCTCGAAGTACCACAGAGTATCCGAATTATAGAGCAAGCCTTGGATAAGTTGCCCGAAGGGGATTGGATGATTGACGACCCCAAGATTGCCCCCCCTAAGAAATGGCAAATCGCTACCAATATGGAATCGCTAATACACCATTTCAAGTTGTTTACGGAAGGCTACAAACCCCCGGCGGGTGAAATTTACAGTCGAGTAGAGTCGGCGCGTGGCGAACTGGCATATTATTTGGTTAGCGATGGCAGCAACAAGCCCTATCGGATGCACATTCGCGCCCCTAGCTTTGCCAATCTACAAAGTATGCCTTTAATGTTGGAAGGCAAGTCAAACTTTGCCGATATTGTATCGGCAATCGGCTCAATTGACATTATCTTGGGTGAAGTGGACAGATGAATAACGGAACAACCGCTTCTGAGCAAAAACTGAGTGAGGAAGCGCGACAGCGTATTTATGCGCTAAGAAAAAATTACCCAGAAGGCAGGTCTGCCAGTGCAGTGATACCTGCTCTGCATATTGTACAGGCTGAGATTGGCTTCATCTCGACTGAAGCGGCAACTGAAGTAGCCGGATTGCTGGATATGCTGGTGAGCGAGGTTGAGCAGGTTGTAACCTTCTACCGGATGTTTTTTACCAAGCCGGTAGGCAAGTATGTTATTAAAGTGTGTGATAGCATTTCGTGCTATCTGCGGGGTAGTGATGAACTTTTGGAAATGGGCAAGGAAAAACTTTCTCTGAAATTGGGGGAAACCACCCCTGATGGCAGAATAACCCTGATGAAAATCGAATGCCTTGCCGCTTGTTCTGCTGCTCCGTGCGCACAGGTTAACGACGAATATGTCTATAACCTAAACCCAGAATTGTTTGTAGCGATGCTAGAAGAGTTGCAGACGGCGGAAGAAAATCCTTATTACTTACCCTAGAGAGAATTTAGCCAATGAGCAAAGGTTTGATGCTATATCCTGAGCCAAAATCGGCTACCCCTGAAGGTAAGCCGCCTTTTCCATATATATTGCTTAAACACCGTGAAATCCCGGATATTTACAAGCTCGAAGTGTATCGCGCTAATAGTGGCTATGCCGCCCTCGCCAAAACCTTAAAGGAATATAAACCTGAGCAGGTGATAGATTTGGTTAAGGTGAGCGGATTACGTGGGCGTGGTGGTGCGGGTTTCTCTACTGGTATAAAGTGGAGCTTTATCCCAAAGGACGAAAGCATTGTTAAGTATGTAGCCTGCAATTCGGATGAAAGCGAACCCGGCACGTGCAGCAACCACGAAATTATTGATGGCAATCCCCACCAACTGATAGAAGGAATCCTAATAGCTTGTTACGCAATCGGCTCAAAAATAGGCTTTATCTATATACGAGGTGAATTTGCCAGAGGAGCGCGGGTTCTGGAAAGAGCGGTTGAAGAGGCACGCGCCGCCGGATTGATAGGTAAAAACATTCTCGGCAGCGATTTTAGCTGTGAAATAGTGGTACATCGTGGGGCAGGGGCGTATATTTGCGGCGAAGAAAC
Source organism: Candidatus Chlorohelix allophototropha (assembly GCF_030389965.1). Taxonomy (NCBI): domain Bacteria; kingdom Bacillati; phylum Chloroflexota; class Chloroflexia; order Candidatus Chloroheliales; family Candidatus Chloroheliaceae; genus Candidatus Chlorohelix; species Candidatus Chlorohelix allophototropha. The sequence continues at coordinate 376,263 of NZ_CP128399.1, forward strand.
CGCTTTGTTGGAGTCTCTAGAAGGCAAGCGCGGCTTTCCAAAACTGAAACCACCCTTTCCGGCTAATGTCGGCGGTGGCGTGTATGGTGCGCCTACTGTCATTAACAACTCGCTAACCCTTGCTACTGTACCGCACATAATGCTCAATGGGGCGGAGTGGTTCACTCAGTGGGGTACAGAGAAAAGCAAAGGGATTGCCCTTTACAGCCTGAGTGGGCATGTAGAACGCCCCGGTAACTATGAGTTGCCGATGAATACCACCTTTCGCACTCTGATAAATGAGCTTGGCGGGGGTGTATGGAAGGGGCGAAAGCTGAAATGTATTATCCCCGGCGGTTCCTCGATGCCCATCTTGCCCGCTACTGATGAAGTGCTGGATACCACGATGGATTTTGAAGGGGTAGCAGCACGCGGCTCAATGCTTGGTTCGGCTGGAATAATAGTTTTCGATGACCAAACCTGCATCGTAGGGGCAGTGTTGCGCTTGGTAGAGTTTTACAAGGATGAATCTTGCGGTAAATGTACCCCTTGTCGTGAAGGTACGCAATGGTTGGTGCAAATTTTGCACCGACTTGAACATGGGCATGGACGACCGGAAGACCTAGATTTGTTACTCAACGTGGGCGGCAATATACAGGGAAAATCGTTTTGTTTGTTGGGCGATTCTGCGCCTGTTCCGATTACCAGCGCCATGCATCTGTTCCGAGCAGAATTTGAATACCACATAAAAGAAGGACGTTGTATGGTGGGTTCGGGAGCAAACCGCCCTCCAAAACGTGAAGTTGCAGTTGCTCAATAAAAATTCCAGAGATGAGGCGACGAGAGATTGTCGCTTCTCTTTTGTTTATAAAGGGGAATCAAGACATGAGAATTGCTATAGCAGCCGCAGTATAAATCGGCGGTTCAGCTAGTTGAACAAGCTCGTAATACCAAATTTCTACAGGCTGCCCGATTCTAAGAGTGTCGCCAGTGATAGATAAATACCGGGAGTTCTGCTTCAAGAAATAATTGTCTTGAAAAGAAGTACGGACAGTTATTTTCTTGCTAAAGCCTGAGCTAGGCAAAGAAATATCCAGCCAGCCCGGTTGTAGCTGAATAATAGTGCCGATTTCAGGGGTGCTATTTACCTTTTTGAAAGAATCGGCAGAGAAATCAAGGGGCGTAAGCCTTAGATTGGTACTTGCAAACGTTTGTGCACCTGTGGCGGGGGCTTTGGTCGCTTCATTCAGGATAATTGCTGTGGCAGTACCGCAGGCTGCCAAAAGCATGCTGGAAGTTAGTACCGCAAAGATCAAACTTGATATTTTAATTGAATTCATTTCCTGCGCTCCCTTACCATTTTTAATAATTACTCTGTATTAATAAATGCATTTACCCTCTAAAAATCACAATCAAAGCAAAGAATTCTTTAACTCAAATCAATTCATATCGGAATTCTAGCTATGTGTAATTCTGCGCATCAGGCAATGCAATGATGTATAATTCCACAGTAATCTGACTGCTAAACTGCTTCCGCTGATGGCGGATACTTGTGGAGGACTTTATTTTTAATGTCTACAATAAAAGAACAAAATAGACCAAAACCTGTCGTTTTATTGGTAATGGATGGTTGGGGATATCGCGAAGAGCGTGAGGGCAACGCCGTTCTTGGGCACACCCCTCATCTTGAGCGCTATTGGGAAACCTATCCGCACACCTTTTTACATACCAGCGGTGAAGCGGTAGGCTTACCGGATGGTCAGATGGGAAATAGTGAAGTTGGGCATATGAATCTGGGTGCCGGTTTCATTGTCTATCAGCAACTTGTGCGGATTAATAAGGATATTCGCACTGGCGCATTTTATAAAATCCCGGCGTTGGTCGGTGCGGTTGAACACGCCAAAAAGAATAATTCTAACTTGCATTTGATGGGTTTGATAGGACCCGGTGGTGTACATGCCTACAGCGAACACCTCTTTGCTTTGCTAAAGCTTGCTCAGGAGGGTGGTTTACCCTCTGAAAGAGTTTTTGTACATTGTTTTATGGATGGACGTGATACCGCTCCTACCAGTGGGCGTAGTTTTGTAGAAGAGGTTGAAAGCCAATTAAAAGTATTTGGCGGACGCATTGCTACTGTATCCGGGCGTTACTACGCAATGGATCGTGATAACCGCTGGGAACGGGTAAAACGCGCTTATCTAGCCTTGACTAAAGGCGAAGGAAATTTTGCCAATAGTGCAGATGAAGCGCTTGCAAGAAGCTACGATGCTACTATCACCGATGAGTTTGTTGAGCCAACTGTCATTCTTACCGATGGTAAGCCAACCGCTATGGTGCAGGATAATGACGCAGTGGTTTTCTTCAATTTCAGGTCTGACCGCGCTCGCGAATTGACTAAAGCTTTTGTACATGATGACGAACATTTCGGCATGCACTTGCATACCGATGATGCCAAACCGTTAGGTTTTGCCCGTGAACGTTATCTGCAAAACCTCTATTTCGCTACCATGACCGAATATCAAGAAGGGCTGCCCGTACAAGTGGCTTACGATCCGTTGGATGTACAGTTGCCGGTAGCGGCAGTGGTCAGCAAAGCCGGACTAAAACAATTGCACACCGCCGAAACCGAAAAATATGCTCATGTGACTTTCTTTTTCAACGGCGGGCGTGAAGAACCTTTCCCCAACGAAGAGCGCATACTTATTGCTTCTCCTAAAGTAGCTACTTATGACCTGAAGCCGGAGATGAGCGCGTACGAGGTTACCGATTCCCTGTTGGAAAAATTGGAGCAAGACCTATACGATTTTATCATCATAAACTTTGCGAATTTTGATATGGTGGGACATACCGGCAGATTTGAGGCAGCTGTGAAAGCAGCAGAAGCGGTGGATATTTGTGTAAGCAAGGTAGTGGCTAGTGTCTTGGGCAAGGGCGGTGTATTACTGCTTACCGCCGATCATGGCAATGCCGAAAAGATGATAGACCCTGTTACCAAAGCGCCCTTTACCGAGCATACCACTACCCCTGTACAATGTATTTTGGTATCTCCGGAAGGCTCACCTTATAGAAGCGTCAAATTGCGAGAAAGTGGGATAATGGCGGATGTTGCTCCTACTCTCCTACAATTGCTCAACCTTGCAAAGCCGTCCGAAATGACGCAGGAAAGCCTGATTACTGAGTAACAAAATAGAGCAAACTACGAGGAGTGAAATGAGAGACGCAATTCTGGTAGAAGTGAAGATTGAGGGAATAGCATTCCATCAAATAAGAACTTTTTCCGACAACCGAGGATTCTTTCGTGAAGTAGCACGCATGGATTTGCCGCTGTTCGAGGAGGGTTTTGCCCGTAAGTTTCATGCGTCTCTCGCACTGGGTAAAGCCCCGCTATGGATGTGCCATCCTACCGAAACCGCCTGGTTCTATGTTCCGACAGGCGCGGTAAGTTTGCAACTGCGCGACTTGCGGGAAAAGTCTTCCACTTTCGGGGTTCAGATTCAATATGAGTTGTCCGGCGCGGAACAAGCCAGCGTCATAAAAATACCTGCTGGCGTGGCATATTCGTTTGAAGCTCTAAACGCTTCTTGCGCTGAAATAATCCAACTGGTAGGCGCAAACTATAGCCATAAGAACCTGAAATATTTTCCGTTTGAGAAATCCCACTAGGATTAAAGCGGCTAATAATACCTGAGCGGCGCTATTGTAATATTTGAATTAGCACTGTGAGTATAAATTATGAGTGGAGAAGAGATGTATCGCTGGTTTGAGGCAGAATTGAAGCGGGAAATACCTGCTGCTGCACAAAATCTAGCCTTCTCCTTCGAACCCACGGTTACCGCTGGGGTATCTCTGGCAACTATTTCGAGAATTACCGGCACGGGCAGACCACTTCTCAAAGCCGAAGTACGACCGGAGGGAGTACGTCTGAGTTTTCCGTTGGCGTGGCAACAGGCGCTGAGTGATTGGCTGGGAGCACCACCACCGCAACAATATAGACTTAAATCAAATTGGGTAAATCAACCCAGTATTGGTGTAGCCGCCGCCGATCATGTTCCTTATTTTACCAGCCTTGCTGCAAAAACTTTAGAATTACTTATTAAGGAAATTGAGACCGGCAATTAATGTTTAACCGGATAATCCCAGTATTTCTTCGTGCCTTAGCCGACCTGTGGGATAATTTGCTGGTGCTGGTGCTGGCAAATATCCTCTGGGCAATTAGCTTATTACCTGCGGTTTTGCTATTAAATCTGCCAGTTCCAGTGCCCTATGTTTATTTAATATCTATCTTGCCGCTTATTGTTCTGGGAGGTCCTGCTACTATCGGTCTATTCTCACTTACTGCCAATGTAACCCGCTTGGAACGTCTTGAACTAGGCGAATTTTTCAAGGGTATTCGCACTTACTATTGGCGCGGTATTATATTGGCAATACTTAACCTGATTTTCGCTGCGTTTGCTTATATAAATCTGGCATTTTATGCGTCTATAAATGTTGCGGGAGGGTTAGTTTCGATACTCTGGCTTTGGCTTATTTTCTTCTGGCTAGTATTGCAAGTTAGTTTATGGCCTATGGCGATAAGTATCGAGAACAGGCTCAGCCTGCGGTTACTTTTCCGAAACAGTTTGCTGGCTACTTTCAAATATCTTTTCTTTACCCTGCTTATAGGGATAGTGTTGGGAATTATTCTTTGCGGCTCCTATTATTTATTGTTTTTGCCCACTGTTTTATTTGGCATGTCCTATCACACATTGGTCAGTAATAATGCTCTTCAAGCTATTTTAGATAAAGAAAAGCTTACAATCGAATCAAAAGCATCCGACAACGAGAAAGGTGAATCTGACTCAAAAACATGGACGAAATAATTAAAGCAACTATTCTAGGTATTGTTGAAGGTCTTACCGAGTTTGTCCCGGTTTCATCCACCGGACACCTTATTATTGCCAATCATTTGGTGGGATTTACCGGTGATAGGGCTAATACTTTCGATGTTTTTATACAATTAGGGGCGATTCTGGCAGTTGTTATTTTATACTGGCGGCGTTTCTTGGGTTTGTTTGATTTCAGCAATGGAATGAAAGAAACACGGTTCGCCGGATTGAATGGCTTGTTATTGCTGTTAATAACCAGCATACCGGCTTTCATATTAGGCTTTTTGGGGCGCGATTTTATTAAAGATAAGCTGTTTAACCCTCTTACAGTAGCTATAGGTTTGTTGGTTGGTGGTATCGCTCTGATATTGGTAGAGAGGTTTTTGCCGCCCGTTAAAGAGCAGGGACTGGATTCGTTGACTTGGAAGGATGCACTGGTTGTTGGTTTGTTTCAATGCCTAGCATTATGGCCCGGTACTTCTCGTTCCGCTGCTACTATAGTGGGCGCAATGCTTTGGGGTGTTCAACGCAAAACTGCGGCAGAATATTCATTTTTTGCAGCGGTTCCTATTTTGTTTTTTGCCACTATATACGACATGATTAAGAGTCTAAAATATCTATCCACTTCTGATATTCCCGTATTTGGAGTAGGATTTCTGGTTTCTTTCATTGCCGCCTGGTTCGCGGTTAAATTCTTTATCAACTTGATAGGTAAAATTACAATGGTTCCCTTTGGCTGGTATCGAATAGCAGTAGCTTTACTGGTGATTCTGCTACTCGCCACTTCAGTTATGTCAATGGATGTAAAAGGCTAAAAAAAGACCCCGGCAAACATTATCCGGGGTTTTAAGATTACCACATCGCAGTTTCTCTCAAACGACGCGCCACATTTTTTATCGCGCGTCGGAAGTAATAAGTTCTGCCTGTAGCGTTGCGTAAAGAATAGGTCATCGTCCAACCTTCAGCTCGAAGCTTTTCCATTTCTTTGGAAAGAGGGCTACCATAGTTAAGGCTTTGCACCTGCATATGGGTAGCACAAAGCACTAACCTCTCCCAACCGCCCTGTACATACATTTCCCTTTTTAACGGCTCAGCGGTAACACGCCCTTCCCGAGAAGGACTCTTGGATTCTTCCATATTAACTTTTCTCCTTGGTAGGGCACTCTCAACTAGCAGTAACCCGCCGGGTGTCATAGCAGTAATAATTTTTGGAAATTTCTCTCAATTTAGGAAACTTGTACAAAAAATAGGCATTGTTTATACGCTATTTGTACAAGCACAATTAAAAAAATGATAGCAAAGAAAGAGTTAAAATTGAATTAAGATAGCGTTAACATATGAATCGAGGTGGTTATATAAATGTCTAACACAACTCTAACGCCTCCGGGCGTCACTTTATATAGCCTATGAGCGTAACTTATGTTAGCATATTTGAAGTTAGAGTCCTAAATTATGCGTAATTAATAAATTGATTTGGAGGAATTAAACAGAAATGGGCAAGATACTGGGAATAGACCTTGGTACAACCAACTCCGTGATGGCAATCATGGAGGGCGGCGAACCGGTAGTTATACCCAATGCAGAAGGCAACCGCACTACCCCTAGCGTAGTAGCGGTAAATAAACAGGGTGAACGTCTGGTTGGTCAGGTTGCCAAGCGGCAGTCAGTGACTAATCCTGAAAATACAATATTTTCAATTAAACGTTTTATGGGTCGCAAATTTGATGATCCCATTGTGCAGCGCGACGTAAAGCTTGTACCCTATAAAATGGCTAAACGCTCCAATGGTGATGTGGAAGTGATAATGGGCGGCAAAGGCTATAGCCCACCCGAAGTCAGCGCGATGATATTGCAGAAGCTCAAAACCGATGCCGAAGCTTATCTGGGTGAAAAAATTACCGATGTGGTTATTACCGTACCGGCTTACTTTAATGATAGCCAGCGACAAGCCACTAAGGATGCAGGAGAAATTGCCGGTCTCAAAGTACTGCGCATAATAAACGAGCCTACTGCTGCTGCGCTTGCTTATGGCATTGATAAAAAGCACGAAGAAAATGTTGCAGTCTATGACCTTGGTGGCGGTACTTACGATATATCAATCCTGAACCTCGCCGAGGGCGTATTTGAAGTAAAAAGCACCAACGGCGATACCCATCTCGGTGGTGACGACTTTGACCAACGCCTTATTGATTGGTTGGCTGATGGGTTCAAGACTGAACATGGAATTGATTTACGCCAAGACCGCATGGCTTTGCAGCGTTTGAAAGAAGCAGGCGAGAAAGCTAAAATCGAGCTTTCTAGCGCACCAAGCACCGATATTAACCTGCCATTTATTAGCGCAGATGCTACCGGTCCCAAGCACTTGAACGTAAACCTGACTCGTTCCAAGCTTGAGCAATTGGTCGGAGACTTGATTGAAAAAACCGTCCCGCCTATGAAAAACGCGCTAAGCGATGCTGGTATGAATACGGGCAATGTGGATGAAGTGCTGTTGGTTGGTGGTATGACTCGTATGCCTTCCGTGATTGAGAAGGTTAAGAGCGCTTTTGGGAAAGAACCAAATCGTGGGTTAAATCCGGATGAAGTGGTAGCTATCGGAGCAGCGGTACAGGCAGGTGTGTTGGGTGGTGATGTCAAGGACATCCTGTTGCTCGACGTAACTCCCTTAACCTTGAGCGTTGAAACCCTCGGAGGGGTAGCGACTCCTCTGATTGAGCGCAATACCACTATTCCTACCCGCAAAAGTGAGATTTTCAGCACTGCCGCCGATGGTCAGAGCAGTGTGGAAATCCACGTGGTACAGGGTGAGCGTCCTATGGCGAATGAAAACAAGAGCCTTGGTCGCTTTATCCTTGATGGAATACCGCCTGCGCCTCGTGGTGTGCCGAAGATTGAAGTAACCTTCGACATTGATGCCAACGGTATTTTGAACGTTTCCGCCAAAGACTTGGCAACCGGACGTGAGCAAAAGATTACTATCACTGCTTCCGGCGGTCTTTCTAAGGATGAGATCGAGCGCATGAAGAAAGAAGCGGAATTGCACGCTTCCGATGACCAGCGCAAGCGCGAACTGGTAGAATCCCGCAACCGAGGTGACAGCGCGGCTTATACTGCTGAAAAGACCCTCAAGGATTTCGATCAGCAAGTTCCACAAGAGCTGAAAGATGAAATCAACGGCAAGATTGCGGCAGTACGTTCTGCGTTACAAGCTGAGGATGTGTCGCGTATTACTTCTACTACCGATGAATTGATGGCAGCCGTCCAGAAGGTCGGTGCGGCTATCTACGGGCAGCAACAGGCGGCCGGTGGTGGTGCGCCGGGTGGTGAACAACCCGGTGGCGGCAATGCTGGAGGTGGTACTCGCCCTGACGGCACAGTGGACGGCGAATACCGCGAGATGTAATTAGTTTGGCAGCGGTTGACTAGAAATCAAAACTGCCTGTATAAAGAGAAGCGAACAACGGCGTTCGCTTTTTTTTATTTCTAGAGAGTTATGCTGCTACTTCTTTTTGCTCAAATGAACGAGTATGGTCGTGGCGCAGGTCGTTAAGCCCCCGATAAGGTTCTACCAGATCTTCAATCTGCTCTATCGTAAAAATTTTCTTAACCTGATCACGTAATGCAACTGCACCGGGAAAGCCGCTGAAATACCAAGCAAGATGTTTACGCATCTCAATCAGCCCATGTGGGCCTTTTAACTCAAGGGCGAGGCGCGCATGAGCCAACGCCGTTTCAATTACTTCGCTGATAGTAGGCGGTAAGACACGCTCTTTTTCAAAAATCCAGGGGTTGCCCATCGAACCCCGCGCTACCCATGCAAATTTCGCCCCCGTTTCGGCTCGCATTCTGGCAATTGCCTCATGGCTGTTTATATCCCCGCTACCACCGACAGGCACATTAACAACTTCTACAATCTGGCGGGTTATACTCCAATCGGCGCGTCCGTGATAACCTTGTTCTTTGGTGCGCGGGTGAATTGCCAACGCTTTTGCGCCTGCTTCTTCCATACGTTTGCTAAAATAGGGTTGTACGATTTGTGAGTCGAGAAAGCCTGAGCGCATTTTTACCGAAACCGGAATATCAACTGCTTGCGTCATCGCTTCCACTATTCGGGCGGCAGTATCGGCATCTTTGAGCAAGGACGAGCCGCAAGCATTACCCACAATCTTTTTTTCGGGGCAACCCATATTGATATCCACGCCATCAAACCCCAAATCTTGAACCACCCGCGCCGCTTCCGCCATAACTTTGGGGTCGCCGCCCATTATCTGGCAGATGATAGGGCGTTCCAATTCATTGTAGCGCAAGAATGTGGCGCTACGGGCAGGCGCCGCTAACATCATACTGGCGCTTGCCATCTCGGTGAAGACCACATCTGCACCGTGTTGTTTGCAAATCTGGCGAAAGGCACTATCTGTTACTCCTGCCATCGGTGATAAACACACGTAACCTTCTGGCAAGGTTTCCCACGAAAATTTATGCAGTTGGGTTGTTTCTTTAGCAAACATTATTCAAAAATGATTCCTTAACCTGATATAATTGACAGGCGATAATAGTAACATAACCAAGCGGATAACTCTAGCATGTCCTCAAGAATACCATTTGACCCACAATTTTTCCAGAGCAAACTTACTGTACCGGGCTACCGTTTCAGCTATTTTCCCAGTATAGATTCTACCAATCTGGAAGCGCGCCGTTATCTAAATAGTACCACAAACCCCCAACCCGGAATTCTAGTAGCGGATTTGCAGCTTGCTGGTAGAGGACGGCTAGGCAGAAGTTGGCAAGCCCCTCCTGCCAGTGGTTTGATGTGTACTGTCGTTATTCCAATCGAAACCCCTTTGGAGCGAGCTTTTCTTTATACCGCTTCGATGGGTTTAGCGGTTAAAAACGCCACAGCGCGCTTTACTGACACCACCCTTCAGCTTAAATGGCCTAATGATTTGTTACGAGAAGGCTTGAAAGTGGGTGGTATTCTGGCTGAATTGGAAATAATTAGAGGTGAACCTTGGTTGGCTTTAGGCTTTGGGTTGAATATTTCGCTAGATGATGCTGATTTGTTGGAAGCCGGTATTGTAGGTAAAGCTGGAAACCTTGTCCCAAATCAGGTTGTTTCGCGAGAGGAATTGCTGGCGGAGATTATTGACGAATTTAGCGATTATCGCCATGCTCTGTTACTCAGTATGGAACATATAAGGCAAGAATGGGCGGCAGCTTTGGTTACATTAGGACACCGGGTACAAGTTTTTCAAGGAGATGTATTGACTCTCGAAGGGCTAGCCTGCGGGGTTGATGATAACGGCACATTAGTAGTCGAAGATGATGCTGGCGAGCAACATCGGATACAAGCGGGAGATGTATCGGTGCGCTTGCCGGGAGGGCGTTACTCGGCTTAGTAACGCTCTCTGATGGCACGCTGTATTTCGAGGTTGGCATCGCGTTCTGCCAACGCATCGCGCTTGTCGTATAGTTTCTTGCCACGCGCCAGCCCGATTTCGATTTTTGCCCGACCTTTTTTAAGATACATACGCAGTGGGATAAGGGTGTAGCCCTGTGCCTGTGTTTTCATGGCAAGGCGTATAATTTCAGATTTATGCAAAAGAAGCCTGCGTTTGCGTATAGGATCATGCTGGAAGAATTTACCGGCGTGAGTGTAGGCGGAAATATGAATGTTCCACAACCAAGCTTCTCCATGTTCAATCCTGACGTATCCATCCTTGAGAGTAACGCGCCCATCCCGAACAGATTTTATTTCAGTGCCCTGTAGTTCGATACCGGCTTCATATTTTTCTTCAACGAAGAAATCATGATAAGCCTTGCGGTTGCCCGCAACTTCCTTAACGCGGACATCTTCTTCTTTTGCTTTGGTAGCTCCCCCGCTGCCTGCCATACACTTGTTCCTTTAACTTAAAATGTAAACTCCAATTTGAGCGTGCTTATGATTATACCCTCAACTTTGGCTGACCGCAAGGGGAAAATATAATATAACCAGCAAAGCAAATAAGGTCAGGCTCTTATACATGAGCTTGACCTTAAAATAGTTGAAGTGACCTAAATCTAATTATAGATGAGATGATGGTTAGTGGTTGTTATTCGACTCTCCATTGTTACCATTATCACCTTCTTTAGGCGTTTTAGTTTTTTTAGGTTCTGGTGTATCAGTAGGTTCAGGCGTTGGGGTTGTCTTGGGATTAAAGAAAAAAGTTGACGTAGTAGTAGGTGTAGTCGCAACTGTTGTAGGTGTGGTTGCCACTGTAGTGGGTGCTACCGTAGTGACCGGGATAGTGGTGGTAGTGACCAGTGTAGTTGGAGCGACACCTGTAGTGCCTGCGCCAACTTTGGGGTCTTTGAGACTACTGTTAACCGAACTGAAAACACTGCCCACCGATGGTCCTAGAAGAGTTAGCACTAGAATAACCACTATTACTATTACCCCTAGAATTAATACATATTCTACTAACCCCTGTCCCCTCTTAGCACTCCAAACCTTTGGCTTTGATTGAATTTTTGTCATTTGATTTTTTCACCTATCAAATATTAAAAGAGGATAACTATAATAAGAATTTTATTCTAACCCTTTAGTACAATTATAGGATTTAAAGATAACAATATAGCTTACGGATATAATTTTCTCATAAATAATTAATAAAACTTGGGTTTTGAGTTTACTCACTGTGAGTTTGTCTGTGGAAAATAGCGGGGAATTTATCAGAATTCGTAAAAAGAGGTCAAATCCGTATCAGGATTTGACCTCAAAAAAGTTATTAAGAACTAACATTAGACAAGAGTCTTAACCATTATTGCCCTTACCGTTGCCCTTACCATCGCCATCGCCTTTGCCGTGTTCTGGGGTTGGAGTTGGTACGGGGTTAAAGAAAAATGTAACTGCTGTTGTAGGCGTGGTTGCTACTGTTGTAGCTGTGGTTGCCACTGTTGTAGGTGCTTTTGTAGTAACAACCGGTGCCGCGGTAGTTGCAGTGGTAACTACAGCAGTAGTAACTACAGGATTTACCTGTTGAACGCTCCTATTGCCGGGAGACTGAAGCCCACTACTGACAGAGCTGAAAACATTACCAACTGCTGGGCCTAAGAGGCTAAGGACTAGAATAACAACTATAGCCAGTAACGCCAGAATCATGGTGTACTCGACTAATCCTTGTCCATTAGTAGCGGAAATTTTTCTTCTTCTTGAGCAAGTGGTAGAACGTAAATCTTGATGATGCATAGTCTAATCCTCCGTCAAAATAATACCCGGAAAAAGCCCTGTTTCTACTACTACAATTTCTATATGGTTAAAATTTTAGTATATAAAGGTAAATAATCATATTACAAATGAAGGTAAATCATATTTAACCTTTTTAATGTATTAATGTTGCCAAATATATTTGGTAAAGTTATTAATAATTGTTTTAATAATATATCGATTAGATAATATTGTAAAATTAGGCATGCTAAAATTAAATAAAATAAAAACTTCAGGTGTAAAATTATTGGAAAAGACTTTTTCTCAAAAACCTACTTGAGTCTGCGAAGGTTTGACCTTGGCATAGGTGCAGAATATAATGGTTGTTGCGCTGGATATGGCTGGCTCAATCTCCAATCAAACAACCTATCCTCCCAAAAAATTATTTGGAACCGAAGGGACAAACGTAACCGCCGATGTTGCTGTAACTGGCTATAAATTGGCTGAGAACTTAAACCCCCTGAAAATAGGTAGTAGCCGGAATTATAAAATGCCAAAACGCGCTGAATGTTGTAGGGAAATTTATGAAGATTATACTTTGCAAGCCTATATAATTGCGCAAAGCTGCATAATATCACTGAAAAGATTTGCTACCGTACAGATATAAAGGAGAGGAAAAGGAGGAGAAGGTTGAGGCAGAGTGGTAAACTGTAGTTTTCTTACCGACCAAAGTAGAAAGCAAAAGGATACCAAAATGAGTGACAACCTTCGCCGACATCGTGCCATAAAACAGCAATTGTTGCAACTCCACCCACAAGCGCAGGGGCGCGAATTACAATATTTAACAATTCTAGCGATGGTGATCAGTGGGATTGTAGGTAGTCGGCATAGTGCGTTGCCTAATATCGCCGCCAAAGTGCCAGATAAAACTAAACGGGAAAGCCGCATCATCCGAATGCGCCGATTGCTCAAAAATGATAACTTTAACCAAAAAGTGGTGTATGCTCCTTTCGCCAAACAATTGCTGAGTAGCCTGTGTCATTGTCCACTGGTACTGGTGATAGATGGCAGTCAGGTTGGTGCTGGTGGAATGGGCTTAGTAATCAGTGTAGTATATCAGGGGCGGGCTTTACCTTTGGGTTGGTTGGTGGTTAAGGCTAAAAAGGGACATTTAGCTCAAGCTTTGCACATCAGATTGTTAAAGCAAGTTCACTCGTTGGTTCCGTCTGGTAGCCAAGTAGTCTTTTTGGGTGATGGTGAATTCGATGGCTGTCGTTTGTTAAGACGGTTAGATTATTACGGTTGGCAGTATGTCTGTCGTACTGCTAAAAATAGCCAGGTCTGGTTGGATGAACAAGCTCATTATGCCATCAGTAAGTTAGGGGTTCAGCCTGGTCAGGTAGTGAGTCAGAGCGGCGTAGCATTCAGCAAACACGAGTACGGACCAGTACTGGTCATAGCGGTCTGGCAAAAGCCTTACCGTGAGCCACTTTATCTGGTGAGTAATTTGGCTCTAGCCCAGGAAGCAATCCGGTACTACAAAAAGAGGTTTAGGATTGAAACCTTCTTTTCCGATAGCAAGAGCCGAGGGTTTCGGCTGGACAAGAGCCATTTGGATGACCCTAAACGGCTAGAAAGGTTATTGTTAGCGGCTTGTCTGGCTTATCTTTGGATTGTACATCTGGGTACGATAGCTTTAGCTGAAGGCTGGAACCGGGTCATTCATCGCACCGAACGACTGGATTTGAGCCTGTTCAATTTAGGTTTGAACCTGCTTGAGCATTTTTTGAATGAACATTTACCCTTACCAGTCGCCTTTATCCCTTTTCTTTTAGAGGATTTCTAATTGTGTACGGTAGCAAATGAAAAGATAGAATTAAAGCCATGTTCTGAACTAATCGTAATCAATAACAAAGGAGAACTGCTTAAATGACAACTGATGTGGCGCGTCCAGCCCGTACTCGCTACGCGCCCAGCCCTACAGGATACCCTCATATCGGTAATCTTCGCACTGCTGTATTTGCTTTTTTGCTAGCGCGTAAGACCGGAGGTCAATTTATCCTGCGCATAGAAGATACCGACCAGAAACGTAAAGTAGAAGGCTCTTTAGATGCGATTCGCGATTCGCTTAACTGGCTTGGAATTGATTATGATGAAGGACCCGATAAAGGCGGTCCACATTCACCTTATTTCCAAAGCGAGCGGTTGCCCTTCTATCAGAGCTATGCCAGGCAGTTGATTGAGCAGGGAAATGCGTATTATTGTTATTGCAGCCCGGAACGGCTTGAAGCAGTTAATAAGACACGCCAAGCTCAGAAGGTTCCACCCGGTTATGATCGCCATTGTCGTAATATTAGCCAAGAAGAGCGCCAAGCCGCGCTTGATGCCGGTATTAAGCCGGTAGTACGTTTTAGAGTACCTCTGGAAGGTAAAACCAGCTACAATGATTATTTGAGGGGAACAATCTCTTTTGATAATTCCACTATAAATGATCAGGTCATTCTCAAATCCGATGGGTTTCCGACATATCACCTTGCCTATATGGTGGATGATTACTTAATGGGTGTAACCCATGTGATGCGCGGGCAAGAATGGATTCCGAGCGTGCCGTTGCACATCTTGCTTTATAAGGCTCTGAATTTCCCGATTCCGATTTTGGTACATGTGCCGCTCATTCTTAACCCGCCCGGAGAAAAGGGTAAATTGAGCAAGCGAAATAGCGCAGTCTCGGTTGTCGAATATCGAAAAGCCGGATACGTGGCGGAAGCTTTATTAAATTATTTGGTGTTGCTCGGCTGGAGCTATGACGATAAAACTGAAATATTCACATTGCCAGAGCTTATAGAAAAATTCGAGATTAATCGCATTCAGACAACCGATGCGCGCTTCTCACCCGAAAAACTGGAATGGATTAATGCTTATTACATTAATCATATTCTTAGCGAAGAAGATTTTGCTCGCCGTTGTTTGCCTTTCTTGACAGAGGCTGGTTTGCTTACTCAGGAAGAGGCTGAAAACGTTGAATCGGATCAGGTACGCTGGCGTTATATAGTTGAAGCTTGCCGTCTGGCGAAAGATAAGGCTAAAACACTGCTTGAAGTAGCCCCCGAAGTGGATTTTGCATTTAAGAATGCCGAAAGTCTGGAATATCCCGCCGAAGACTTAATCGGCAAGAATGATGGCAAAGAGGGCGCGATACGTGTTCTGGGAGGAATAATTGCTAAACTAAAAGCAATTTCTGCCTCAGCTTATAGCGACAGAGACTTGTTGTTAGCAGCGTTGGATGAAGTAGCCGCAGAACTCGAACTAAAGCGAGGTCAGGTTTTGTGGTGTCCACGTGTAGCTTTATCGGGAAAAACTCGCTCACCGGGCTGCCCTGAAATGTTTATTTTATTGGGGGTCGAAGAATCTGTTAAACGTATGGAGCTAGCCATCAGTAAATTGAAAGGCTAAAAGCCGCGGCGGGTTTGAATTATCACAAAGTTTGTAACTTTTAGGAGGTTTGCCTATCTAGGTAAACCTTTTAATATATCTACAGAATTTGGATAAAAAGCATATAAAAGTTAGATAATGCACTCTGTAGCTGTTAAGAATATAAATAAGGCGGTGTGATTACCACAGCAACCCCCAAATAGAGGGTATATTACCCCGAAATTGTAGTCCAAATCACAGCGAACAGGCTATTAGAAAGCTAAACTTGTGAAAATAGTTAGTAGAGGTGGAAACCTTACTATTCGCGTCTCGCCTTCTTTTTGCACTACTCTTTAGCTTAGCTTGGTCAGTTTTATTTTTCCTGAAAGGAAAAGTCTTTCATATGTCACAAAGAGAATTCCAGAAAGACTTAGAGCAACTCCCCAGTGGGCTTATTACTAATCTGGTGTCTCGTGTGGCGGCACAGTCTAAGAATAATTGGCTGGCAAATAATGATGAGCGAGATGTAGGTGAAGTGGGAAAAAGCATAAATGACTTAACCCCTTCATTGACCAATTACCATTTCAAGCTGTGGAATCTGCTTGGTAATGCGCTTGCGACCGGAAACTTCAGTGAAGTTGCCCATTTGGTTGAAGAAGAAGGACGGGCACTGGCTAACCGGAGAGCGCCATTACAGGCGGTAATGGATAATACCTCAGCTTGTTTGAGTCACTGGGTTAGCATGATTCTTAATGAGGCTGAGAAAGATGGGGCAAATATAGCCCAACCTCGCGCTTTTCAGGCGTTAGTACGCCGCTTAAACCAATTGCAAAGTCGCTTGCTTATTGCGATGGTAAGTGGTTTCAACGAACAGATAGAAAGTGGAGACGTTTGGCTTCATCGCCCCTCAGAACACCGCTCTATCAAAGAACTATTGCCCTCCCATCAAAATCTGTCAGATAGCTTTTCCGATCAATTGGCTTCGATTACAGGAGAATACTCGATTAGCCGTTATCGCGCGGGTGTGCCTATATTCAGCGATAACCACGATGTGCAGCGAAGCCGCTTTTACTTTATTCGTTTTGGTACGGTGCAAATCCAAGAATACTTACCTGATGGACGCGCTTTAACCTTGACTATTTTAGGTAAAGGCGATGTATTCGCTCGTTTTGCCGGAGGTTCAAGTTCAAGCCAAACCAATTACTTTAAGGATTTTCAAGCCGAGACAATGCGCGAATCCGAATTGGTGTGGGTAGATGAAACTGCCCTTTTACGCGCTATGGAACGTTCTCCAGTGGTAGCTGCCGGTATTATCAAGAGTTTTTCTACTCAACTTGCCAGTGTTCAGCAGCTTATTCAGGGGTTGCTAGGACGAGACGTTTCCGTTAGGTTAGCACACTTATTGCTTAAATTGGCGGATGAGTTTGGGGTTCAAAAACAGGCTGGCAGTATTTATATTGATTATCCGCTAAGTCATCAGCGGTTAGCCGATATGATGGGTAGTAACCGGGTCACGGTGACCCGGCAACTCAGCGAATTACAAAAACAAGGTATCCTTGAAATTCAGCGCCGCTCGATTACGCTCTTTAACCGAAAGCTGCTTGAGTCTTTCGGTCCGTGGAGCACAAACGGTCAATACGTCAGATAACCTTTACTAACACTTGACTCGCGCCCAACCAGCCCCAACATTACAAGCTGGTTGGGTTTTGAAGTATCAACCTCAAACCGCGCCCGCTCGAACCACTGAATCAGCTTTGAACCATCCTGATATGCTTCAGCAATCGGATAACCGAATTGCATTACACCACCGCCATTAGTCCATGCTTTTACAAATGCGCCGGAAATCCAATGTCCAGTTTCGGGGTAATATTGAGCCTGATCATCAGGCGTATTTGTACCATCAATGGCGGGTTCAGCTTCACCAGCTTCTCTACCTAGCGCCCGCAGCAACACACTGTACTCAGTAGGATTCTCAGGATGATATTCAAGCACTCCACGCTCAAAATATTGCACCGTCATGCCCTTTTCTTGGAACTCTTCACTTATGGGATATCCGAGGTTGAGTACACTACCGTGTGTGCGCCAATAAGCAAGAAAACCGAATCCGGAATAATGTTGAGTGATTGGAAAGTACCATACGTCGCCGCTACTGTAATTATTGGTTTGCGGGGCGCTTTGGGCTGCAAATGGTCCGCTGATAGGTAAACCGTTAGTTGGAGTCGAAATCACAGGCGCAATCGGTAATGGGTTAGCAGTGGCAGAAGGATTTGAGAGTGTTGCCGCTATCTGGAATTCTTTGTTGTAATAATGTTCATCTACCCAATTCAAGAAAATGGATTGTTGCAAAATAGGGCGATCGATATTAGTCGGTGCAATCGTAGAGATTGTAGCTTGCGCTTTATATCCAACCTTGACTGAACCAATAGCCAAGTGAATCTGATTATCTTTTCGGGATAGTGTCCACCCACTACCGCTAGGGTCAAACCCGCTGAATTGTTGATCGCCCGCCATCACTAGCACTACCTCTAGGTTATTGGCATCAAGCGGACCTTGCACCGATACTTTTACGGTGTAAGATAAAGGCTGCCCTGCTATCACCGGGTTGGGCGTAAGCATGGTATTCACCCCATCGATACTGGCATTGGCAGAAGGTGTAACGGGTTTTGGTTTGTGGGGCGGAGGTGCAGCGAAGGTAAATTGCACACTAAAAAGACATATCCCTAAAAGACATAATAGCGTGATTGCGCCGGATTTGATTAGAAAAGAAAAGTTGTTTTTGTGCATTATTTTACAATTTTGATAAAAAGACCTAAAACCGCCTATTTCCACTTAATATTTTACAGATCAAAAATCTTAAATGAGTCAAATATATGTAAGAAAGTTGCAAAGTTTCAAAAAAAAGGCAACCATTTAGGTTGCCGCTAGGAAGATTCCTTAATTCAATCGAAATTTATTCGTCAGCTTCTAAAATCGCTTCAGCTTCTTCTCGGGCTTCGGATTGGGTAGTGAAAGGTCCAATCGCATCTTCTTCATAATTAGAGCCATTGATTCTGCCGAAAGGAACTACATAGAAACCATCTGTGCGTTCTACTACGCGGGCACAATTTGCATCCAAAACCTTGAACCAGTCCATCAGGTAGTAATCAAACTCACCCACGAGTTCCACAACATACTCCCCGTGTTCAATCTCGTGTTTATTGGGCGATAACACTGCCGCCATGGTGGTTCTCCTTTCAAAGTTTCCGGGACGTCTTCCCGAATGGTTAAAAACAATACGTTATAGATTTCACAAGGTATTATAATATATTCGAGCCGTTTTGAACAGGGGTTTCCAGTTATAAAAATCACAGAAATGGATAGAAATTTATAGAAACATAGTAAAAAACTATAAATTGCCCCCAAAAAGGGAATAGGGGCAGCCTATTACCTCAATAGGGATAATTTATAGTTTTTGTGACCGGGGCAGAATCTTACAATCGTGGGACTTTAGCTGCTTCCAACAATTCCATGCTTAGCTCAACTACAGTTTGGCGGTCGATATAATCCATACAACTACCTGAATTAAGCGCTAGGCAATGGTCGTCTTCGTATTTGAAACTTTTCCAGCAATTGCGGCAACCTTCTCCGCGTGGGTAAGCTGAAACCACCCAGCGGCCCATTGAGCGGTTATAAGGTCCGGTTACTTCGGGATTAGTAGGTCCAAACAGCCCAACCCAGCGAGTATCAATTGCCGAAGCGATATGCAATAAGCCCGTATCAACCCCTACACATAAACTGCAATATTTTAACAGGGCAGTTACATTATCGAGAGAGGTCGAGATGAATAGTGGTTTATTGCGGGTCAGATTGAATATTTCTTTAATCAACTCACTATCGGGAGGTGCAAAGAAGAGCGTTGGGTGCCCCTTTTCTTGCAGAGTATCGCTCAGGTACGCCCATTCTGCTGCTTCCCATTTCTTGATTTTCATATTGCTTTCGGCTACCAATGCAACAGGCTGGCGTTCGGTGAGGTTATTCTCACTGATAAAATTGGCAGCCCACTCACTTGCACCGGGTGTAATCCATAAGCGGGGATAACGTTGTTCCTGGGGAATTTCAATACCAAGTTCTTCTTCCAATAGTTGCGCCAGACAGTCAAGAGTATGCCTTGCTCCAGGGCGTGGTGGAGTCTGGGGAGTCCAATAACGCGGAAAATCCATGTTACGTTCCCAAAGATAGAAAGTATTGATAATAAGATCAATATTTCCTCCCAACTCGCGTTTCAGTACCGGACCGGCGAACCATGCCAGCACTTTCTGCGAAATCAAGTGGCGTAAACGTTGCGCCATCGGTCCCGGTTCTTTTTCAAACCAACTTGGGGTTACAATCTTCACGGGCAAGTCGGGAGTGATCAAGTAGTTAGCATAAGAGGAAGCCGCCACACTTATATCCGCTTTGGGAAACCTTTGGGCGATAACACGAAGGATAGGTTGCATATTTACAAAATCACCGATGCCGTCTGCAAAGGGGATTACAAGAATAGTTTCCGGGTCTGCTGCGAAGCCTAATTTTTGTTCCGACACATCTTCTCCTGTTAGAGCAGAGCACAATCCTGCAAGCTTTAGATGGAAGCTTGAAAATTATAACAAATGCATTAAAGGGCTTCAACTTGCAATTGGCGCTTTTTAGCGGAATTAGAATTTGAAGGTTGCCATGCTATACTCATTTTATCACTACTAGTTAGATAATTTTGGAAAAGGTGGCTAAATAACCATGAATTTAAGATTAGACGGGAAAGTGGCTATTATTACCGGTTCAAGCCGTGGTATTGGCGCTGCTATAGCTATAGGTTATGCCGAGGCAGGGGCAAGCTTGCTTTTGGTGAGTCGCAGCACGCCTTCTGAAGAAACGCTAGCTCGCCTTGAGGCTACAGGTCAGCCCTACTATTGCTTAAGTTCTGACCTGATTGACGTTTAGATAAACCAAAGGGCAAGCAGTGTTGGCACAACTTGCCCAGACGAGTAATGTTCTAATTGAGAAAGGACACTACTCGTATGAACCTTAACACACTTAAAGAATTTCGGCACGAAATCTATGACTGCTTTGAATACGCCAGTGACGCATTGTTTAATCTGGCGGATGCCCTTATGACAGAAAGCCAGGCTCAATCGGTACTGGAACTGACCCTTTCGCCCAATTTTGAGCGAAAATGGCCCAGTTTGTATGAGGCTTTGCAAATGGGTCAAGTTAACCAAACTCGCTTCGAGCAAACCATGGTGCGCTACGCCCCTCATCCCTTCGATGGTGAAAGATTGGTACTGGCAGTGGATGCTACCAATATCGAGCGACCCTTTAGCACTACATCTGCAGATCGTGGCTGGCTTTACAAACACAATCTGCCCAATTGTGATAAGCCCGTGACCGTGGGTTGGCAATTCTCGACCGTGGTGGTGGTGCCGGCTCAAACCAGTAGCCATACATACATTGTCTCCAACCGCAGGATCAAAACCAGTCAAACACCAGCAGAGGTAGCCAGCCAGCAACTGAGCGAATTGCGCCCATATTTTGCTGAAAGACCGCTCAATCTGGGAGACCGGTACTACCCCACCAAAGCATTTATTCAAAATAGCAGTAAGGACTATGACTTGCTGCTGCGGCTCAAGTCTAACCGAGTATTCTATCGAAAAGTGGTGAGAGATGAGCAGAAACGAGGTCGCGGCGCTCCCGCTAAACACGGTGCTCGTTTCCAATGTAATGATCCCAATACGCACGGTTTGCCGCAGCGAGTGTGGGTTGGGACGGACGAAAATGGACACAAACTGGTAGTAAGCGCATGGACTGAGCTGCATTTGAGGGAAGCACCTGAACTGGCACTGAGCATAATCCGAATACAGCGTGAGGCAGCCAGTGGTAAAACCCATGACCCTCTGGAAAGTTGGTATGTGTGGTCGGGTCAAACTGAGCTTGACCTGACGCAAGTCTGGTCGTATTACAAGAGGCGTTACTCGATAGAACACGGCTATCGTTTTGACAAACAAGATTTGTTGTGGGAAAAACCACGCTTGCGCTATCCGAGCCAGTTTGAGTTGTGGACGGCGATAGTCAGTTTGGTACACGACGAATTGCAAATCGCTCAAGGCTTGGGCTTGGAAGTGTTGCGACCTTGGGAAAATAGTCAACGACAGCCAAGCCCTCAGCAAATTCGACGAGGCTTGTCCGGAATAATTGTGCAGTTGGGCAGTCCGGCCAAAGCCAGCAAAGTGCGAGGAAATGGGAAGGGTCGAGCGGTTGGCACCAAAGTAAGACCGGCTACCCGCTATAAGGTGGTCAAAAAGGGGTTTTCTACCTCTAATTTGACGAATATTCGCTGTTAAATTTGCTGGTAACTGGCTACAAACTGTCATTCTTTTGTAAGTTCCGATACGGGTTTCTATTTCCTATAGCCCCGTTTATCTAAACGTCAAGACCTGAGCAAGCTTGAAAATATTAATCCGGTAGTACAAACAGCACTGGAAAAATATGGCAAGATCGATATACTTGTTAACAATGCTGGTATTGTTCGGCGCGCTTCAGTATTGGAATATACTGAGGAAGACTGGGATTCAGTATTAAATACAAATTTGAAAGTGCCGTTTTTTTTGCTCAGAAAGTAGCTCAGCATATGGTAGAACGGGGACAAGGAGGTAAAATTGTAAATATTTGTTCGCTTTTGAGTTTTCAAGGCGGAATCCTAGTGCCGGGTTATGCTGCCGCAAAGCATGGGTTGGCGGGTATAACCAAAGCAATGGGTAATGAACTGGCTACGTATGGTATAAACGTTAACGGTATTGCGCCCGGATATATTCGCACGAATAATACTGCCCCTTTAATAGCTGATGAAGCACGTTACAACTCGATTCTGGAGCGTATTCCACAAGGGCGTTGGGGTGAAGGCTCCGATCTGGTAGGTGCGGCGATTTTTCTGGCTAGTTCCGGTTCAGATTGGATGCAAGGTCATCTACTAGTAGTAGATGGTGGTTGGTTGGGCAGGTAGCGGCAGAAAAATTAAAGTTGCGCCGTTAGCCTAAATCGAATAAATAAAAAAAGAAACCCCTTGCCGGAATGGCTACAGGGGTTTCTTGCGTTTATTCAAACTGAAGGCTTTTAGCGACGGTAACGAAGTTTGCCCTCATTACGATCTTTATTAAGTCTACGGTTCAGGTGCAAGCCCTCAAGTACAAACTCAACCGCTGTAGCAACCGTCACCGGGCTACCCTGTGCTTGTAGCTTAGCAACAGCACGTTTTAGTTCGGGGCTTTCGGCAGCCTGATGTACATATTCCATAGAGGGCATAAATTCGGAAATCTCCATATTCAAGCCGCTATCGAAGCCGCGAATAATTTGCTCAAAATCAGTGACTCCAAAATTGCGGTTGAAAGTGTTAAGAACTGCGCCCTGTACCAGCTTTTCAATAACACGCTCTTCTTTGTTATCGCCCATAGTTTCCAATTCCACCTTTCCGGCGGTACTGCTTATCAGGGCGTGCAAATCACTAATACGCGGTGAGGCTGCTTTTTCCCCTAACACTATTGCGCGTCGTAGCGCGTTGCTTACTAGGTTTTCATAGTTACTTACCGATACGCGCACGCTTACACCGCTGCGCTGGCTAATATCAGGGCTACGCCGTGCCAGATGCGTTACTTCAGCTACAATTTCCTTCATAAAGCGCGGAACTATCAATTCAACGTTTTCGGTTTTGAATTTTGTGGCTTCTTGCTCGATGATATTGATTTCATGCTCGATTGTGCGTGGATAATGGGTTCGGATTTCGCTACCAAAGCGGTCTTTTAGTGGCGTTACAATACGCCCACGATTGGTGTAATCTTCGGGGTTAGCGCTGGCAACTACGAAAAGATCGAGGTCGAGACGGATTTTGTAACCTCGAATCTGGACATCGCGCTCTTCCATAATATTTAAAAGACCTACCTGAATACGTTCTGCTAGGTCGGGTAGCTCGTTTATTGCAAAGATGCCGCGATTTGTGCGAGGGATGAGACCATAATGGATGGTCATTTCATCGGAAAGATACCGACCTTCTGCCACCTTGATGGGGTCAACTTCACCGATCAGGTCGGAAATAGTTATATCCGGGGTAGCAAGCTTTTCGCCATAACGCCGATTACGGGGAATCCACTCGATAGGGGTGCTATCCCCTAGCTCGGCAACTAGGCTTTTACCCACCGCCGAAATCGGATTAAGCGGGTCATCGTTTAAATCTGCCCCTTTGATAGCAGGCATTTCTTCGTCCAGCAGGTTAATGAGGCTGCGGGCAATACGGGTTTTGGCTTGCCCACGCTCACCCAGAAAAACAATATCCTGTCCACTTAGGATAGCGTTTTCAATCTGGGGTATAACTGTCTCTTCATAACCGACAATGCCGGGAAATATATCTTCACCTTTGCGTAATTTATTTATTAGATTCTGGCGCATCTCTTCTTTAACAGACCGGGACTGGTATCCGCTCGCCCGCAATTCACCGAGAGTATGTGCTTTATTTTGACTCATTGAAAAAGATCTCCTTTTGATGCCGGTCTGCCGGGTTGAAAGGGAATAGAAGATGGGCAGGCAGGCTTTGCCTTATGATTCCAGGTTTTAGGTAGCAGTAATCCTACTCTTTTTTATCTAAAAGTCAATAGAAATCGAACTCTGCTAGGCAGATATAGGCGTTACCGAAGCAGAAAAGGGCAATCATACTAACTTGCATCAGGTTTATAGCTGATGTGATTTTAGCAAGGCTATTAGGAAATCCTTGATATTGGCTTATCTGCAAAGGCGCGGCGCAACTTAAGGTGGTTTATATTGGGACGCAAGAAATAAAGCAGAATCGCTCGGTTTTCATTCCACCACACCAAGGTTGCCTCTACTCTTGCGTTATAAGAAAAAAGGTCAGGTTAATCCTGACCTCTCTGAATTTCAAACTGTCAAAAAGCTTAACTTGCTTTTTTGTCTGCCCAAACAGTTTTGGGATTTGGTTGGTTGTTTCGGGCAAGCGCTGCACAACGCCTTGAGCAGAACTTGTTTCCCTTGACAATTTGGGCGTGGCTTAAAACCTGCCCACATTCGTGTCTTCCGCATGTACCGCTTTGAGGGGTTGAAATGGGGAGCAATACTTCTTTGCGGGCTGCCAGCAAATTGTAGCGTCCCTCGCGGAGCATGCGCTGCTGACGTTTTTTTATATCGGCTTCACAGAAGGTGCAGTAACCATAATCGGTAGGTTTTGCCAACCGTTTTGGTCCCATTAGTATATTACAGATAGGGCAAACTAACTCACCCTGTGCCAGTTTATATGGTGAATGTGACATATTACTCCTTTCAAAATGACGCTAATCTGGGTATCAACGGCGATACCGAGTTCGTTGCGCCTCCAAACTCACTAGTCGAAAGATCCGTAAATTGTTAATCGGCTAATAAGTAATATGACTGAGATAAACCCAGTATTTGTGGAAAGGATAATTCCTTTTCAGGGAAGGACTAACAAAAATTGAAATCGAAAAAGATTGTAAGTATGACTAAATCTAGATAACCATGCAGCTAAATTGGCGAGAATTTCTGGGACACTGCATGAAAGGAACTTTAAAGGAAAAAACTAGAATATGCTGAAATTATTGTTATGCCTAATTATACACTACATCTTGTAAGGCTGGAATACCCTTATATCAAGAATTTTGCCCTCAACCCTTAAATTTTGGTAAATTTTTTGTTAATTTCTTTTACCATTCTTTACTTTTCATTCTCAGATTATTATTTGTTCCAAATTCGCTCCAAACGGTTATTGACACAAGTGCGATTCCGGTATATTCATATAGTTATTACCAATGAAACATTTGTCAAAATCCAATTTTGCCCACTCAAACAGTCTAGATTAGCATGCTAAAATTTTATAGATTCGGGCGGTTTTGCGCCTTTTTAATATTTATAAATATGTTGTTGTCGGCTTGTGGCGCTGCTACTACTGCCGTATCTTTGCCTGTTACCAAATTGGTGCATACAGACCAAGTTATAACAACTGCTGCTAATATCTCCGTTTCGACTCAAACCTCATTTACGGCTACATCTGTTCTACAAACCGCTGCTTTACCCACTACTCCTTTACTGCCTACCCCTACGCCAATGACAGGTCCTGATAGTTTTTCCGGAACGCTGGCTCTTCAACATGTGAAAAAACTGGCAGAGGATATCGGTATCCGATATGTAGGAACTGCCGGGCAGAATCAGAGCGCCGATTATCTGGAAGGTTATTATCGCAGTCTAGATTACAAAGTTGAACGTCCGGTGGCGACTTATTTGTCCACAAAGGATAAAGGCTCATATCTACGCTACAACAATGGGGCTGGTAGCCTTGAACTAAAAGGAACTGCGGTCAATTATAGTAGTTCAGGCGTGCTTGAAGCTCCATTAAGCTATATTGGATATGGGCTTGCTGAGCAAATACCTACCAACAGTTTGAACGGCAAAATAGCTCTTATTATGCGGGGGCAGATTACTTTTGAAGAAAAAGTAAGTAATGCGAAGAATGCCGGAGCAAAAGGCGTAGTTATTTTTAATAATATAGCGGGTGAGCTTGAAACTGCTACATTAGCGCAACAAACTGATCTGCCAGTACTGGGAATAGGTCAGGAAAATGGTCAGAAATTACGAGAGTTATTAGACACAAATTCTAATAATTTGCAGGTTTCGCTGGAAGTTAATTTGGAGAGTACGCAGGCAAGTTTTAGTAATGTGGTAGCTATTCGTCCTTCGGTTAAAGCCACCGCACCCATAATAATTATCGGTGGGCATTATGACAGCGTAGCCGCAGGTCCGGGGGCAAACGATAACGCCAGCGGCACCGCAGTTGTAATGGAACTGGGGCGGGTTTTGGCTTTGCGCTACCCGAAGTATGAATTCCGCTTTATAGGTTTTGGCGCGGAAGAAGTAGGTTTGGTGGGTAGTACCGCGTATGTGCAAGCTCTTACCCCTGAAGAGCGGCAAAGAGTGGTAGCCATGATCAACATTGATATGATTTCGGTTGGTGATACCCTATATATTGGCGGATCATCCGGTCTAACCCGTTTAGCATTTAACGCTGCTTCAGAGGTTGGCGTATCAAATGTAGCCGGTATGCCTGCCGATATAGCGAATGCCAGCGATCATGCTCCTTTTGCGGCGGCGGGGATGCCGGTTCTTTTTCTCAATCGCGAAAATGACCCTAATTATCACCGTGCTACCGATACACTTGATAAAGTTCTTCCCAAAAATCTAGAAATGGTTGGTAACATTGTGATTAAAGTCATAGAAAATTTATCGGGGAATTGAGATAATACGGGTTATAAACTTGCGCTGAGTTTGACGCTGTTTAACGGCTTTGTTATTATCGCTAACGAGAAAGCTAAAATTTACGAAAATCTGTTTGCCGTTGCAGGCTCTGAATAAATAAAGAGAGACATCTGCTAGAAAGGCTAGGTTAGGATATGGGCAGAGTCATTTTTCTAGGTACAGGTTCTGCGCTCCCCTCTGAAACCCAAGATAACACCTCATTATTAATAGAATCCAATGGCTCTTATCTAATGATTGATTGCAGCGGTACTCCTTATCGTAAGTTGTTGAAGTTGGGAGTAGAGCGTGACCGCCTTGAGCATATTCTGATTACCCACCACCATATTGACCATATATATGCGCTGCCCTCGTTGGTAGAATGTTTGTGGGTAGAAGGGCGTGAATTGCCTTTGCACATATATGCGCTGCCCTCGGCAATGAAAGCGGTTGAGACTCTGCTTGACCTTTGGGATTTGCGTTCGCGCCCGGTTCGGCAATTCCCAATCGAGCTTCATTCTTTGGAAGGTTTCGAAAACGAACTAGTTTTACAAAATATAAATTTTACGATACGCACCTCTCCAATGGTTCATGCTGTACCAAGCGTGGCTACCAAAATTACCTTTCCAGATGGCAAGATTTTCGTTTACAGCAGCGATACTGCGCCTTGCAAGCAACTGGTCGAGTTTGCCAGTGGCGCGAACTATTTGTTGATGGAATGTACTTTTTGCAGTGAAGACGATGGTCTTGCTGAAATAACCCTACACCTTAATTCAAACCAATATCGCGATTTAGCCCGCTCAATCGACGCTCAAAATACCCTTCTTATACATCACTCCGATGTTACAGCCTGCCCGCATTTCGAAGTATTGCAAGAAATAGGTCCTTTAGGTAACGGGCATAAGAAACTGGTTTATTTACCACGCGACATGGAGTCTCTAGAACTTTAAAACCTTATATTTAGGTCAAAAATGAACCTTTAATAATTGTTTGGATCTATTTATAGGGTAACAATTATTCTTTACCCTTTAGTTCATTAGTGCTATAATCTTATTTGGTAATCTACGCTACTTTTGGGTAAAAGCTTTTTATCCAAATTTGTCCAATCAGGTATGGGGTAAAGAGGAAGATAATGGCTTCAGGGCGCTCAACAGCTCTATACGGGCAGTTGCAAGTATTCACCCTTAATACAATATTATCCGCATTAAACCTGCAAAAAGTTACTGGACATCTAACACTAGCCCAGTATGATCGCTATGCCCAGATTTTGATTAAGGATGGTGAGGTAGTAGATGCTTGGTCAGAAACCGAGCGGGGCTTAAATGCTTTATTACCACTCTTTGGTTGGGAAGAAGGCTTCTTTTCTTTTGATTTGTTGCCGGTAGAAACCCGCACGATCAATATTTCACTGCCGGTATTACAGGTGCGTTCTGCGGTTTATATGGAAGAGCAAAAAGCTACAAAACTGGCTCAAGCTACGCCGATTGCGCCGCAACAACTGCCGCCTCAACCGCAAACCCAGAAGCCCAACCCACAACAAGCCCCACCTGTAATTGCTTCCTTAAAGTCCGAGCCAATAACTTCGCAGCCTCGAAGCAAATTCACCCGTGAAATTCCCGGTCCCGATTATATTCTAGGGGTGAATCAGGATTCAGATAATGATGTTACCATTCTGCCTCAACACTGGGGGATTTTGCGGCATCTCGTTTCAGGTCCGCGCACTGTAGCCGAAATGGCGGAACTAACCGGGATGAACCTTGAAGTTTTCGTGGATACCGCAACCCAATTGGTGCGCGGCAGAATGTTAAGGGTGTATTCGCCCCAGCAAAGGTAATTCAGACGTGAATGAAGAGCGCATTATGCGCTTACTCGAAAAATTATCCCGCTACCTGTCCAATTATCGTCAGCGAACCGGACAACAACAAATGGCTGTTGCAACCGGGGCGGCGATTGAAGCGGGTAAGAGCCTTGTGGTAGAAGGTGGTACCGGGGTCGGTAAATCTATGGCGTATCTCCTGCCTGCGCTTATGGCGGTATCTGAAAATGGCGCTCGCGCTCTAATTGCCACCAGCCATAAACCTCTGCAAGATCAGATTTCCAAAAAAGATGTGCCGGTTGTAGCTCAATTGCTTAAAGAAGAGGGTAAACGTCCGCTCAAGTGGGTCACTCTCAAGGGTTTAAGCAATTATTTTTGCTGGCATAGCGCCGATGAAGAACAGGGCAAAATCGCGGTTGACCCGGTTGCTGCCAAAGTTATTCGCTACGCCGCTGCCGCCGGGCTTGAGTTTAACGGTGATTTTGAAGAACTTCCCTTTGATGTACCACCTGAAACCAAAGCGTTGCTGAGCGCTACCAGCGATGATTGCCTCGGCAAAAAGTGCCCTCAATTCAGCCGTTGCTACGCTTTCAAAGTACGCGAAGAAGCCGAAGAAGCCGATGTGGTTATAACCAATCATTCTTTGCTTACTCTCGATATTCAGAGCGAGGGCATGATTATTCCGGGTCAATATGCTTTCTATGTAATTGACGAAGGTCATAATTTTGAGGACAACGCCACCAAAGCGAATGGCTTAACCGTAACGCTGGGCGCTTGTCGCCGCTTTCTAAATAGTGATGCGGTAAAAACTGCCACCAAAATAGCCAGCGCCCGCATTGAAACTGCCCGTACTAACTACGACCGTTTGCAGCAGGCAATTATACAGCTTTGGAATTTACCCGCCGAGCAAACTCGTTTTAAGAGTTCGGGTGGAAATGAAGATGAAAACAAGCGGTTGCTAAAAACCGAAGTTCCATCCGGGTTAGCCTTAGCAGAGGATATCAAGAGCCTAGCGGCTTTAATCAGAGCCGTACCGCCCAAAACTGATGAGGAAGGGGCGCGTTTGCAGCGTATGGCGAAGCAAGGGCTATCACTGGCGGAACGGCTGGAGAAAATCTGCGCTATCGGCGACCCTAACTTGGTGTATTACGCCGAAAGGCTCAGCTATAGTCCGGTTGAAGCCCGCCGCCGCCCTGATGCCGCTGCCTATGCCATCAATGCCATGCCGATTGATGTAAGTGGCTATCTTGAAAAGTGGTTCGATGAGAATACGGTTATTGTAACCAGCGCCACGCTTTCAGACGGGCAGAATTTCGATTTTTTCAAGAAGCGGGTAGGAATACGCAATGCCGATACTTTGATTGTACCCAGTCCTTTTGATTATGCAGGGAGAGTTCGGCTGTTTTTCCCACGCACTGAAAATAATGCTGCAAACGGTGGCAAAACCTATGCCACGCTGACAGAGCAAATAACCCAACTGATTAACTCCGTTTCAGACGGACGAATACTGGTGTTGTTTACCAGTTATGCCGCTTTGGACTATGTTTGGCGAAGGCTGAATGACCATGAAGAGTTCCGCTTGAATCCGCAACGCCCCCTTTTCCGACAAGGGGAGTCGCAAATGCAGCGTATAATCTCGAATTTTCAGGATACTCATAATGGGGTTATATTCGGCACTCGCAGTTGGTGGCAGGGGGTAGATTTACCCGGTATGCGACTTCTGATTATAGATAAATTGCCCTTCCCCCAATTAAATGACCCGATTATCAACGCCCGTAATCAGGATATTGAAGCACGGGGTGGTAGCAGCTTTAACGAATTTATGTTGCCGATGGCAATTATCACTTTCCGGCAAGGGGCAGGTCGGCTGATGCGACAGGAAGACGACCGGGGCGTGATAGTAGTCTGTGATGATCGCATTGTGCGACAGCGTTATGGCGCACGCTTTATCAAGAGCCTCCCGGCTAGTATCCCGGTGTTGGGTTCAATTAAAGACTTGCACCCCTTCCTCGAATCTTTTGATTAAGCACAATTCCATGCTAAAACTAACGCAATCTCCCAACCGATTTTAATACAGGTTGGCATTTTTGTGACATTACTGTTATTATTTAACCCACTGTTAAACCGAAAGTAAAATGCAACGGAGGAAGGTGTTTTGACGAAAACTGCTTTGATTACCGGTATTACCGGGCAGGATGGTAGTTATCTGGCAGAGTTTCTGCTCGAAAAAGGTTATAAGGTTTACGGATTGTTGCGCCGTACCAGTATTATCATTGATGAGCGTATCCAGCATCTAATGAATCAGGTAGAGTTTCTGGATGGGGATTTGTTGGATCAACTCTCCCTTATAAGCGCGATTAAAACTTCCCAACCCGATGAGGTTTATAACCTTGCTGCTCAATCATTTGTGCCTACAAGCTGGCAACAACCGGTTCTAACCGGGGAATATACCGCCATTGGCGTAACCAAAATGCTGGAAGCTTGTCGCTTTTCGGATAAGCCTGTGCGTTTCTACCAAGCCAGCAGCAGCGAAATGTTTGGCAAAGTGGTGGAAGTGCCGCAAAAAGAAAGCACCCCCTTTTACCCTCGCTCGCCCTATGGTGTGAGCAAGGTTTATGGGCATTGGATCACCGTTAACTACCGCGAGAGTTACGATATGTTCGCTGTGAGCGGCATCCTATTCAATCATGAATCGCCAAGGCGCGGTCTTGAGTTCGTAACCAGAAAGATTACCAACGGTGTGGCGCGTATCAAGATGGGATTGGATAAGAAATTATATCTAGGTAATTTGGAGTCGCGGAGGGACTGGGGATTTGCAGGAGATTACGTTAAGGCAATGTGGTTGATGCTACAGCAAGACGAGCCTGATGATTACGTAATTGCTACCGGCGAAACCCATTCAGTGCGGGAATTTGTAGAACTCGCTTTCAAGCATGCCGGCATGCCGAATTGGGAAGATTATGTGGATATCAATCAGAAATTTATACGTCCTGCCGAAGTTGATTTGTTGGTAGGTGATCCTTCTAAAGCTTATGCGAAATTGGGTTGGAAGCCTACGGTCACTTTCGAAGGTCTGGCGAAAATGATGGTCGAAGCCGATATTGCGCTATACAAAAACACATTAGGCAAAGCCTAACGGGGTATAAATAAAAAGCGAGGGTGGCGAAAGCCACCTTTTTTATTGCTTTCTACGGATTACCAGCACAACGCTCAAAGTGATTGTGATTAGAGCAGCGGTGATACCTGTGGATGCCAGAACAATTAACAAGGCGTTGTTTGTCTCTGGATTTGCAGAAATAACGCTGATGGACGAATTGGAGGTAGGGCTGCCTTTGGGAATATCCGGCAAGAATCCTACTGTGGGATTGCCGATATTGCTGCTGGTGGGTAAAACAACAGCGGCTACGGTTGTAAGCGGAAGGGGAGAAGGTTGCGCAATGGTCGGCGTTGGCGTGGCTGCAATTGCTACTACATCGGAAACGGGATAACCGAGTGAGAGCTTCCATTGGCGATCTAGCTCATCGGTAGTTATGCCCAATACCGAGACAAGCGCTTCATCGTAGCTAACGCCGTTTTTGAAGGCAACCAGCAATTGCCCCAGTTTAGCCTCACCATATTTTTCCACGATATATTTCACTACATTTACGCTCTCTCCATACGACTGGTAAAATAATACAGGGTCGTTGGGAAATCGCCCGCTGATAGTACGAAGCGGTTGTAAGGTGCGTTTATCCACTCCTCGCTGAAAAGATTCGATCAGAAAGCCCTCCACCTCATCTTGGTTATACACTGCCAATCCCTCGTCCAACCACAAGGGTATGCCGTTATAAGGGTTTGAGGTTGCCTGATATACAATCAGGTGGCTGATTTCATGCGGCACGCTGCGCCCAATTTCTTTATCATCACCGGGTGGAATGAGCAGGGAGATTGCCCCATATTTTACATAGGCTTGCCCACCAACAAATTCTTCAGAATTGGGCGGTAGCGCAGTGTAAAGGGTACGCTGGTCAGGATAGACATGTATATTGATGGAACTGTTAGCCTTGATGCCATACTGGCTGGAAAGCTTATTCGCGGTGGCTTTGACTTTATTCAGGATAGCCTGACCAAATGCGTCACTACCTTCATACCAGCGTATGGTTATAAAGCCGCTGCTCAATTCTTTGAATGGAAAGCGTTCATCGTTGACAATGAATTCTTGTGCAGGACTATCATAGCGATCATTCGCTTGGGTGTAGAGTGTCCAATAATAGCGAATATGCACTCCGGGCGGGATAAATTCTTTCTGGGTATCAAGAATGTAACTGGCTGAAATCAAGGATGTATCTGGATTGAGATTTTGGCTGCGACTTTTAATGGCAACCTCACCTTGCAGTTTGTAATTTAACTCTATCTTGGAAAAATGCAGTAGGCTGTTATTAGTGGCATTAAATTCGAAGCTAACATTATCGGGAAAATTGGGTGTAGCGCGGTTGAGCGTTATATTTATTTCAGTTGGGAATACTTGCGAATCGGCTTGTGCCTGAATAGGGATAAAAAATAGCAGCCCAGCCATTGCTGCTAATAAATAGATAACAAATCGCATTGTTTTCATTATAGATAGTGCCGCATTACCACTAAGCCGACTATCGGAATCGAACCGATGACCTGCCGATTACGAATCGGCTGCTCTACCAGCTAAGCTAAGTCGGCGCGACAATTACTATATTAAAGTTTATAAGAACTGTCAATATGATTATCTGGGTACTACAAAAAATGGCTCTACCGGGGCAAAGGCACACTGTTCTTCGTCACCGTTCAGGCGCAATCGAAATTGTTCTAGCGCATTGCGGGCGGAATAACTGACTTTGCTACGGATAAGACTGGCAAATTCCTGACGTGGTACTTGCGCTGACAGCAATACCGATTCATAGCCAAGAGTTCCATCGAAAAGTTCATCACTTGGTTCGCGTTGGTTCATCGCAAATTCACCGGGATCTTCTTTTTTCCGTTGCTTTTCTAGCTTCTTTTCTTCTTTTTCGCGTTTTTTCCGGTCTTTTTCAGTTTCAAAGGGGGTTGAATCTTCCCTTAGACCGAATTTGCGCAGTCCGCTAGGGCGTGTATGTGTATCTAAAGGTACAAGGTTTACACCCTCAACAGGATCATGATCCATCCGAACCAGCACTACTTCCAGCGTATCAATTCCGGGCAACATTTCGGCAGCTTTGACAAGGTACAAAGCCGCTTGTGAGCATAATTGGTCTTCGTAATCCTTGAAATTTGCCTGTAACTTTTTTTGGGTGCTATTAGTGGCGCTTATGATCGGCGGAAAAGGCGCTCTGGCTTTAATCTGAAAACGGCGAGTTTCAGGTGAATAATTCAGATAGGTAATTGGTTGGTCGCAAAGCTCATACAGCATTAAATCATACATAGCTTGTTGGTCGCGTTTTTCTACCAACTCGACTATTGCTTTTTCCTTGCGGGAAATTACTTCCTTTTGCAAGGATTCTAAAGAGCGCGGATCAAGGAAAGGCAAGCGCGCATACTGGACATATAGTTCGAGGTGTTCGCCTTCATCTGAGAAGCCCACCGACTCTATCATTCTTTTAGTATTGAAATAAGCTTTGTTGATGTAATAATATGGTAGTTCAAGGTCGCGGCTGGTGCGCGCCCCTTCCCGCATTATCAGTGCATGCTCGGTAAAATCGATAAAATATCCATCTTCTTTTACGTTAATGCTATAAAGACCACTATTCCCGGTGCGTTTCTGAGGCATGCGCCCATGTGCTACATACCGCCGGTTCTGCTTAAAGGACACAGCTACCAACCTTTCCAGGCGATAATAGAAATTCTTGCTTCTCTTTTGCGCTAATTATACCACAGGCTGAACCGGGCTTGAGCTATGCTATAATCAATTAGATTTGTGCTGAAGATCACTTGACATAAATAAGGATAAATTATTAAGATGTCTATAGAAATAAAAAATATTGCGGAAGCACGTCGTTGGAGTGAAGAAAAGCTTCAAAAAGTGGGAATATATGCCAGCCAACGCGGCTTTTGTGATGTATATTGTTTCGAACCGGGGCAATTTCAGAAAATGCACAATCATGAAAACGCCGATAAAATCTATATCGTGTTAGAGGGACAGGGGCGAGTCGTGGTTGACGGTACAGATTATATTTTGGGAATAAATGATAGTGTAGCAGTTCCGCCCCCGCTACCACACGGGGTCTTTAACGATAGCGATGAGCGTCTGGTAATACTGGTTTTCCTGTCGGGTGATTACCCGCGCCAGTAGTTCGGAACTCAAACCCGCTTCGTTGCGTTATATACATGGTTGGGTAGTTATTTTGGAGGGTATTTTTTCTGTTCTCCCTCAAACATAGTATAATGACGTTGTATTTAGCTAAACAAATTATCAGGCTGAAAGAGGATACACCTCATGACGCAGGCTCAAAGAACCCTTAATAATCGTTATGAATTGGTAGCCAAAATTGGTGATGGCGGCATGGCGGTTGTTTTCAAGGCGCTTGACCATAAGCTCAACCGTACAGTTGCTGTTAAAGTTTTAAGAGAAACCTTTTCCAGCGATCAACAATTTTTATCTCGGTTCAACCGTGAAGCCCAATCTGCCGCTTCTTTGAGCCATCCTAATATCGTAAGCGTATATGACGTAGGCGAAGATGGTAATTTCCATTACATCGTAATGGAATATATCGAGGGAGTGAGCCTTAAAGATTATATAACCAGTACCTCACCTTTGCCGGTTAATCAAGCGGTTGAATTTGCCATTAAAATCAGCAATGCAATCGGCTACGCCCATTCCAAAGGACTGATTCATCGCGATATTAAGCCTCAAAATATACTGCTGACTACTGACTTTGATATAAAAGTTACAGATTTTGGTATTGCTAAAGGTCTCGGTGATGTTACGTTAACCCAAACGGGTTTTACTCTCGGTACGGTGCATTATTTCTCGCCGGAGCAAGCACAGGGTAAGCCTGCAATGGCTCAAAGCGATTTGTATTCAATCGGGGTTGTCTTATATGAGATGTTAACCGGGCGCATTCCATTTGAAAGCGATAGCCCGGTAGCGTTGGCTCTAAAGCATATTGAAGAACCCCCTCCTTCGCCGCGCCGCTTCAACCCTAATATTCCGGTGCCGCTTGAGCAACTTGTGCTGAAATCTCTGGCAAAGAACCCCACTGCTCGTTACCAATCGGCTACTGCTTTTACGCAGGCGCTCAAGGAATTTGCGCAAGCAAGCGAGATGGGTACAATGGCAGTGCCACGTGCTCCCGGTTCGCCAAGTAACCGACCTCCCACCGCAAGGGTAGAAGAAGATTTTGCTTCGCCAACCCCGCCCAAGCCTCCAATACGCCGTCCTTCAGACCCAGAGGCTTATTCGGCTTACGCGCAAGGTAGCGGTTATGATCCTAATCAGGAATTCCGCCGCCGTCCTACTGCCGGGCAGGGCAATTACCCACCCAATAATTATATTGATAATCAGGCAGATTTGGCGCGCAGATATAATTCCCAATCTTCACGGTCTATATCGACCGAAGACCGATATGATGAAGAGACTTCTCCTAAGCGTGGATCAGGTTGCGTACCTTGGGTAGTGGGTGGCTTGCTAATGGTGATGTTAGCCGGATTGGTGGTATTGTTCTTTGTATTTCTCTTACCGCCCCTAACCAAACCCTCCCCAACCGCCACGCCAGTATTGCCTACCGCTACATTGGGACCGGCAGCAAAAATAGTTATGCCGGATGTCAGAAATAAAACGCTGGATGAGGCAGAAACTGCGCTCAAGGCTGTCGGTTTACAACTCGGCACTACCAAAACCCAGTTTGATGATAAGGTTGATGGTGGAAAGATAATAAGCCAATCGATTGCGCCTAAAGCGCAGGTTGATAAGGGTGCAAAAATAGACCTTGTAATTAGTCAGGGGGTAGATGCGGTGGAACTGCCGCAGCGTTTTATTAATACGCCTTTTGACAAAACCAAAGAAGCTATTGAAAATCTTGGTTTGAAAACACAACGGGTTGACCAACCTAGCGATTCGATTGGTCCCGGTGCGGTAATCAAGACCGACCCTGAAGGCGGTCCGGGAGTAAAAGTGCCGCGCAGCACTGTTATCAAAATCTTTGTCAGTAGCGGCCCGTTACCTACTGCCACGCCTGTACCGCCCACTGCCACACCTGTGCCACCTACACCTGTTGTTAGTCCCACTCCTAAAGTGGTGGTAACGGTTCCAAGCGGTCTGATTGGCAAGAAACAAGCCGATGCTACCAAGCAGTTGGTAGATGCTGGTTTTATAGTTGATGTCGTACAGTGGAATCTAGACGATATTAAACGCCAATTCCCCGGCGATCAGGTCGCGATTGATACTTGGAACACTCTTAAAGAAGGCGATGTGCTTGGTATAAATCCGCCTGCCGGTACTAAGCTGGACAAAGGCGCAAAAGTAACATTGGCAGTTAAAAAGCCCTAACACTTTTCTGTCGGTTGAAGCTATAGTTAATACCCTCCTCGTCTAGAGGGGGGTATTTTTATCACTATTGTGGTTAATCCAGTCAGGCAACAACACTACTTCTAACTAAACATTCCCTCTGTTGTCTCCAGACCTTACACCACTGTCAACTTCCCACCACGCGCTTAAAGTTAACAATAACAAATCCCTTGCCATAGTGTTAGGACATCTCATCTCAAGGAAATAGCTTATATTACTAGAAAAAATAATGATACTCACGTCTCATAATATCAATTGTGCTGGCTTGCCGTCAGCCTGAGTTACGTATTAAATCGGATGTGGATGAAATAAAATTGTTTTAAAAGCAAGTGTGAGTCGAGATTTTCTTATGTAAAAAATATTGTCGGCGCTCTACAATGTATTAAGTATAAGCTTGTCCCATCCTTGTATTCCCATTATAATACTCTAGCAGTTTAGCAAGGCTTATCCTTTGTTAAGTTATATTGTGGTATCTAAAATTGAGGGTAATCTCTAATGCCCACACCCACCAAACTGCAAGTCTTTCTTTGCCACTCCTCTGGCGATAAAAAGATGGTGCACACGCTATACAATCGTCTCAAAGCTGAAAACTGGTTAGATATCTGGCTGGATAAAGAAAAATTATTACCGGGTCAGCGGTGGCGTGATGAAATCGAAAAGGCTGTGGAGCAGAGCCACGTAATTCTGGTGTGCCTTTCACCCGAATCAATCAACAAAGAAGGCTTTGTCCAGTATGAGATTAAAATTGCTTTGGATCAGGCTGATTATATGCCGGAAGACCGAATTTTTATCATCCCTCTCAAGCTAGCGGAGTGCATGATACCGCGCCGCTTGCGAGAGTGGCATTGGGTAAATTACTATGAAGTGGGTGCGTATGAGAAGTTAATTAAAGCGTTGCAAGTACGCGCCCTGCAAATGGGGGTAGAATTAGCGCAACACCCTACTACTCAATATCTTCCTGTTCAAGCTTACCGCCAGATAAGTCCCGAAAAAAAAACTTTCCTATTAAATCTGAAACCTTCTAACTGGCTGATTGGAGGGGGTGTGCTGGCAGTAGCGTTTGTGCTAGTAATGGGACTGCTAATAGCAACAGTTTGGGCGAACTCTAACTCGAAACTAGATGCCACTGCCACGTTTGTACCACCTACCTCTACTGTTAGCCCCACACCTAAAATAGTGGTGACGATTCCAAGCGGTCTTATCGGCAAGAAACAAGCCGATGCTACCAAGCAGTTGGTAGATGCCGGGTTTACAGTTGATGTAATGCAGTGGAATTTGGACGATATTAAACGCCGATTCCCCGGCGATCAAGTGGCGATT
Organism: Candidatus Chlorohelix allophototropha; assembly: GCF_030389965.1. NCBI lineage: Bacteria > Bacillati > Chloroflexota > Chloroflexia > Candidatus Chloroheliales > Candidatus Chloroheliaceae > Candidatus Chlorohelix > Candidatus Chlorohelix allophototropha. The sequence goes on from NZ_CP128399.1 coordinate 414,638, forward strand.
GATACTTGGAACACCCTAAAAGAAGGCGATGTATTCGGTATGGATCCTCCTGCCGGTATTAAACTGGAAAAAGGCGCAAAAGTGATACTGGCAGTTAAAAAGCCCTAACACTTTTCTGTCGGTTGAAGCTATAGTTAATACCCTCCTCGTCTAGAGGGGGGTATTTTTAGAAGAGGTAGTAGGCATGTCCCAAGAACAAGATTTGGAACGAAAACAGCACCGTAAATTTGCAGTAGCTTGCTTTAATCTTACTTGGTCGCTAATGGAACAAAAAGAACGCAGCGAAGCCGATGACGACCGGATGTTGCATACGGCTTTTGCCTCGCGTTTTCACTGGGGTGAAATCGGCACTCCCCTAGAATTTGCCAGAGGCGAGTGGTTATTGTCGAGGGTGTACACGGTGCTATTGCAACCTGATCCGGCACTTTTGCACGCTCACAAATCTCTCGCAATTTGTCTTGAAAATGGCTATGGAGACTTTGACCTTGCCTACGCTTACGAAGCTTTAGCCCGTGCCTATGCCTTACTCGGTCACAAGGATAAATTGGGGCTTAACCTCAATCTGGCAAAAGAAGCCGGGAAAAAAATAGCCGAACAGGATGATAAGGATATATTTTATAGCGACCTCAAAACTATTCCCGGCTACGAAGAATAAAAGAAATTAAAACACCCCTATGCTATCTCAATCTGCAAGGGATATTTTAAAAGTTTACTGGTTATTAGCTGCCCGGTATCAGCACCAGTTTTCCGGTAGTGGCGCGTCCTTCCAAATCAATATGTGCTTGTGCTGCTTGTGATAGTGGGTAGGTATGCTCTACCCGCAGCTTTAATTTACCCGCCTGTGTCCAATTCAGTACATCTCCGGCGCGGGAAAGCAGCACAGTTCTATCGGCGATATAGTGTCCCAACGTAGGGCGAGTCAGGAAATACGAACCGCGCATCAGGATGATGGGGTCTATTGGGGGTACAGCGCCACTGGATGCACCGTATAGAACCAGATAACCAAATTGTTTGAGCGAGTTAAGGCTTTTGTCAAAGGTGGTTTTTCCCACTGCATCGTAAACAACTTCTACCCCTACTCCTCCGGTCAACCGCTTAATTTCAGCTTCAAAATCCTGTGAATTGTAAAGGATAACTTCGTCTGCGCCTGCTTCTTTAGCCAGAACCGCCTTTTCTTCGGTCGATACGGTGGTAAATACCTGCGCTCCTAGCATTTTACACATCTGGATTAATAACAGACCGACTCCACCTGCTCCAGCATGCACCAGCACACTATCCCCCTCTTTAACTGGATAGGTGGTGTGGCAGAGGTAGTGCGCTGTCATCCCTTGCAACATTGCTGCCGCAGCGTAGCGAAAATCCATTCCGGTAGGAACCGGAACCAGTTTTGAAGCGGGTACAGCCGCATATTCGGCATAGCTACCGGGAACATTGGTGTAAGCTACCCGGTCACCGACTTTAAATTCGGTAACTCCCTCTCCAACTGCTTCTACCACGCCCGCGCCTTCCTGACCGGGTATAAGGGGCAGATTATTGGGATAACGCCCGGTGCGGTGATATACATCTATAAAGTTTATGCCGCTGGCAGCAAGCTTGATAAGCGCTTCTCCGGCTTTGGGAGTAGGATTAGGTACTGCTTTATAGTTTAAAACTTCAGGTCCCCCAAATGTTTCTATTTGAATCGCGTACATGATTCCTCCTTTGAGGCTTTATTGTAGGTAGATTTGAGCAATATATCTAAAAAAAGCTACGCTGGAATTATACTATCACGCTGAGCTATATGCAGCTCACAAAATAATAAATCCCCTGTGCGTGACTATTCACAGGGGATGAGTGATGTGGAATGGACGTGATTAACGTCAGATATTGTTCATTTGCGCCCGGTTGTTACCGAAAACAGACCGACTTCCTCAATTCTGCTTTCGACCTGTTTGAATCCGGCTTCTCGCCCCCATAAATCCATCGCTTCAACCGAGCGGCAGCGCATTACCCAGGGTATCCCATCCCGGTTTGGTAATACGTTGGCGATAAATTCAAGTTGCGGGTGGCGATTCTGAGCGGTGTAAAAGATTGCCCCGCCAGGAGTGAGAAATTTGTGCAAGGTTTTGAGCGATGTGCGAATGATTTCATCCTCAAGCATCAATTCGTACAGTCCTGAAACTACGATTACATTAGGCGCAGACCCAAGCGTGGCATTTGTAGGCGCAGGATTGAAAGCATCGCCCTGTTCATAATGGATGTGCTTAATCCCGGCTTCCTGTGCCTGTTGTAAGCCCTGCACAACCCCTGCCAGCGAGAGGTCGCGGCATAACACTTCGACATCGCCCTTCTCTTCGCCGATTTCCTGCAATAATTCCTGAAGGTAGCGACCGGGTCCGGCTGCAACATCGAGAATACGAGTTTTGATTCCATCAGCGCGGTTTTTTTCAATTTCAGATTTCAGCATTTGTTTCAGCAATACACGCCGCGCCCGGATACCTCTCCAGCCGATTGAATTCAGGTAGAAGCGATCTACCAGTTTGCCAACCAGTAATGTTCCGTGAGCTTTATTTACATACACATAGTCAAGCATATTGCCGCTATCGAAGCCGAAACGGTATCCGGTGCGAACGCCTTTGCTGGTACGTCCGAAGGTTGCGAATCCGGCTTTCACCACAGCCCATTTAATTTTCCCAAAAACCCCCGGTTTCCGCACTTCAATTTCATGCGCTTTTGGTTGGTTAACTGCATTATTATTCAGGGTTGTCATTTTGGTGCCTCTTTCTTTTGAAATTTATTGATTAAAGACCTATGATTGTTTCTAACCTTGATAAGTAGAAAACCAGTGGCGCTACAAATAACAAACTGTCTATCCGATCGAGCAACCCCCCGAAGCCGGGAAGGAAATTGCCCGCATCTTTTACTCCACTTTGCCGCTTTAGCAATGATTCAAACAGGTCGCCGCATACACTACCGACTGCAATTCCTAACGCAAGCAGGAAGAGTAACCACCAAGCCATTTCGGTGAGGGCGAAAGAGAATAGCGCGATTGCAATTCCTGCGCCCATTAAGTTACCGACTACTCCGCCCCACGTTTTGTTAGGGCTGAGCTTGGGAGAAAGTTTTGGGCCTCTCAGCGATTTGCCGCCGCAGAATGCGCCTATATCGCTCAACGCTACGCCAAGCCCTATTGCGAGGGTTAAGCCGGGTCTTTGTCCGGTTTCGAGCGCTACCAGATGCGCTGGTAACCATCCGGCGTACAGATAAGCCGAGAACCCGCTTGAGGCTGCCATAAAACGCTCTTTAAGCTCACGCTCATCCTTAAGGGGCAGCAATGCTACAAATGCCCAGAAGAAGAAAGCGATGGCGGGCGCAATGGCTATTTCAGCAGAACCACAGACCAGCACCAGCGCCAGCGTCAACCAACCACATACCACCGCGAGATATTGGTGCATTTTCGGCAGGTTAAACAACTTTGCATATTCGGCGATTCCCTGCCAGATAATGAAAGCTACCATCGCGGCGGTGGTTAGTGCGCCAAATAGAACTGCACCACCATAAACGAAGGCGATGATGAGCCAAGTGCGATAACGCTGCCACAATACTTGTCGGGGAGTGTGTCCGATAGCCATTGTTCCACTGCCGGCTACTTCAAGCTGTTTTTGCCGCAAGCTTACCAGCGCCAGCGCCACTCCACCTAGACTAAACAGGAGAGTCAGAACCGTTATAACCGGGATTGTAACCGGGTTATCGAGCGGGTTTGTCACAATTTCCGCTTTCATTTCTGTCCATCCTTTGCCGGGTTCAAATCCCGGTAGCTCCAACGAAATCGCTGTACGATAGTGATCAGTATTCCGATACCAAAGACCACCAGCAGCCAGTTCCAGACAATCGCTCCAAAGAAGGCGACAAAGGGCGAGAATAGCGCCAGATAAACCATGCGGTCGGCTTTAGCCAGTAACCCGCCAAACTGCCGTTTTCCTCCGGCAGCTTTCGCAGCCGTGCCGAGGTAGCTGTTCAACAGCACCAGTACCAGCACTCCCCATCCCAGTGGGACGATTACCTGCGGATTCAAAGCCAGCCCAACCAATACCAGCAAGTCGGCAACTCGGTCACTGAATTCGTTGTAAAGCTCACCCCATGGGCGAGCTTTGCCGGTGCGCCGCGCTACCAATCCATCTAGGGCGTTCGCCGCAATCCGGGCAATGACCAGCGGGGCTACTACCAACGCCAGCCACGACCAGTGAGCCGAAAAATAAAGGGCTATTCCCGCCAACCCTGCAAATACCACACCACTCAGGGTTACATAGTCCGGGTGAACCTGTCGCTTGACCAACGCATCTTCTATGCCTTTCAAACGCCTTTGCCACCACGGTTTTATGGAATAAATGCCGCCAAATTGCTTTAACATTTATATACCTAGCCTTTTAAGCTGCTCGATTATGAGTGTCAATTGTTTCTGCGCCCGCCATCCGGCGCAATTGTTGCTCCATTGTGGTGTTGATTTCTGTTGTGCTGGCAGTCTCGGAAAAGCGCATCGGCTCGCCAAAAGTTACCGTGATGTGCTGGGGGCGAGGAAAGCGCGCGCCCTTTGGCATTGCTTCAAACGTGCCTTCAAGATGTATCGGTACTACCGCCACGCCGCTGTGTTTCACCAAATGAGCGGCACCCTTTTTGAATTCGTGCAATTGCCCGTCAACGCTTCGCGTGCCTTCTGGGAAAATCAAAATGTTTTTGCCGTCTTTCAACAGGTGTTGAGTTTTCATCAGGCTGGTAAAGCAGCCATCGCCTTTTCGAGAAAATGAGATGCAATTGAACAAGGTGCTGACCAACGTGCCTTTCCAACCCCTGCTATAGAAGTAATCGCTGGCAGCGGCGACTTTGGTTTGTACCTTTTGCTTGTTCGGCAAAGCCTTCAAGATTGACAGTGTATCTAAATGGCTGGAGTGATTAGCGATGAATACTACCGGGCTATCCAAATTGGTCAGGTTTTCTTCCCCGCATACCTTCACTGGAACGATTACTCGCATCGCCGGGTAGAAGGTAACTTTTCGGATTGCTTCCCCGATGTGGGGCTGCATCATCTCAAAAGCTTGTATCATTATGGTTTTCATCGCTGTACCTCTTTATTTTTGTTGCTTGTCGTTTGTTCTCTTTCCACTACCACCATACCGCTAATAGACCTGTCATTTACAGGTCTTGAACTGCTTGAAACTGGAAAATTACTGCCATTTACTGCCAACTTGAGCTCAAAGCCGTAAAAACGACTTTTTAATTGTAGAAAAACAGGAATGAAATGGGGGAGTGGTCACAAAAAGAAAGAGGGCTGCTGATGAAAAAGCAGAAATAAAAAAGAGCCGGGAAGTTAACCCGGCTTTGCATATGTTAACAATCCAGTTCGCCGCGCAAAACGGTGATTGCCTTGCCCAGTAGTCTGGTTCTATCGCCGTCCACTATGGCTTGCACCACTCCACCCCGTGCGGAAGCCTGATAAGCAATAAATTCACTTTTGCTGAGCTTTGCTTGCCAGTATGGGGCAAGGCAGCAATGCGCCGACCCTGTGACTGGGTCTTCATTTACGCCGGAAGCGGGTGCAAAGAAGCGCGATACAAAATCATAGTTTTTAGAGGCACGCGCCGTTACTATAACTCCGCGTGTTTCGATACGAGCAAGCGCCGGCATATCGGGTTTGAGCAACCTAACTGCTTCTTCAGACTCAAGCTCAACAATATAATCCATACGATTTTGCCCTATGAAAAGAGGTGTAGCGCCGAGAATCGTGGCGAAATCAGGCGGACTTACAACCGGAACGGCAGGTTCAAGCGGAAAATTAAGCTCAATCCATTCACCTTTAAGGTTGGCAGTGAGCAAGCCGCTAAGGGTATAGAATCTAGCTTGCTCTTGCGGTTTGAGGTAGCCTTCTTGCCAAAGCACATGCGCACTGGCAAGGGTGGCATGTCCGCACAATTCCACCTCAAGCGCAGGAGTAAACCAACGCAGACGATAACCGTCACTTTCTGGGAGTAGGAAAGCCGTTTCGGACAGGTTCATTTCGCGTGCTACATTTTGCATCCACTCGTTATCTCGCGGTGCAACTAATACACACACGGCGGCGGGATTGCCGGAGAAGGACTTATCGGTAAAAGCATCTACCTGTACAATGCGTTGTGCCATATTAATCCTCGCTATAACTCTCTAAGAAAATCTTCCAGCCTTTGCAATGCTTCGGGCATATTTCTGCGTCCAAAACCAATCCTGAAATTATTGTTGTTTTCAGAATACAATGTGCCGGGTAGCAGCAATACGCCTTTCTTTTCTACCAGTTTGCGGCAGAAATCTGCCACTGGCACGCCTTTTTGCAAGCGGGGAAAGGCAATCGGTCCGGCAAGCGGTTTTTGCCATTGGAAATAATCCTGCCATTGCTCGAAAAAGCGGTCAAGCAACTGCAAATTCTCCTGAATTATTCCCAGATTTCGCGCTAGAATTTTCTTGCTGTGTCGCAGGGCAAGCGTGGCGAGAAATTCGCTCGGTGCGCTATTGCAAATAGTGGTATAGTCCTTGAAAGAGGCGATTTGTTTGAATATCTCGCGATTTTGGGTGGCTATCCAACCGATTCGCAAACCCGCCAGCCCATAGGCTTTGGACATTACTCCTAGCGAAACAGCGTTTTCGTAGAGGTTGCAAGCAGCAGGCAAGCGGTTTTGCTCATCGTATTCCAGCAACCGATATACCTCATCCGAAAATAGTAACAGGTTGTGCTGACGCGCTATTTCGATGAGACGCTCGAAATCGGTATGGCTCATTAGGTAGCCAGTAGGGTTGTGCGGACAGTTGATTACGATTGCTCGCGTATTCGGGCGAATAGAGCTTTCAAGAAAATCTAAATCCAGATTCCAGCCCGATTCTTCCTGTGCTACCCAGTGTGTAACCTCACAGCCGATTGCGTCCGCTATCTCAAAGAGCGACTGGTATGCCGGGTAATGCACAATAAGGTGGTCGCCTTTTTCCAGCGCGGCGTGCATGAAAATAAAGATGGCTTCTTCTGCTCCGCTAAATACCAGCGTTTGGGAAGGCTCAATCTGCTGGTATATATCAGCTATCCCCGCTCGCAATGCCGGATTACCCGCAGATTCGGTGTAACCTAACCATAAATCATGAAATTCTTCGGCTGCGCCCGGTTCGTAAGCCAGCAACTCTTTTATTGACATAGACTCAAGGTCAGAAGAACAGAGCAGATAGGGGGCTTTGAACTCCCAATCGGCGAAATAGCGTTCGAGTTTGAAATCCGGTATCCTCATAAATTCACCTATCTAAATTGGCGAAACAACCAAACCGCTAAAACCCCGATTATCATTGCCAGCAACAGGTTACGGGTGCGTACTGCAATTGCCCCGGTGATTATGCCCGCTGCTAATTCCGCCAAACCGCCTGTAAAAAGCGCGGGGGCGATCATTGAAATAAAAACTGCACCCGGTACATAGCGCAAACCAGCCTCAAATCGCGGTGAGAGTTTTATTCGCCCCATCATCCAGAGTCCGCCTCCGCGAGTGGCGTATGTAACCAACCCCATACCTACAATTATCAGAAATACTTCAAGACTTACGTCCATACGTCCATGCTCCCATTAGGCTTCCGGCAAACCCTCCCGCCAATATGTACCATTTACCCGGCAATGCCTGTGAGACAACGATTGCAACCAGTGCCGCTACTCCCCACGGCAATAAATCGCCTTTGCCTCGCCATAATCCCAACAAAAGAGCAATAAAAACGGCGGTAAAGGCAAAATCCAACCCGTATTTTGCCGGGTCTTGCACCACACCGCCTAGCAGTTGCCCTGCAATGGTAGAGCCATTCCAGGCTGTAAACGCAACGATGCCACTACCGAGTAAAAACCCCGCGTTACGTCTGCCGTTCATGTATTCGCCCATAGTCAACGCCCAGCTTTCATCGGTCATGAGATAAGCGGTGAGGTAGCGTTTAAGGGGGCTTAATTGGGAGAACCAAGGATAAAGGGCTGCACCCATCAAAACATGGCGCAAGTTGATAATCAAAGTGGTGATAATGATGCTGGCAGCAGGTAAGGGCGCAATCCACATGCCTAGCACCGCAAATTGAGCCGACCCGGCGTAAACCAGACTGCTCATCAAGAGGGCTTCGAAGGGGCGCAAACCCGCTTGACCGGATAGGACTCCGAAAATCAATCCATATGCAAATATACTTATGCCCACCGGGAAAGTACGCTTGATTCCGGCGATTACCCCGCGCATGTCATAAGTTACAGGTTCTACTTCAGGAGAAATTTCGCTAACAGTTTGTTTAGACATGCCCCAAGTATAGCAAAAGACTTGGGGCATGTCCTGATACATTTGGCGGATATATACGAGGACAATTATCCAGCTAATCGCCTACCCCAGCGTACCAGCCACAAGCCGAGTTTTCGCCGCAAAGGTTGGGTAGGTTGCGCCGCAAAGCTGGAAATAGCGAGTTTGGAGAGCGTTTCTTGCTCGGCTTCTTTTTGGTAGAAACCGATTTGTTCACGGGCTTGCGCTACCAGAAAATCATAGTTTTCGCCCATTTACTTTAACTCCTGTTCCTCGCTCTAATTATTTTCCAACTCTGCCAGACGCGCCATACCCTCTTCAACCGTCATTTCGCCCCGTTCAATCGCTTGTAGAATTTCAAGCTGGGTAAATTTCTTTGCGACTTTTGGCGCAGGAGAATCAGTTTTAGCGTTTCCCAAACCTTCTTCTACTTGTACGCCCGGTGTAGCGGGAGGCCAATTTACCGAAGCATTACCAGAGTCAGCCTCACTTTTTTGCTCTGCTTTTGGCATGAATTCTGTTCTAGCAAAAGGTGGCATCGGCGGCACAGGTGGCATCGGCGGAATCGGAGGCCAGTTTTGCTGAGGAGGCTGTGGCGGAGTAGGCGGAATCGGTACTCCGGGCTGATCGTAAATACCTACATCTATTCTTCCACTGACCGTATTAATCATAATTTTACGACCTCCTCCATTCATATCTACTTTAGACTGGCTCTGTCCGGGTCTATTTTTATTAACTATCCAACCAATTTCAGGCTGAATCTGGATTTTTCCGCTGAGCGTACGACTTTCGATGGTGGCGCGGGTATTGCGTTTCAGCATAAGTCGTACGCTGCCACTTACATTGTTAATTCGAAAATCGGATTCGCTTGCTTCGGCAACTGCCGTTTCTACAAAAATGTTGCCGCTGGTACTGGAAAGTTCCATCGTTTTCAAGCGACAGTCCAGCAGATTTATACTACTGCTGGTCATTTTGGCGGTTATGCCACCTGTCAATTGGTAGGCTTCTAGTTTGCCGCTCATCCCTTTTAGTTGTACTTCACCGTTCAAGTTGCGCAAAGTAAATTGCCCGCTGGTACTTTTTAGGTTACAGTATCCGCTCATATCGCTAACTTCGATAGACCCTGATACGTTCTTGACCTCTAATTCAACATGGGTCGGTATTTCGACAAATATTTCAATGGGTCTGCCAAATACGCTTTGCATGGTTTTATTGATGAAGTCACCAATCCCCGTAAAAACGTCGGTATCAACTTCAAAATTACCCCATTCCCAGCCTGATTGGTGCTTCTCTTGCCTGACTTTTTCCCGCCACTCATGCCGTTCTCGCCTTGCTTCATTTCTCTTGCGTTCATGCTCGGTGCGATCTCGAAAAGCCCAATCGCCGGTATTACCTCCTGAGTCGTAATCGCCGCCATACCAACCTTGCGCTACATCGGGGTCTTCGCCTTGTTTCCACTTGGTATCGAAGCGAAATTTTAATTCTTTATCGGGGCGGGTTGATATTTCTACGGAACGCCCGTCACTTGCAAGCTCAATCTGTGGTGGGAAGATAGCGCCATCCTGATTTATGGCGCGTACTCTTATAATCGGTTCAGAAGTACCTTTAACCCGGATATTGCTATCCAGCCCTACTATTTTTACAAAGCGCAGACGGCTAGGGTCAATTGAAATGACTTGTTCAGAATTATTATCGCTATATGTTTTTTCTTCATATTCCGGCATGGCTTATTCTCCTATAGTATTTGGGGCAGCCGCCCGGTTATCCGAATTATCGGTGAGTTTTTGCGTTGCCATCAATTGTTGAGCCTGCGCCGCCGTAATTTTTCCCTGACTTAGCATTTCGAGAATTTCCCGGCGCGAGTCGGGTAATGGAACAGGTTCATAGCCAAGCGCAACAATTAACTCATCGAGTTTTTTAATAACGGTAGGATAAGAGATGTTAAGTAATTCCTGAATGGCTTTGTTTTGACCGCGTGCTCGGATGAACACTTCCAGAAATTGCAATTGGTCGGGGCTGAGATTCTGGAATGAGCCAAGGCTGAATTTCCCATCCAAGCCGGAGCCGCAATTTTCGCATTCCAGACGGGTGATATGCATTTGCTCGTTGCAAACCGGACATTGCCCGCTGATATGACATTTTGAAGTTACCATAGGTTGTCTCCATACGCGCTTAACTATTTAATATAAATTCACGATAACACTTAATATTATTAACCAACTACTTAATATTATTAAGCCCGCATAATAAATATACTTCCGTTTCAGAGGCTTGTCAATATCTTTAGATAAGAACTTAATATATTTAAGCATGTAATTAATATAATTAAAAAGCTCCGAATAACCGGAGCTTTTTAAGTCATTTTATTTATTGGAAAATCGAGCTATTTTATTAGTTTCGGGTTTCCAACCAACAACCTATAACTTCGAGGGGATGTGAGGTAATTTTTGTGGCAAGCTGATAATCCAATTCGGAGGGAATTAGAACTGTATCGCCTTTATTCAAGGGCTGTGTTACAAACTCGCTTGAAGGAGAGCTTAAATCTCCTTTGCCCCCCAGCACGGTTAACACAGTAAAACTTTCTGCCGCTGCCTTAAGCTGTGCCTGTTTTTCAACTTGCCATAGAGTAGCGGTGAAATAGTCGCAAGCGACCAATTCGGCAGCGTGATAACCCTTATAACTAATACTTTCAGCATGGGTAACTTTGAAATTGCGGTAATCGAGGTTTATAGCCTGTACGCCCTTTTCTACGTGCATTTCCCGTTCTGTTCTACCCCAATCATACAGGCGGTAGGTAATGTCACAGTCTTGCTGCAATTCGTAAACTACTACTCCTTCGGTAAGGGCATGCACTATACCGGCGGGTAGAAACAGCACATCCCCCTTTTTTACGGGAGAACGTTGCACGTAGCGCAAAAGATCATTGTGTCGAATAGCTTCAGCTAAATCTTCGCGGGTGGCAGGCGTATTATTAAGGCTATAGCAGATTTCCGCACCTTTTTCTGCTTCTATAACATACCAGAATTCGGTTTTTCCAAAGGGGTAATTTTCCAGTCGTTGCGCCATTGCATCATCAGGATGAACCTGCACCGAAAGATTCTGGTGGGCATCAATGAACTTGACCAGCAATGGAAATTTGGGGTAGCGCATAGCTGCTGCACCAAACAATGCCGTACCATAGGTCTCAAAAAGTTCGGCAAGTTTTTTACCGGAGAACGCACCATTAGTAATGATACTACTGGAATAAGCTTCCCAGCTTTCGCCGAGCTTTGCGCCCTCTGCGCCTTTGCGCCCCAATTTGTTCGCCAACCAGCGCCCACCCCACACAACTTCTTTGACATATGGCTCAAGCCGGAGTGGGTATTTGGTCATAGCAGAGTCCGTTTCTTTCTTTATATCATTGCTCCATTATATTCAAACCGTATTTCAAAAAGCTTTCGAAAGCTTCCCGCAATCGTTCTTCGTATTCGCTTTCGTTGCGAAAACTCCACCAATAGTCTGGTTTTGCGTTGGGAATTAAATTGCTCAACCGAGTTTCAAATCCACCGTTACTTCCAAACAACGGGCGATCACCGACGTTTTTCACCAAATTAATGGTGAAACGGCGCGGGGGGGGCGTAAGCATTACGGTTGTAGAAATTTGCACTTCAATAAAGCAGGTTTGTGCTTTGGGGATTGTTTGCCGGAATACGAACGACAGACCTTCTGGACCGGGTTGGCTTACCTCTGCAGCAAACTCATAATGATGCAGTGTAAGCAACTCTTGTCCAATTTTGATGGCACTCTCCCGATATAATGCACCCCATTCATTCTGACTCAACAGGTTATATTCGGTATCAAGATACAACACCAATCCTTTTACAACCTTTGGCGACCAGAAGAATATTTCCCAACATCCTTCTTCATCCAAATGAGCAGGCGGGTATTCGTTGATTTCGGTTAGGGCAGTACGGGCATCCGGTTGCCATTGGCGGGCAATAATAATAGCCTTTTTGAAAGCTTCGGTAGCCTCTGTCCAGCTATCAGAATCGTCCAGTTCCGGTTCTTCGAGATTAAAAAAGCCCATGATTAATCAAATAACTCCGCATAGAAACCACGTATATAATCTGGGAGTAATTCGGTTTTACCCATCACGCCGCTGGCAAGTCCTGCGTATTGTTCCCAATCAATCACTGTTCCATCCGCTTCAAACATTCCTCTGAAACCGGTTAGCGCATCCCCATTTTCATAAACACGCGCAAGTTCTTGCGCACGACGGTAATGGGGGTCGGTTTCCTCAGAAAGTCGCCTAACCATTGCTGAGAAAGTTTTGCGTACTTCGGGGTCTTTTCGCAATTCATGCCACCAAGCATGCGCTAACTCGTGTATAGCGGCTTCTTCCTGAGCTGTTTGAAGTTCGACTAATTTGCTGTCAGGATACCACCCGCCGCCGCCGTGTGTACTGTGTGGGTTTTTCACTACGATATGAACACCATAGTATTGCAACCACTCCCATGCGCGTTCGCGAATGGGTAGCGGCGGTAGGTCAGGATGAACTATAATCATAGAACTATCTTCTATCACTTAGCGGCTCAACTATAACTGCCGTGCCATAGGATAGAACTTCAGTGATACCGTCCGACACCTCGTTGGCATCGTAATGCATACCAATAATTGCATTTGCGCCTATCTGAGCGGCATGTTGAATCATTAACTCAAAAGCTTCTTCTCGCGCTTTCTCGCAAAGCTCAACATAGATGCTAATTTTACCACCCACTAGCGCTTGGAAACCTGCCCCAATATTACCGATTACACTGCGGCTGCGTACAGTTATACCGCGTACCACCCCAAGATAGCGCACAATTCGAAATCCCTCGAAACTAAAGGCAGTTGTAACCATACCACGATCTAGGAAACTAGGGGGTGGCATTCCCGGTCCGGGTTGCGGCGGAAAACCACCGGGTCCCGGATTGTATCCACCGGGCGGCGGGGGCGGGAAATTGCCGGGCGGTGGTTGATTATAAGGTGGTTGCATCAGTTTTGCTCCTTGCTTTACATTTGACAAGTCAAAAAAAGACTCAGATCATCCCTATACTGGGAGAATTACTTCTATTTAAAATTATAGCATATAGTTAAACCCCCACTTTGAGATTAAATTTCAATTGCTTTAGTGATTTGAAAAGAGTTTACAGCGGTTTGGATATAAATACTCAGGGCAGCTACCGCTAGTGAACTAAAAAGGGCATCCTTGCTAAAATAGTGGGATTGAAAAAGAAAGAATAGTCCCCTTAAGGAGCAAGAAAATGTCTCTCCAGCCACAAAAGAGCGAAACGATACCGCAAGACATCGAAATGGTGTGTGGGCGGCTCGATTGGAAATATCTTTTAGGTCTAGAATTGAGTGTAGTTAAAGTTACTGACAAATAACGTCAAGGCTTGTTAACTTGCCCTAACATATAAACATCAGCAATTAAATAATTGAGGTAATATGTCTGATTCAATTTTGCTGGTAAGAACCGGAACTGAAGAAGGCTGTATAACGGGCGGAGTTAGTCTTGATTTGCTAGGCGCAAGGTTACTCCAATATGGTTATTATCTTGATGTGCAACCTAGAGTTCTAGGCACACAGGAGGATATTTCTTTTACGCAGCCTGCTTTGGTTATAATCGAACTCGACTCGAATAAGGCTTTGGAAGCGCTTGAATTAAGTTACAAGCTAAAATCTTCGGCGCTCACAGCACATATTCCGGTCTTAGTGGTGAGTAATATTTCTGAGGTAAATCTGGTGAATCAGTTTTACCAAACCGGCGTTTCTTATTATATTCATCTTATGCGAACTCGCCGTAAAAACTCGAATATTAAGGCTATTGAGCATATCTGCGATATTTCGATGGGCTTCATTCACCATACTTATGGCACGCCCGCTCCAACTTCACTGAATACAAAGCGAAGCAATTATATCGGTTCGGGTTTGATGCATTCTCCATTGGATAATTAAAAAAGCGGGGTTTTACGCCCGCCTTTTTATTATTTATCCTTAATACAACAACGGAGTTGTTTTACTAATTCGCTCGAACTTAAACCTTTTTCAAGGAAAAGGTCACAGTTGGCTTCTTCGGCGCGCTTGCGATTGGCAAAATCCGAGTGAATGGTGAGAATAATTACCGCTCTGGCGAGGTTTTCTTGTTTAATTTGGGCGCATGCCTCAATACCGTCAAAATCCCCACCATCCGGCATTTCCAAATCCGTAATTACAACATCCGGTTGTAACTGACGTGCTACTTCCACTGCTTCTGGTCCGCTGGTAGCTTCCCCCACCACCTCTATATCATCTTCGAGAGTCAAAATAATCCGCAAACTCTCCCGAACAGATTCAAGGTCGTCTACCAACAGCACATTAATTGTATTATTTTTTACCGGCTTAGCTTCGTCGCTTGCAGGCTTTGTTATTTTTGCCAAATTACCGAAGGTTGCGTAAAAAGAATTATTTTCAATAAATAGGTCATTATTAATAGCAAACACGCTTTTCATTGTTATCCTCGTTTTTATTCCTACTACCGTTTGTTCACTAACGATTAGCTCTGGTAACATTGTAAGAAAAGTAACGAGATATAACATCGAGCCATAGGCTAAATCTAATAGCCTTACATTAGCCCATCCCATTATGCCACTAACGGTGAGAATTACATAAGCCTAAAGACCTATTTCAGACTAGGGCTTAAGAACCATTAGCTGTCATGGAGAAGTAAGGAGTTACAGTTGGGGAGAGAATAACTTGCAACCCCCTAAGTGTGACTGGTTAATCGAAATGCGCTAACCCTTTTTCAAGAACCCTTAACCAATTGGCATGATAAAAGTTTCTGATGTCTTCGTCACTAAAACCATGCTTCAGCAACGCTTCACCAACTAAAGGCAAATCGTTCAAACCTTTTAGCGGTTCCGGAATCGATTCAGCCCCAAACCCTCCGTCCCAATCTGTGCCAAATCCAATGGCGCGGGTGTGCCCGGCGAGTTCGCAGATATGGCTAATATGCCGCACCACATCTTCAAGCGTGGCTTTACGCCCTTCTTCTTTAGCTACAAGAAAACGATCGTATAATACAACTCCTATAACTGCATCGCGTTCCAGCAAACGGCGGATCATATCATCTGATAACTGGCGATCTGTGTTAACGATGCTGCGGCAGTTGGCATGGCTCGCAATGGTTACGCCACTATACACATCTAGGGCATTGTAGAAACTCTCTTCCGCCATGTGGCTAATATCTAGAATGACTCCCAACCTTTGCATTTCGGAGAGAAGTTCGACTCCGAGCGGGGTTAGCTGTCCCGGTTCACCCGTTCCACCGCAGTAACGATTAGATTTCCAAGCCGGTCCGATAAGCCGCAAGCCCTTATCAACCCACTGTTGCAATTCATCTGGCCGTCGAATCGGGTCTGCTCCTTCAAGTGACAGCATAATGCCGAGTTTTTGAGCGCCATCCTTGATTTCTTTCAGGTGCGTATGCAAGTCGATAAGGTTGCGAATAAGCTTGACCTGTGGTTGCTCCCTCGCGACCCTGTTATAGAAATCAACTTGCCACATGCCCTGTGCGTGGGCTTCTTCAGCGTTTGAGAAAGAGAGACTCTCTCCGACAATACTGATGGCTCTTTCTGGTAAGGTGAAGATAGTACCAATCACAAGGCGCACTGGGCTAGCCAGCAAATCCGGCAGCGATACCAACCGCTCGCCATAAATCGCTGCATCATTTACACGTTCACGCGAGGACTTGATTTCTTCAAAAAAATCCCGTCCAAAACTGGCGTTCCATCCAATATCTTGATGACTATCTATAATAAAAGGAATATCCGGCATGCTGACTCCAACTTCAATTCTATAAGGACTAGACAATAAAAAAGAGGGACGCAGCGAACTGCGTCCGACTTTCAACGCTATGGCATAGAAAATCTAACTTTCAAGCGATTTGTCGGCGATGTCCAACGCCTGATCCAATAATACCAAACCTTCCTGCAATTGCTCCTCGGTGATACATAGTGGAGGATTGCAGAAAATGCTATTCCAGCGAACTAGCGCAAGCACTCCGTTTTGGCGCAAGAAACCGCCGATCTGATTCATTACTCCCATCTCTGCCGGTTTTGGATTAAACGGTACTAATGGCTCGCGCGTTTTCCTGTCTTTGACCAGTTCCATAACCGAGAAAAGCCCGATTGCACGCACATCTCCCACGCAGGGATGTTTGTCGCGCAGTTTCTCAAGCTCAGCTTTCAGGAATTTCCCCACTGTCGCTGCATTTTCTATCAGGTTATCTTCCTTGTAAACCTTGATCGTAGCAATGGCGGTGGCTAATGCCAAAGTATGGGAGTTGTAGGTAAGCCCGAACGGTAGCGGCGAATTTTCGAATCTCTCGGCTATCGCAGGCGATACCATCAATGCACCTAACGGGACATATCCCGAAGTTATGCCCTTCGCCATCGTCATCATATCCGGTTGTACGCCCCAATGCTCGATGGCAAACCATTTTCCGGTGCGTCCAAATCCTGCCATTACTTCGTCAGCGATAAGCAAAATTCCATATTTGTCGCAAAGCTCACGCAACCCTTGCCAGTAGCCGTCCGGTGGGATGATAATCCCGTTTGTTCCGGTTACACTTTCCATGATAATTGCTGCTACATTTTGCGGACCTTCAAACTGAATTACTTCTTCCACATGGTTGAGGCAGTTCATGTTACATGCGCCTTCACCTTTGCAGAAATTACAGCGATATTCGTATGGGTCAAGCACGCGCACTACGCCCTGCATGCCAGGTTCGGAAGACCAACGGCGCGGCTCGCCTGTCAGGGACATTGCGCCGAAAGTTGCGCCATGATAGCTGCGGTAACGCGCAATAATCTTGTGTCGTCCGGTATAGGTGCGGGCGATGCGAATAGCCGCCTCCACTGCTTCCGTTCCACCGTTGGTAAAGAAGGCTTTACTGAGGCTGGCGGGGGTTAATTCATTGAGCAGTTTGCCTAGTTCGGCGCGTGGTTCGGTAGCATGCCCTGGTAGCACATAGGGCAGTTTTGCAACTTGCTCTGAGACGGCGCGTATTACTCGATCGTCGCAATGCCCGATATTGACATTCATTAGCTGTGAATTGAAATCAAGATAACGTTTGCCATCGGTATCCCACAGATAAACGCCTTTAGCATGGGATATTGCCAGTGGTTTGACCGACGCTTGCGCTGACCAATCATACAAGGTGTAATCCCGGCAAGCCTGTAAAATTTCGTCTGTTGACATTGAAGCGGTTAACCCTTCGATGCTCATCGCCATCCTCCTGTTGTTTAACAATTTTGAGTCTGCCCGGCTTTAAGGAGTGACTTGCAAGCATGGGTCAAATTCCTCGCTTATTTAGTCACTCACCAGCTTTATTGCCTATACAGTTAACATTATAACAATGAAGGGGAAAGTAGGCATCTACTAGGCTACAAATATTTGCTGTTTGTTAGCATTTTACTCAAAGAAGCTATAAAGAAAACTCCCCTAAAAAGGGGAGCTTTACTTTTACTTTGATTAAATTACTGGTTCTGGTAGGGAATATGCCCATTCTTGCTGTGTTGTACTCGTCCTGAGCTAATTACCTGTGCTGCTTCTCGGTAGAACTTTTCCAGTTGAGTACGTGAAGCCTCTACCCGGATAATAGGTAGAATGTTGCTTGCTAATTCTTCAGCTTCTTCCTGAGTGGTAGCTTTGTCAATTGCTTGTTGCTCAGATTCAAGGTCGTAGAGGTAAATAATGAATAGCTCTGATTCCTCGTTATAGCCAAGCGCTAATCTCCCGGTTTGGGCTTCAACTTGGAAAGGTTCAGGATATACCCCGGTAGCGATTGGATCTTTTTGGCTCTTTCCGCCTTCGTATTGTTCCAGTAATTCGTTTATTGCATCAGCAAGAGCGCCGAGTTGCTCTTTTTCCATCCAGCAACAAGCTGAGCGCTTTCCTTCTCGGAATAGAACTCTGAAGCGTCGGTTACCCGGCATCCCAATTGCTTCCGGTTTTAATTCATCTATAGCACCAAAATCATGTAGCGCGTCCGCCATTATTGAAGAATCTCCTCTCTGCGTAGGTATATCCCAAGCTTTATGGAACGGTATTATACCACGAATTTTTCTTTGACTATGCCATAATAACTGCCGCCGAAATGTTGTAGCGTCTGACCTTCAGGTTGTTCTGGTTTCCAGAAAGTGTCGAATGCTTTTGGATCTGCCCAAACTGTTAAGACCTGCCCTACAAAGAGAGTATGGTCGCCGAGGGCTACCATTTCCATCAAACCGCATTCGATTGCGCCAAAACACTCCTCAATTAAGGGCGTGTTAACTCGTTTAGGTTCGGCAAGGTTAAACCCGGCGCGTTGGAATTTATCGGTGTCCTCGCCGCTGCTTGCCCCGCATATTTCGACTTGTCGTGCCATATCCGCTTGAGCAATGTTAAGCACAAATTCTCCTGCTCGTTTAATCAAGTCGTGGCTATAACGGCGTGGAGAGATGGCTACTCCTATTAATGGAGGTTGCATACTTAACGGTGTCAACCATGCTATCGGTACAATATCCATTTTCCCTTTTGCAGCAACCGTTAGCAGACAAACCGGGCTATGTTGGAGCATTCGGGTGGCATAACCTATGTCGATTTCCTGTTTTTTACCCATTAATTTTGATGAGTTCCTCTCTAAGCTGTACCTTGCGAATCTTTCCACTGCTTGTCATTGGAAAGCTCTCTACAAATCGAATCCTGTCCGGTATTTTGTAATCCGCGACTTTCTCTTTGATGTATTGGCGCATTTCATCTACATCTGCTTGTACTCCTTCACGCAGTTTGATGCAAGCGCAACTAATTTCACCTAATACCGGATCGGGCAAACCCACGATGGCAATTTCCTGCACTTTTTGGTTCTTATAATATAGCTCTTCCACCTCGCGGGGATAAATTTTCAAGCCCCCTCGGTTTATCATTTCCTTCTTTCGCCCAACTATCCGCACATTGCCAGCCTCATCCAGAGTAGCCAAATCCCCGGTATAGAACCAACCGTCTCGGTCAACTGCATTGGCAGTCGCTTCCGGCATATTATAATAGCCCTTCATCAGACCGGGCGTGCGGCAGACCAGTTCCCCAACTGCGCCTATGGGTACTTTATTTTCTTCATCATCCAGAATTCTAATTTCCATGCCGGGTAAAGTGCGTCCGACTGTTTCCTCACGTACTTCATTACAATCATTGGCACGAGTGATAGTCAGGCAAGGCGAAGTTTCGGTTAAACCGTAGGCGCTGAGAATCTCGCAACTCATTTCGGTGCGAATACGCCGGATGATTTCAGCCGGAGCAGGTGCAGCTGCGATTATGCCCGTTCGCAAAGAGCTAAGATTAAAGCGGCTGAAATTGGGGTTATTTAACTCCAAGATGAACATAGTCGGTACGCCGTGTTTGACGGTAATCTGTTCCGTTTCAACCAATAAAAGAGCTTCTTCAGGCTTGTAAATATCCATCAATATCACCGATGCGCCACAGCCTAAAGCTGTAACAATAGTGGGTCCCAAGCCGAAGATGTGAAAGAATGGAACACAGCCGAGAAATCGGTCACTTGAAATTACTTCTAGCATTTCCGCCACCGTAAGCGCGTTTTCTACAACGTTGCGATGGGTAAGCATCGCGCCCTTTGGTATTCCGGTAGTGCCGCTGGTGTACATTATTGCCAGCAAATCCTCGGACGGTTCGATAAGGGCAGGGGCAGAAAGGGCTACTTTTGCGCCTTCACCCAAAACCGTTTCCCACGATACCAAACCATGCCCACCTTCCGGTTGACCTACTACCACCGTTAATTGCAGCGCAGGCAATTGGGGCTTTAGCTCTTTCAACAAATGCGCGAAATCGAAATCACCAAACTCGGCGCAAGTGACTACAATTTTTGTGCCACTATTGCGTAGCATGTACTCAATTTCAGAAGAACGGTAGCGCACATTGAGGGGGACTATAATTGCGCCAAGACGTGCCGTAGCCAGATAGGTAATCACAAATTCGAGCCAGTTCGGCAGTATCAACGCCAGTTTATCTCCTTTCCCAAGCCCATGCGCATGCAAACCTGTTGAAAGGTGCTGTGCCTTCTCGCATACTTGCCGATAGCTTAGCCGGGTATGGTTGAAAACTAATGCTTCTGCCTCTGGGTGTTTCTTAGCCTGTTGCTCAAAAACTTCCCAAAGACTCAAATGCTTGAGCGGTGAATAATCCACTTTGCCGAATTTTTGCCCGTTAGTTTCCATATGGTTTTCTCCCGGTGGTTTCGTGGTGTCGCATCCAAGTTTGTTTTATAATTATACAACGTAGTGCAGTTTGTGGCTAAAGCTAATACGGGAGGATTATTTGCGATGAAAGCTTTATTGTTTGACTATGACGAAAGATTAAAACTAAAAACTGATTATCCTGAACCACAACTTGCACTCGGTGAGGCAATTATAAAAGTGAGTCGCGCGGGTATTTGTAATACCGATCTTGAGATTACCAGAGGCTATCTGGATTTTCATGGGGTATTGGGGCATGAATTTGTGGGGGTGGTGCAGGAGGTTAGCACGTCCTCCGAGAAGGATTGGCTTGGAAAGCGCGTGGTTGGCGATATAAACGCCGCTTGCTACCGTTGCGAAACCTGCCTATCCGGTAGGCATACCCATTGCCCAAATCGAACCACTCTTGGCATCTTCGGTCGCGATGGCGCATTCGCCGAATACTTGCGCTTACCCGTTGCAAATCTCTTTGTAGTTGCCGACTCCATTCCCGATGAAATGGCAGTATTTACCGAACCGTTGGCAGCGGCTTGCCAGATTTTATACCAGCTACATGTACGTCCCACTGACAAAGTTGCGGTAATCGGCGATGGCAAACTCGGCTTGCTGGTAGCGCAGGTATTGCGCCTGAGTGGGGCTGATTTAACTGTGCTAGGTCGCCATTCCGAAAAAGGGCAAATTGTGGCTCGTCAGGGGGTGCGCTATATAAAGCCTGAAGAAGGAAAGGACATTCGTGAACAGGTCGGGGGCGAATGTGATTTGGTGGTAGAGTGTACCGGCAATGAAGTTGGTCTGGCAATGGCTAAAGCACTAGTCCGTCCGCGTGGCACTATAGTCCTTAAAAGCACCTATCATGGCACTCCGGCAGTGCCGATGAGCCTGTATGTGGTGGATGAAATCACCTTGCTTGGTTCGCGTTGTGGTCCATTCGACGCGGCATTGCGCCTGATGGAACGCAAGTTGGTAGACTTAAATTCGATGGTTAGCTTTGAGTTTCCATTGATAGAAGGCATGAGAGCTTTTGAGCATGCTTTTGGTCATTCTAGCCTCAAGGTATTACTGAATATCTAAAACCTAGCGGCAAGGCTATTTGAGGGTCTTACCAACGGGCGATGATTGCACGGAAACTGACCTTGCCACTATATGGTTTGTCAGGATTTTCCACCTCGCTAGCCAGCCAATTATTAAGCTGGACTACCGCTTGGGTGTGAATTTCATCCGAATGTTCCCAGTCGCTACTGTACATGCGATTTATAAGCCGATTCGCCATTTCACGCTGTGATAGCGGCTTCAATTCAAACTCTAGTAAGTTTGTTTTTTCGATTTCTGCTCCCAACTCCTGCAAATACGAAATACTGATCTCCTCGCTGTGCCATGCTCTCTCCCGTTTTTTGCGTAGATCAGAACCTAAGCCCGCCAAAATCCTGCCCCATTTCTGGCGTACTGTTTGTTCGGGTGATAACTCTCCTGCTTCCTCAACAGCCTGCTCATGGGCAATAACCAGGCATCCCCCCGGTTTGCGCAATACTCTTTTTGCCTCTTTGAGAGTCTGTGCCAAATCGCTTACCAGATGTACTACATGTACCGCTATTGCAATGTCAAAACTGTTCTCTGGAAAAGGCAGCGCCGTTACATCCCCTACTTGTAAATTGTAGCGATATTTTGGTAGTTCAAGTTCTTCCGCTAGTTTGTTTTCAAGTCGTTTCAACATTTCAGATGAAATATCCACTCCGGTAAAGTCATAGCCGGATTTGATAAAGGGTAGCGCAATACGTCCGGTTCCAATACCTAATTCCAGAAAGCGTGTGGTAATATTTGCAGCGGTATAGTCAACCAATGCCTTGCAAATGTTTTCCGGAACACCTTCAGGAAAGCCTCTAGTTTCATCATAAAAACCCGCAGCTCTATCAAAAGAAATACCCGGCATAAAATACTCCTAATAGTTGTGAAAACCTAAGTAAACCCAAACCATTGTTATTTTATCGCAATTGTCAATTTTATGAGCATAATCAAAGTCTCAATTTGCAAACTGAATAATGTTGCGCTAGAATTGACCCGAATTGTGAACTTTGTTGCAAACTGTAAATGAACAATAACAAAATATACTTGAGTGAGGGAGTAGCAAATTATGGGCGCACGCAAAAAAGTTACTGTAATCGGCGCTGGCAACGTTGGTGCGACAACTGCACAGCGGTTAGCCGAGCGTGATTTTTATGATGTAGTGATGGTGGACATTATCGAAGGCTTGCCGCAAGGTAAAGCATTGGATTTGCGCGAAAGTGGCCCGGTTGAAGGTTACGACAGTCTTGTAATCGGCACTAACAGTTATGAAGAAACTGCCAATAGCGATGTAGTAGTTATAACCAGCGGTATCGCTCGCAAGCCCGGTATGAGCCGTGATGACCTCATTAATACCAACGCTGGTATCGTAAGACAAGTTACCGAAAGCGTAGCTAAATATTCTCCTAATTGCATTATTATAGTAGTGAGTAACCCGCTCGATGCGATGACCCAACTTGCTTGGAAAGCCAGTGGCTTCCCTAAGAATCGGGTAATGGGTATGGCAGGGGTGCTGGACTCGGCTCGTTTCAAGCACTTTATAGCCGAAGCTCTGGACGTTTCGGTTGAAGATGTAAACGCTTTTGTACTGGGTGGTCATGGCGATACAATGGTTCCGCTACCGCGCTATAGCACCGTTGCCGGTATTCCGATCACCGAACTTTTACCGGAAGAAAAAGTTAAAGCGATTTGCGAACGCACTGCCAATGGTGGCGCAGAAGTTGTAGCCTTACTCAAGACCGGCAGCGCTTACTACGCTCCTGCTTCTTCGGCAGCCGCAATGGTGGATAGCATCCTGTTGGACAAGAAGCGCATTATGCCCACCGCTACTTTGTTGGAAGGCGAGTACGGTATTTCCGGCTTGTTCGTTGGCGTACCCTGCAAACTCGGCATTAACGGCATTGAGCAAATCATCGAGATTACATTGACCGCTGAAGAAGATGCTGCTCTTAAGAAAAGCGCTGCCGCAGTAAACGAACTGGTGGAAGTAATTCGCCTGAAGGTTACAGATATCGGTCTTTAGAATCTGAATTTATCTGCTTACTAACCCCTTTCTTTTGAGGAAGGGGTTTTTATTTGCCAGCTTTCGGCAATGCGGTTAAAATCCCTTAAAATTACAACTTTGAATTGAGGATAAAACCTATGCACCAACCGGACAATCGTCGCTATTTACAGGATTTGATAAAAGGCTACCGCACAACACAGGTTTTGATAAGCTGTGCTGAGTTGGGTGTGTTTGAGCATTTGAAAGAGGAAGGCAGCGGCGCGGAAGACTTGGCACAATTGACGGGTTCCAACCCTGCTGCTATGGCGCGGCTCTTAAATGCGGCAGTGGCGCTGAAACTGCTTGGAAAACAAGGTGACCTGTATTTCGCGGAAGACTTAGCGCACGATTGCCTTTTGCCGGGTGCGCCTCGCTATATGGGCAATATTTTAAAACGTGAGGGTGCTTTCTACCGTCGGTGGTCTCACTTAACGGCAACAGTAAAGAGCGGTAAACGCCCGACAATAAATTTGCATGAAGAGAATAACACTCAATGGGTGCACAATTTTGAAATGGCGCTACTCGACACTGCCCGTTTTGTAGGTCCGTTAATTGCTGTTGGGCTTGCACCTTACCTGCCACATCAGGACACCCAAATTGCTAAAGTTATAGATGTAGGAGGGGGTCATGGCGGGTATAGCATTGCGCTGGCAGAAACATACCCCAAGCTAGAAGCGCTTGTTTTTGAATTACCGGAAGCGGCAGCCGTAGCTCTCGAAGTTATCGCACAATCTGCTGTTGCCGATAGAGTCAAGGTACGAGCAGGTGATTTCAGGAAAGATGAGCTCGGTACAGGTTTTGATATGGCGTTGCTGTTTGGGGTACTCGTCAGTGAAACGCCACCGAATGCCCTAGCTCTTTTGCAAAAAGTATATAGTGCGCTAAAATCCGGTGGTGTGATAGTGATTCGTGGCTTTTATCTTGGACCTGACAAAGCAAGTCCCCTTGAAGCCACTCTTTATGATCTGCACATGTTGTTATCCACCGAAGCAGGGGGAGCGCAAACCCTCGATGAATTGATTGAGTGGCTACAAACTGTCGGGTTTCGTTCCTTTGAAACCGTCTCTTTGCCTTACCCAGAACAATCCGATTTGTTGATAGCTCACAAGCCTTTCGTATAATTACCCATCCTTTTGTTAACGCTGCTATCCCACCAATTTGACTTTGCGTGAAGAATGTCTGATAAGCCTGTAGCGTGAGATACTTTCGATTATTACTTCAAGTGTTAAGTTACTAAAAGCTATACCTTAATACTTATTGCCTTAATTGCCAGAAAATCTTTAGCTTGCTGATTGGATGTTAATAATGCACACACACTCAACTGAGAATGATCGAATACAGGCAGCTTACAAAAGCGCTTCCAATGTTTATCACAAAACGCCGGGGGGAGATTTCCAACGCTCCAGTGTAAGACATTTGCTGGTTGATCTTGATCCGGTTCCAAATCCCGGAGACGCAGTGTTGGATTTAGGTTGTGGTACCGGAATCGGTATATTTATGCTTTTGGAACTATACCCGCAGGTTGGTAAGATCGTAGGTTTGGATTTATCTCCCCAGATGTTAGAGAAAGCGCGGGCAGAATCGGCTCAACTTGATCACCCTATAACTTGGTTGGAAGGCGATGGGCATAAATTACCGCTGGAAGATAATTCTTTTAACCTTATTATCAGTCATAATGCTTTCCACTGGATGACAGACCGGGCAAAGGTTTTGCAAGAATTAAACCGAGTGCTGGTTCCGGGCGGACGTATCGCTTTGCTTTTCGAGGGGGCAGGCGCACGTGAAAACCAAATGAGTGTACGCCGTCGTGTATTGTCAAAATATGGTTTAACTCCGCCGATTGGCTATGGAACTGCACATGCTCATGACAGTGAGGTGGCTTGGAATACGGTTTCAGCGGTTGAAAATTTGGTTGAAGAAGCTGGATTCCAAATAATTGATGTGTGGGCAAGGCAGAGTTACCAGTATATTCCACCCGAATTAATCGTCACGATGTTCCGTTCCACTAATGCTTATTGGTCATCAGGCTTGAGCCAAGAGCAAACGGAGTCGATAATGGACGAGATAAAGAATGAGATATATACGCAAGCTACCGAACGAGGCTTCCGCGAAATCATGTACCCGATAAATGTCATAGCTGTAAAGCCCTAAGTTGCAATTGGCTAGATGCTGGTAAGGCATCTTATTCGCAAAATTTCTATCAGGAGGACCAAGTATGTGGCGAGTTGTGATTTATTTGGGACTTGTAGTGGCTGGACTAATCGAATCTTTGCGTTTGCACGTACCGTTTTTTAACGATAACGGGAGTGCAAATCCGGATGAACCCTACAAATTGGAACAGCCGGAGATGTCAAAAGCCGTTTACGGGCGATTAGGCGAAGGCGATGATGTAGCACATTTCAGTTTTACTGCTCCGGTAGGTCATGAACCGGCTTTGATATTGTTGATACCTGCCCCGTCTTACACCAACTATGGTTTGCGCGCCAGTATACGGGTTTTTGGTCCGGGCTTGCCCGCAGAAGGAATTACAAGCGAACTAACCGAGCAATTTATGAAGATTGTAGGTCACGAATATGTGATGGTGCAGAGCTATACGGATTCGGTTCAAGTGGCAGGCGAATTTCATGTGACAGTGGAACGTATTGCAGGAAAAGGCACATATTGCTTCTGTCTAGGTACAGGCGAAACCCGCAAAATCCCTCGCGAATTGTTTACCCGCGTTGATGAGATAATAAACAGAGATGAGTTAGCCAAAATATAACTTCTGCCCCGTTGGAATAAATGTAGCTAATAGAAACGGTTCGATTGAGCCGTTTCTATTTCTATTTGCTTTGTTAACTCGCGAATAATAGTGTTACCCGCAGAATCGGAGTAAAATATTTGATGAGGTAGTTTTATTACTTTTGTGCGATTAGACGGACTCAATGTTACCGTATCGCGCAAACTCAAATAGCTATTTTCAGTTCAAGTCGCTTAGTTCAGCTTCGATAAAGCAGGAGTCAGGTCTTATTTTATGACATTTATCATGGGTGTTGATGGGGTATTTTCAAAAATTTTCAAGATAGACGCCCCTTTAGAGGCTGTTTACGCTTTTCTCTGTGATTTTAATTATACCCTGCCGCACATGCCACAAGTAGAGCAGATAATACAACTCTCAGAAGATAGATATCGCATGTTCTATTCCGCCGATATAGTGGCAGGTCACAAAATGCACGTTCTTTTTGATATTCAACCTGAAATACTAGAGGGATACGTGCTAAAATTTCTACCCGTGCCTATAAGCTCGGAAGAACTGAAGAAAATCCGCAAATCTCATCCTGAAAACTATTTTACCGGAAAGTTTACCGGCTATGCCAAGTTCGTCCAAAATGGCAAACGCTGTGAAATACATTACAAAGCGCAAATCAGGCTAGAAGTTGAAGTTCCCCAATTCTTGCGCTATTTGCCTACCAATGCGCTCTCAAAATTAGGCAGCAAGGTTATGAGCTATAAAATGAATAGTATTGGAGATGGCATGGCGCTTGCTTTGCCACGAGAGTTTCCTAAATGGCAAATGCAAAACCAGTCGAAGTTAGAGGGCATAATAAAAGCCGGGTTATAAATTCCTCAAACCAATAATCGCTTGATTCCAGCAAGGCTGCTTTATAGGTTTGAGTCATCTCTTATAATCTTGTTTCCATTATTTCCCTGATTTTGACCAATACTTGAGGGGAGTTTTCCATAATATTAGTGAATTGGTCTTTATATAATACCAAGAAAACGCAAGGGGTTAAGGTGCGAACTTCGGCGGTGCGTGGGATTTTTTGAATTAATGCCCTTTCACCGAAGAAATCGCCGTCTTCTAGCACATTTAATTGTTGATCATATCCACCCTTTTTTGCAGCCCAACTTTCCCACTATATTCTTTATTCTATCTCTGAATTCATACTTTTGAAAGATTCATGAATTCAATTATCTACCTGAATTGTTCAGGATTTTCTGAAAGTTACAAAAATTTAATTTAGATTTATATAAAGTGAAAATACCTTTACCTTAGCTGTATTAAAGTATTATACTTAATACTATATTTTAATTCCGACTTTTTGGGTACTAATAGTCTCTGGAGCTTTTAAATGACCTTTGCACCTTACCTACCGGTTGATCGGTACCTCGCCCTAGT
Source organism: Candidatus Chlorohelix allophototropha (assembly GCF_030389965.1). NCBI lineage: Bacteria > Bacillati > Chloroflexota > Chloroflexia > Candidatus Chloroheliales > Candidatus Chloroheliaceae > Candidatus Chlorohelix > Candidatus Chlorohelix allophototropha. The sequence goes on from NZ_CP128399.1 coordinate 442,484, forward strand.
TAATGGTACAACCCTTCCATATAGAACTCAGGGAGCGGCTTTGTTCGCCGATGTTTCAGGTTTCACTCCGCTTACCGAGACACTAGCCAAAGAATTAGGACCTCGCCGAGGTGGAGAAGAGCTTACCCATCATCTAAACGGTGTTTATGAGGCATTAATCACCCAGATTCATAATTATCATGGCAGCGTAATTTATTTTAGCGGTGATGCTATTACCTGCTGGTTTGATGGCGACCCAAAAGAAGCCTCTCAACGGAGTGTTACTGCCGCAATAGCAATGCAGGAGGCTATGAGTCGGATTGCGCTGGTAAAAACCCCCGCTGGAAAAGAACTGCCCCTCGCGTTGAAAGTAGCCGTGGCTTCCGGTTCGGTATGTCGCTTTGTAGTGGGCGACCCGGAAGTGCAATTTCTCGATGCACTTGCTGGCGCAACCTTGGCGAAAATTGCGGTTGCTGAGCATCAAGCGAACAAGGGCGATATTATCATTTCCCGTGAGGTTTTCGAGCTTTTGCAGGATTGTATTGAAGTATCCGAATGGCGAATTGACCATGATAGCGAGGAATCGTTTGGAGTTGTTGCTGGATTAAAAGAACTCTCTCCGGTATGGTCGTGGCCCATTGTTGATGAAGAAGCCGTGCCGCGAGATTTGCTGCGCCCATGGGTGGCACGCCCCGTTTATCAGCGCCTCGAAGCAGGGATGAGCGATTTCCTGACTGAATTGCGTCCGGCAGTAGCCTTGTTTATCAAATTCAGTGGAATTGACTATGATAATGACCCAGATGCAGGTGCCAAACTCGACTCGTATATTCGATGGCTACATTCGATCCTAAAAGATTATGAAGGTAATCTGGAGGATTTAACTATTGGTGATAAGGGAAGTTATCTATATGTAGCTTTTGGTGCTCCTTTGGCGCACCAGAACGATGCCGAGCGCGCCGCTCGAACTGCACTCGCGGTTATTTCCTCGCCCCCCCCCGAATTGAACTGGTTAACCGATGTTCAGGTTGGTATCAGTCGTGGCACGATGCGAACCGGTACAGTCGGTAGTAAAGCCCGCCATATTTATGGGGTTCTCGGTGATGAAGTGAATCTAGCAGCTCGTTTGATGGGTGCTGCCAAACCCGGACAAATATTGGTAAGCGGAAAAATACGCGATGCTACCGAACGACTATTTGAGTGGGAGAGTTTATCGCCGATCACTGTAAAAGGTAAATCCGACCCGGTTAGAATCTATCGTTTGCTGGATATTAAAGAACAAAAAAGCCTTCTGTCTCACACTCAAATTCACAATACAATGCCGATGGTTGGGCGCGAAAATGATTTAGTCACTATCCGGCAAAAAATTCAGCAGGTGTTGGAAGGTCATGGACAAATCCTTGCAATTACAGCCGAAGCGGGTATGGGTAAATCTCGGATGGTGGCGGAAATCGTTCGCCTTGTGTCCGAAAAGAATATGGATGTTTTCCTCGGAGAATGCCAATCATACGGCACTAACAACAGTTACCTACCATGGCAGGGAATTTTGCGAAATTTCTTCAAGGTTGGTTTGTCCGAGAATGAAACGCTGGAAGAGCAAATAATTGCGTTGGAAAATTATCTAGGCTCCATCAATGATTCTTTGGTTAATCGGTTGCCATTACTTAAAGCGGTCTTAAAATTGCCTATTCCAGAAAATGAGTTAACCCAGACTTTGGATGCCAAGTTGCGGAAAGCCTCGTTAGAAAGTTTGCTGGTAGATTGTATTCGAGCACAATCTCTCAAAAAGCCGCTGGTACTGATAATAGAAGATTCACATTGGCTTGACCCACTTTCGCATGATTTGTTGGAAAATATAGGAAGGGCTATAAATCATCGCCCGATTTTGATAGTCTTGGCTTATCGTCCCCCTGAAATCGAATATTTACAAGCTCCCCGGATTACTCAATTGCCTATTTGTAGCGTTATACCTTTGAATGAGTTGAATCCCGAAGAGGGCAAACGCTTTATAACAATGAAAATCGCTCAGATAGGTTTGGCAGATGAATTCATCCCTACAGTTGTTATTGAATCAATCTTTAATCGCGCTCAGGGCAACCCATTTTTCATACAGGAAATCCTGAATTACATGAGCGACTTAAAGATCGACCCTAATGACCCGAAATCACTTGAACAACTGGAATTGCCCAACAGTTTGCACAGCCTGATTTTGAGTCGCCTTGACCGTCTCAGCGAAACTCAGAAGATCATTCTCAAGGTTTCTAGCGTTATCGGACGAGTTTTCAAGTTGGAATGGCTCCGAAAGTTGCTTCCTAATAATGAGAACATTGAAAACCTTAAACATGAACTGGAAGAGTTGCGCAGTCTTGATCTTACTCCTCTTGAGCAACCTGAACCCGATCTGGCATATACTTTCAACCATATAGTTACTCGTGAGGTAGCCTATGAGAGCATGCCATTTTCTACCAGAGAGCTTTTACACGGTAGATTGGGCGATTATGTGGAACAACAGTATCAGGATAATATCGACCAGTATGTGGATTTACTGGCGTATCATTACTATCTTAGTCCACGAGAGGATAAGAAACGCTTGTATTTGCGGCGTGCCGGAGAAACTGCCCAATCTACCTACGCTAATACGGCAGCGATTGAATACTATCGAAGGCTTTTGCCGCTACTTCCTGCGCCTGAGCAAGTGTGGGTAAAACTCAAATTGGGTGAGGTTTTGGAACTGGTAAGCCAATGGAGCGAAGCTGAGGAACTCTTTAGGCAAGGCTTGCAGATGGCTGAACAAAATCACGATCTCAAAACCAAAGCTTTCGCGCTGAGTGTAATGGGTAGCTACCTGATTAAACAGAAGCGCTATACTGAAGCCCAACCGTGGTTAACCCAAGCGCTGGAAGCCTTCACCGAATTAAAAGATGCGGCGGGCGTGAGTAAATCCTTAACCGAGATAGGTGATGGTTACCGCCTGCAGGGCGAATTCAAACAAGCCCGCGATTATTATGATGAAAGCCTTAAGGTGGCAAACACTGTTTCTGACTATCGCCAGCGATTGGCTGTGCGGGCGTTAGCTATGCGTGGTGCGGGTACTGCTTCCCTCTGGCAAGGAGATTATGCCACTGCCGGACAGCTTTTCCTTGAAAGCCAATCTATTATGGCAGAATTGGGTGATAAACCCAACCTGAGCAAATTACTCACCAATATGGGAGTGGTCGCGCGCGCACAAGGCGATATTGCCGCTTCAATCAGCCTGACCGAACAGAGCCTTGCTCAATTTCGAGAACTAGGTGATAGGTGGGCGGTTAGTGTATTGCTCAACAATCTGGGGATTTTATCAAAAGACCGAGGCGATTTTGTGGCAGCGCGCCGCTATATGCAAGAAGGGCTATCGGTACAGCAGCGTTTAGGCGATAAATCCGGTTCGGCTGTTACTCTAAGCAGTTTAGGCGATTTGTTAATTGATCAGGGTGATTACACCCAAGCTTTTAATTATCTAATGCAAAGTTTGGCATTAAACCAAGAATTAGGAAATCCTTTAGGCACAGCATACGCTCTGGAATATTTGGCGGGTATTGCTGCTGCCGAAAAGTTGCCAGAGCACACCGCTATTCTGGCAGCTTCCGCAAAAGCTATCCGTGATAAAATCGAAGTGCCTCTTTCGGAGGGTGAGCAAGAGTCCTTGAATAAGCGACTTGAACCAGCGCGTCTTGCCTATGGTGAGGAAGAATGGGCGGTTGCTTGGGAAAAAGGAAAAGCAATGTCGCAGGAGGCTGCGGTTGCCTTTGTGGCTGGCTGGAAAAAATAAGCAGAACTTATTGGCAAAAAGAAAACAGGTCGAGGTTTGTTATACCTCGACCTGTTATTTTATACAATGCTCAGTTGAGCGTAAACTGTACCAGATAATCAATATTGGTGTCACCGACCACCTGGAATTTCAGGGTATGACTACCCTTTGTTAGTCCGGTGGTTTTAAGGCTAAACTCGTAACGCTTAGCGTCCCTATCCCACTGGAATAGGTTATTCGGATTAGCTTTGCCGCTGCTGGAGACAGGTGCACCATCAACGTCCACCGCTTTCAAAACGATAGTAGCTGAAGATACGTTGACATTGTTGAAGTCGCGCAATTGTACTTTGATTGGTAAAGTACTACCCGCCTTCTTTGCTTTGGTATAACTGGTATTACAAGTAACGGGATTATCATTATCACTATCATCCATTGGGTTGACGCAGACTCGATAGCGTACCTTCTGATCCAGAGTCGCAGAACTTCCCTGATAGTTAGTATCTCCGTTGTAATCAACAGTTATATTATGCAAGCCTACCTTCAAAGTGGCAGTGGTAAAGCTGGCTTTCCCGCCAATTAAAGTTACTGTACTAAGAATTGTACTGCCCTCTCTTATAATCACCGAACCTGTTGGGGATACCTGTGTAGTGGTTGTTGGCGCTACTGTTGCAACAAAGGTTATCGGTTGGTTAAGGAAAGCACTGGGTGATACCGAACTGGTAACAGTTAGAACTGAACTGGCTTTGTTAATGCTGATAGCCTGATCCAGTGTGGCAGTATCTGTAAGGAAATTGCCGTCTCCATTGTAAAGCACATTAATTTTGTGTGAGCCTGCGCTCAAGGTGTTAACAGTTATAGTAACCTTACCGCTACTGTCCAAGTTGGTAGAAGTAGCAATAACGGTGGTTCCTTCCAATAGCGTTATATTTCCGGTCGGCACACCAGAACCCGGCGCTACAGGGTTGACGGTGACATTGAAAACTACATTTGAACCGAAAGTAGTGCCTGTAGCAATAACGCTGGCTACCACGGAACTGCTGGCTTTATTTACGGTCAGGTTTCCGGGCAGGAAGGTTATTGCATAGTTACTTGAAGTTAGACCGGATGGTGTGACAGAATAAACGCCCGGTACACTTGTTGCTCCCGCTACGGTGGTAAATGCCAGCGTTCCACCTAAAACATTGGCAGTTTCACCCGGTATCAATCCGGTGTAAGTGACCTGGAACGGTAGATTGTCCTGCCCATATACTCGATTGGAATCAACCGTTTGAATGGTTAAAGGTGTCGGGTCAATATGCAAGGCTACCGAAGCGCTGCTGCTATTATAGAATTGATCCGATATTTGCCCGTTGTCCAGAACCCCAAAGCTAGCCGTTAAAGTGTAATCCCCCGCTGGCCATTGGGTAATGCCGAGCGTTGCCTTTCCATCTACGCCTGTGCTAACGGCTTTAGCAAAGGATAAAGTGCCTGAAGTAACTTTAAAGAGGATTGACTTTTGTTGAACCGGTTTGTTATTACCGTCTTTTAAAGTTGCTGACACACTATTGCCGATATTGCCATATTGCAGCGAAGCCGGAGCAGTTAGGCTTAATTGGGTTGCTTGCTTGGTGATCACAAGTTGCTGTGACGTGCTCGATGAAGCTTGATAGCTCTCATCGCCTGTAAAATACACATTGGCAATGTAAGTACCCGGCGTTTGATTTATCAAGAAAGACGGTTTTGTAGGGTCTACTGTTGTATTAGGTGCAGGAGGAGTTACCAACGCAACCCCATTCGCGTTTGTGGTAGCTGCTACAAATTGCTGTCCCAGATTAAAGACGAGGGTTTTACCCGCCAATGGATTCTGGTTATTGTCTTTCAGGGTAGCCTGAAGCGTAGGCTGGCTCTGGGTAGCTACTGAAGCAGGCAGATTTTGTACGGTTATAGTGGTGTTTTGTGCTGTCTGACCGCCGTTAATACTGTAGTATATTCCGCCGTTGGTATCTAGCGAAACCAGACCATCCACGGTGGTAGCCTGTACCATAAATCGCAAGTCAGACGCTTGCCCTACCAACGTTAAGGGGTTGTTAGGATCGGATACCCATAGAGTAGGATCAGTGGCGGAGCGTTGCAGGTTCACCGAATCCCACTTGCCATACCACGCGCCCGCGTTGCTGGTATAGGTAATCCAAACTTCCTGAATATCAGGCTGCCCAACTACCTTAGCCGAGAAACTCAGGCTACCATTATTGTTTGCACCACTAACACCGGATATAGCGGGTGGGCTGGCGAGTCCGTTTGTGCTACCGTAGTATAGCCGGAAGCCCAGATTGTTATATAGGCGTTGCGTGCCGGTAATAGAACTTAAGGAATCGGACTTATACTGAACTGGAGTAATTGCCAAACGGGTGGTAGCGCCATCGCTAAGCGCATCGTAGTAGTTAGGTCGCGCCACTGTTACCGGATAGAAGTAGTTTGAGCTAAAAGTCGGATGCGCCAAGCCCTGCTCGGTGGTAGGGGCAGAAGAAACCAACGGGAATAGTCCGGTGGTATCCACATAATCACCCTTTCGGAAGCCCACGCCACGCAATAGTTGCCCTGAAACGGTTACATTCCTCATATCTAGCGGAAGTACCGGCTCCAGCGGGTTTGTAACTGTGCCATCTTTGCCGCTTCTGTAAGTGGCAGTAACAGTCTGTGACTGATTAGCATTGTTCGCCAATGTTACGGTATGGGTATCTGTGGTAATCTGCCCAGTGTTGTAATCGGCATAATTCAGGTTGGAGTTTGCCGCATTTAGGGTCAAACTGACCGGGGTATCGGAAGCAGGAGTAGTTCCGGTAAGCTGTACCCCAAGCATTGGCAACCCGTACAGGGTGGCTTCAATCACTACCTTGGCATGAACACCCTGTATCGGACTATTGGTTGCCAAATAGTGCTTTTTGGTTGCTACCAGCGCATCCCCGATAGTAATCTGAGTTTGCCCTGTACCAGTATGCAATTGCTTGACCAAATCGCTATACAGTTTTTCGCTGTAGGCAATCACGTCCGTATCACCGTATTGGTATCCCGTACCGATGACAGAGGTCATACCCTTACGAGCAAAAGCCTTAGCCCAATCCGGGTCTGGTGAATAATTGTTAATAAACCCATTGAGAGGAATATTGTAGCCTGAGTGGCAACCGATACTTAATAGCAGTGAATTTGACTGGTCGGTTGAAGAGTTTAGCAATTCGGCTGCCATCAATACTGATTTATCGGCTGCTTCTGTCCCGCCTGCACTAAAGTGACCGCCTAAGAATATAAAATCGTGCTGGGTATTGATAAATTTAGCTCTCAGGTCGTTCGCGCTCCATGTATCCGAGATAAGACTATCTACTACCGGGCAAGGGGCGGTTGTAGCCGTCCCGCAATTCGGTTGGGTCATTGCAGCAGTTAAATCACTTTTAACCAGATTAGCGGTATCGGTTGCGAAGTCATACCCGGTGACCAAGCCCGACTTGGGCGCGATTACCCCCTTGGTATTGAGATACTGGGTAATCATATTGGTGGCATCGGCAGCGGTGCTGACTAACCGCCCAACAGCCACATCAGGAATTGGCACAGCTTGATTACCGGGGTTAAATTCAAGGCTTTGCCCGTAGTAATCCTGCCCTAGCACCATGTTATCTTGCAAGGCTACTCCGGCAGGTTTATTGCCGTCCACCGGGGGTATATAGTTGCTTTCCTTGCCGATGGCTGCCTGATCGAGGTAGCGATAGAACGGAATTACATCGTCTGCCCCTATCAATACGATGTAGCGGGGCTTGTAACTGCTAACCACGCTTTTAATTTCAGCAGCAAGCGCATTCTGGGCGAGAGGGCAGAAAGCAAACTGGTTAGCTTTTGCGCGCGCGTCTTGTACGCTTTTATTGGCGCTGAGATCAACCACTACCCCCCCCACTTCGGAACGAGCTACAAATTGAGTAAGCTTAGCTTGAAGGGCGGTTTTCTCATCGGCTGTTCCGGGCAATTGCGAGTAATCGGTCACGACTACTGTATTGGCTTGTGTATTGGTGTAACTTGGTGGGGTACTGGCAGTGAAGCCTTCGCAGTTTCTACCTTCCACTTTGACATCAATGTGATATGAAGTATTGCCAACTCCACCGTTCTTGCTCTTAACTCTCAGGTAATATGTGCCGGAATTATTACCGGTTTGGTTCACTACTAATTCAGGCATGTTTCCGGTTTGAGCGGAAGCCGCCACGAGGCTGGTTTTTTGCGCTCCAATATACGGCACCGCATTGTACCCGCTTGGTACGTTAGTATCAGGCGTGAAAACGCTATTTGTGGTTGGCGAAGGGAAAGTCCACATTTCCCACGTCCACATGGGGAAAGTCCACATTTCCCACGTCCACATGGGGAAAGTCCACATTTCCCACGTCCACATGGGTAGCGATTCCATTGCTGCAACCTTAGCGGTTTGTAGCACCGGATTAACGGGTGTAGTAGCGGTGTTGCTGGCGTTGTTCAGCCCGTCGTATTCAGCCTTTACATCTTTGTGCAGCGTTAAATCCATATCATATGGTAAGTCAAGGGTTGTACCAGCGCCGCGCAAAGTCACAGTTATCTTGCCGTTAGCCGGAACCTGAATGCTGAACCATTGCGAGTCAACTGCTACTGTATTCGTTTGGTTGGCGCTACCGGTTACAGTATTCAAGTCAACCGGGCTAAGCGGTATCTCTTTTGCACCCGCCCAACCGTCAACTGCTTCCTGACTTAGTGAGGCTGAGGTGCTGCTATTGACATTGTTACTGCCATTGTAAGCTGCTGTGATGAGATGAATCCCACCAACCACCAGTGGGCTAGTTGCCAGAGTAGCTTGTCCACCGGAATTTATATTGCCAATTCCCAGAGTAGTTGCGCCATCGTAGAAGGTGACACTACCCGTTGCAATCGCCGGGCTGATTGTTGCGGTAAACGTTACCGTTTGCCATATTTTGGCAGGATTTAAGGAAGAAACTAGGGTAATGCTTGAAGTAGCCGGAGCAATCGTCAACGTAGCGCTGCTGCTACCTGTGTAATTAGGGTCGCTGATAGTAGCGGTAACCTGATAATCTCCGGCATTTATCGGCGTTTGTACGGCAGTGTTGTTCTGGCTGTAAGTAATCTGCACGTTCTGTACAGCTACCGAAGTGGTATATGTGACGCTTTTAGCCGTTCCATCGTAGGTTTGCGACAAATTGGCGAGGGTAATAGTTGCCGTTGCTTGGCTAACTGGTTGGGTAAGCACAGTTGAAGTGCTACTGCTATACGTGCTATCCCCTGAGTAAGTCGCAGTTATCGGATGATTGCCCGCTCCTAGAGTCGAGATAGTTAAAGAGGCACTGCCAGCCGACAGCGGCACGGTTCCAAGCGAGGTTGTACTGTCGTAGAAAGTGACGCTACCGGTTGGGGCAATACCACCTGCCGTAACATTTGCCGTGAAGGTAACAGCTTGACCATAGGTTGCGGTGGCTAGCGATGAAGCCAATGTTACCGTTGGTGTTGCCGGGCTTATTGTAATGCTCAGGACAGGTGAAGTGCTGCTGCTATAATCCTCTTCTCCGCCAAAACTTGCGGTAATAGAATGTACGCCTACACTCAGGTTGGAGGTTGAGAAAGAAGCTGTATTGCCGATAAGCGGCGCGGTTCCCAATACTGTAGTACCATCGCTAAAGGTTACTAAGCCATGTGACTCTTCTTCGAGATTGCTCAACGTGGCATTAAATGTAACTACCTGTCCCTGAGTTAGATTACTACCGGGCGCAAGGGCTAAAGAGATTGAGGTTGCAAAAGGATAGAGCTTATCATTTGTTACTATACTTCCCAAACCACAAGTAGCGGGTGCAGGATATTCCTTGATATTGGTTGTAGCTAATGTTGCCACTCCAGCGCAATTATTGGGTGTATTGCTGGTGAAAATCCCGTTATTTAAGTTTATAGTACCGACAATTAAATTAAGCCCACCACCGTTGCTGGATGCGCTACTTCCGGCTACACCGGGACTGCGGTTTGGCGCGCCTATTGCGCCAATCGGACCTAATGCGCCGGCTACACCACTCGTAGCGCTATTAAGCGCGAAATTGTTGCCGCTTACAATACTAGAAGTTGAGATGATGGATACTGCGCCTCCGGTTGCTGCCGCACCGTTCCCGCCGTTTCCGCCCCCCCCTGCACCGGGACCATATGGCATACCTGCGGGAGGATTAGTGGGACCATTACCACCTTGTCCACCATTTCCGCCTGAACCGCCAATTGCCGAGTTTGAGGTAAAGGTATTGTTTCGGATATTAATACTGCTCGCAGAAACAAATATAGCGCCACCAGCCCCATTTGCGCCGTTTCCGCCAGTTCCACCTGTACCACCGTAACTGGTGCTATTACTACCGACCCCCCCATTTCCACCTGAACCTGCCACAGCCCGATTGTTGCTGAAAGTGGTGCGGGTAATGTTAAAGGCTGTTCCGGTTGCATATATAGCGCCACCATTTGCAGCGCCACCGTTTCCACCGTTCCCGCCGTTAATGCCGTTTCCATCGGTGCAAGTCACGGTCAAAGTTTGTCCGCTACCGCCGTTTCCACCTTGAGTTGTATTTCGGGTAAAGGTGCTATTGGAAATAGTCAAGCTGCCGCTTGAGTAAATAGCGCCGCCGTTTACTTCCCCGCCCTTAGCCCCTGTGCCGCCATTACATGCACTGGAACTACCACCGATGCCAACCACCCCATTTGTGCCTATCGCCAGATTATTGGTAAAAGCACTGTTAGTAATAGTTAGAGCGCCGGAACTTATTATAGCCCCACCATTGCTACTTACCGCTTTACCATTGGTGAGGGTGAGGTTAGTCAATGTTAGGTTGCCGGCTGCTGCTACATTGAATAGCTGAAAGGCATTATGTGCATCGAGGGTAACATTGTGTCCTGTTGCGTCAATAGTAACCGTAGAATTTACTGCAATAGTAGCGGGGATTAGGATTGTTCCATCACAACTAAACGTCACGTTACCACCAGCGGCGAGGGCTGTGCCTAACCCGCCGGGGCTTGAGTAATTAATGCAGTCTGTAACATTTCCACTTGCTCTAGCGATACCCGGCAAGAGTAAAATTAATCCTGCCAGCGAATATAGAGCTAATTGATAAATCCAAAATTTTGGACTAAACCTGAAATAATAAGGTACAGGCTGCTTTAATATACCCATGTTTCCCAAACTTTCTACTATGCATGTGCAGATACTATTTGCCCAACTCGGTTTTACTACTGTTTTTTTTGAAAGGAAAAATAACCAAACTCAAGACTATGAATTGGTGATTAGACTTATCACTTTCTTTGCGTAAAAAACTAATTCGCTACGAAGGCTAAGCCGCACTACATAAAAGATTTGCATTTGAACCAGCAGGTTTGATTGCCCTCTTTTATTAAGTATGTAGCTTAGGTAAACGCGAAGTTAATTTATTTTAACCATTCCTAAAATTATAGCAATGTGAATTGGCAAGTCAATAATTATTACAAACCTAAAACCAAATTCGCTAATACTGTAACAAGGTTGTAACCTTAAAATATGCAATATAGCCTTGCATATTTAGCCTCATATTAATTTGCAAATTACAGAATATTTAAGCGGTAATCGCAATAAAAATACGGCTACAGGAATTTCTCCGTAGCCGTTGTTATGGTATATAAGGGAAAGATTTATGTAATTATCTAGAGAACCAAGGGGCAGCTTCTTTGGCGTGGTAGGTGATAATCATATCCGCGCCTGCTCGCTTTATCGAAACTAAAGTCTCGCGAATCACACGTTCTTCATCAATCCAGCCCAAACGTGCCGCTGCTTTTATCATTGAGTATTCGCCACTGACATTGTAAGCTGCCAGCGGTAGGTCAAAGCGATCGCGCGTGCGGCTGATGATGTCCAGATAAGCCAGCGCAGGTTTGACCATAATCATATCTGCGCCTTCCGCAATATCCAGTTCGGTTTCGCGCAAAGCTTCGCGAATGTTGGGTGGATCCATCTGGTAGCTGCGACGGTCGCCGAATTGAGGGGTACTATCGGCAGCCTCGCGGAATGGTCCGTAATATCCGCTAGCGAACTTTGCGCTGTAGGACATAATCGGAATATTATCAAAGCCGTTAGAGTCGAGACCTTCCCGGATAGCGCCTACTCGACCATCCATCATATCGGAAGGGGCGATGATGTCGGCGCCCGCTTCAGCATGTGAAACTGCCATTCGTGTGAGCAAGTCTAGGGTTGGGTCGTTCAGCACATACCCTTCGTTGTTCACCACTCCGCAGTGACCATGATTGGTAAATTCGCAGAGGCAAACATCGGTAATAACTACCAGTTCAGGCACAGCCTTTTTGATTATGCGAACCGCTTCCTGAACTACGCCATTATCGTTATAGGCTTCACTACCAATTTCATCCTTAAAGTCAGGGATGCCAAAGAGCAAAACCGCAGGAATACCCAATTTGGCAATGTTCTCAGCTTCACGCGCAAGGTCTTTTAACGACCAACGATATTGCCCCGGCATTGAGCCGATTTCCACCTGAGAGTTAATCCCTTCGGCAATAAAGAGCGGGTAGATAAAATTGTCAACCGACAAATGAGTCTCGCGCACCATCCGTCGCAAATTTTCGGTGCGGCGAGTGCGACGAGGTCGGTTTTTGAGATTGGCGTGTTTTTGCGCTATTCCCAAGTCTTTCTCGGTTAGCATAGCTCCTCCCTATTTAAGCAGTAACTGCCAAATTTGATAGGCAATCTTTAACAGCCGCGCAAGTTTCAGCAATCAATTCCGGAGTATGGGCAATGCTCAAAAATCCGGCTTCAAACTGGCTGGGTGCGAAGTAAACGCCCCGTTCGACCAAGCCCCAGAAGAAACCAGAATAAGCGCGCGTATCGGCAGTTTTGGCGCTGGCATAATCAACCACTTCTTGAGCGGTAAAGAATATCCCAAACATACTATCAATGCGTTTGAATTGCACCGGAACGGGACTTTGTGCTAGGGCTTGACTCATGCCTTCATCCAGCAATTTCCCATGTGCTTCTAGTTGTGGGTAGAAACTAGGCTTTAATAGTTCCTTGAGGTTAGCGATACCGGCAGCCATCGCCAATGGGTTACCACTGAGAGTTCCAGCCTGATACATCGAACCCAACGGGGCTACATGTTTCATAATTTCAAGCTTACCGCCATATGCGCCAACCGGTAACCCACCACCGATGACCTTGCCTAGAGTGGTAAGGTCAGGCTTAACGTTATACCTGCCCTGCGCACAACTTGCCCCACCGATTCGGAAGCCGGTCATCACTTCGTCAAAAATGAGGACTGCCCCTTCTTGATCGGTAATACGCCGCAAGCCTTCAAGGAATCCGGGTTGAGGGGCTACCATACCCATATTTCCGGCGACAGGTTCTACAATAAGGGCGGCTATCTGCCCTTTGTTGGCAGCGAAAAGCTCCTCAACTGCGGTTAGGTCGTTGTACGGTGCGGTGAGAGTATCGGCAGTGGCAGCCGCAGTTACGCCGGGGCTATCGGGTAAGCCCAATGTGGCAACACCACTACCCGCTTGGACTAATAGGAAGTCGGCATGTCCATGATAGCAGCCCGTGAATTTGATAATTTTGTTGCGTCCGGTGTAAGCTCGTGCCAATCTTAGGGCGCTCATGGTAGCTTCGGTACCGCTGTTAACCAGACGAACCATTTCGATGGATGGCACAGCCGCTATAATGAGTTCTGCAAGTTCAGTTTCCAGTGCGGTAGGCGCACCATAACTCGAACCTCGCGCCGCTTGTCGGATGATAGCTTCTACAACTATAGGGTTGGCATGTCCCAGTATTAAAGGGCCCCAGCTTAAGACGTAGTCAATGTAACGGTTGCCATCCACATCATACATGAACGGGCCTTCGCCACGCTCAATGAAAATGGGATTACCCCCCACCCCCCTGAATGCTCTTACCGGGCTGTTGACACCACCGGGAAGAACTTTGGAGGCTGCTTCAAATAAATCTGCTGAACCCTTCCGCTTCTCGCTCATTTCTTTTTTCCCCGATTAAAAATGATGGGGTCAGCGGCATTGTGCCCCGACCCCTGTGACGTAAGCAATGATGCCTAAAGACCCAAGTTTTTGATAATTTGCTCCACCGTAGTTGAAACACAGGTGAAAATGGGCACATCTCGCACCGTGAACAAACTAGATTCGGTTTCACGCAATTCCATTACCAGATCAAGAAAATCTGACGGGTAATCGGTTTCGAATGCTACTACAAAATCCTGATCATCCAAACCAAAAGAGTAAGTAGTGTTCAACTTTACGGTTGGATACTGGTGTCCCACGATAATATGCTCGTTCATCACGCGCTGCCGCTCTTCTTTCGACAGCAAGTACCATTGACGAGTTTTTACGAATGGATAGACGAAAAGGTATTTAGCGCCCCAAGGTTCTACCCGCAACCGCTCGTTTTCCGATGTAGTGTGAAAATGCTGTTCAGTATATATGGAACGCTTGGTCATAGCAGTATAGTTAACAGGTACGGTCAAGTATGCGCCTAACCCCGTTCCTAATACTGTTGCGTTTACTTCCTGAAAACGTTCCAACCCGCTGGGAGATTCGCCATCTTTGTTTACTGGGACGACATGCCACAGCATGAAATCTACATCACCGCGCACACCCGTCAGGCTATAGGGGCGCAATAACTCACCCTTTGGGTAAAGACCATCCATAGCTTGCAGAAACTCATTAACTCCCTTTTGACGTTCTGCTGCCGGTAAGCGTCTAAAAGCTGGGTCTAATTTGTAAAAACTAAATTTAACAAATTGTTGCTTGGTGTCGTTATGCTTAAACTCGACCTTCAGTTCAGGCGCTTCGGGCATGACCCGTCCACCCCTGAGACCAAGTTTCTGTTTCATTTCCTGTTCTTCAGGGGTAACTAACGCAGAAGGGTTAGCGTAACCTTCAGTGACAGGGGTAGCAACTGAACCTCCTCTGGTTGCACTATTGTCGTCCATATTTATATTGTACCTCCAACTTCTAATCCACAGGTCGGAAAAATCAAAATTTATATTTTGATTATACGGTAGCGCTCGCCCGGTTAAAGTAGTCCGAAATACAAACTACCAGTTCATCTATGGTATATTTTCCGGGTTGAAGGTCTATTTTTAGACCCATCTCAAGGGCGGCACTAGCCGTAATCGGACCTATACAGGCAACTGCACTATCTTTTAACAATTCGGGCAATGTTTTGGTGCTAACGCTGGAAAGGCGAGTCGCGAAGTTGCGTACAGTTGAGGCTGAGGTAAAAGTTACCACATCCACTTGCCCTTGCTCCAGCAATTGCAACAAATCTGAGGGGCTTATCCCACTTTCTCCACCTACTACAGTGCGATAAGCTGTTATTTGAGTAACTATTGCGCCTCTTTCTTCTAGCCCTGTAACCAGCACTTGCCGCGCAATGTCGGCGCGAGGCAGCATGAAACGTTGTCCTTGCAAATTTTCGCCAAGTGTGTCCAGAATGGCTTCTGCTACAAAGCGCGTGGGAATCAAATCCGCTTCAACTCCTTTGCTACGGAGAGAATCGGCAGTGGCAGAGCCAACCGCGGCAGATTTAACCCCTGAAAAAGATTGGCTATCTTTTCCTGACGCAATCATTCGCTGCCAGAAATACTCAACGCCGTTTACGCTGGTAAAAACCACCCAGTTGTAAGTGGAAAGCTCGGCAATTACGCCATCTATTTCGTCCCAAGTTTCAGGTGGAACAGTTTTGATGACCGGAAATTCAAGAGCATCTGCGCCAATTTCGCGCAGATGTTCCAATAAACCACCGGATTGTTCTTTAGCACGGGTTACTACAATGCGCCTTCCAGCAAGCGGGAGTGCTTTTTGAGTATCCATTATTTTCTCTCGGTGATATAGCCTTGTTTGCGAGCATCATCCAAGATTTCGCGTGCGCCTTTGTTGAGCGCTTCCTCCGCTAAACGTAGCGCAACTTCTTTAGCCTGTGCTAAAGAACCATCGCAAGGTTCTTGAATTTCTACCAGAATTTTCCGAGAGCCATCAGGGCTACCAACGAAAGCGCGCAAGACTAGGCGCTGCATAATCACTTCGGCATACGCGCCAACCGGAGTTTGGCAACCGCCACCGAGCGCTGCCATAAATTCTCGCTCGCACTTTACTGCGATTAGACTGTTCCGGTCGTTAACTAGGTTTAGAATACCCAGCAAGGCTTTGTCATCGACCCGACATTCCGGCGCAAGCGCACCCTGTCCGGGGGCGGGAAGCATCACATTTAATGGAATACATTCTGCCGCTTCGTCAAGACGACCGATTCTTTTTACGCCTGCTGCTGCCAGTATTACTGCGTCATAATCTTGCTCGTGCAATTTGCGCATGCGAGTATCGATATTTCCGCGCAATTCTTTTATCTGGAAATCAGGTCGATAGTTGCGTAGTTGAGCGACTCGGCGCGCGCTACTGGTACCGATGACCGCTCCTTGCCGCAAATCTGCCAGCTTAATGTTTCCTCTGCTGAACAATGCATCACGAGCATCGACACGCTCAGGGGTAACTGCTACATGCAAGCCTTCCGGTTGTTTGGTGGGGAGGTCTTTGAGGCTATGTATTGCCAAGTCAATTTCGCCCGCCAGCAGAGCAGTTTCAAGTTCTCTTACAAAAAAGCCATCATCCCCGACACTTTGCAAAGGAACATCCTGAATTTGGTCGCCGCGGGTAGTAAATACGCGGGTTTCGATTTGCAAACCAGGACGGGCTTTTTTAAGCTCTTCGATCAGCCAATTAGTTTGCCATAGCGCCAGTTTGCTGCCCCGAGTACCAACAATAATTGTTTTATTTGGCAATTTCGTGTGCGGTTCTTCCGCCTCCTTTAACTCAATTTGTTTCATGACCTGCTCCTTGCAGCGCGAAAAGATGCTTGACCACTTCAGCATACCGACCTGCATCGGTGCTGGTGGCAACTTCTTTTAATCTTGTAGTAGGTTCGTGTAGGAGTTTGTTAACGATGCGGCTAGTTAACTCTTCAATCATATGCACTTGCTTATCGGATAAGTCACCGAAAGTGTGGCGTATTCTTTCTAATTCAGCGCGGCGGATAGTATCCGCATGTTTTCTTAAAGTGGTGATAGTGGGGACTACAGCTAATGAGCCAAGCCAACTCATGAATTCTTCAATCTCTTCATTGACAATCGTTTTTACTCGCTGTACTTCAGAGCGGCGTTTTTCAAGATTCTCGTCCGCCAACTTCTTTACATCGTCCAAGTCCCAAAGCTGTACACCTAATATTTCGGAAACATCGGGAGCAACGTCACGAGGCACAGCAATATCAACAATATAAAGAGGTCTGTCAACTCTGCCGGGCATAACCTTTTCAAGATGCTTCGGCTCAATAACTGCAAACGGTGAACCGGTAGAGCAAACTACTACATCGGCTTGTTCCAATGCTTTAGATAAATCTTCCAGTTCGTAGGTGTTTTCCTTGCTAATACCTAGATGTTCAGCCAATTTATGGGCTTTGCTCAAGGTACGATTAACAATCAATATTTTGCTAACGCCCGCCGCCATTAGTACATGGGCAGTTAATTTCGCAGTTTGCCCACTGCCTAATACCATCCCAACTTTGCCTTCCAATGAACCGGCATTTTTCTTAACCAGTTCTACAGCGGTATAGCTTACTGACACCCCAAACTCAGCGATAGTAGTTTCGGTTCGAGCGCGTTTTCCGGTGCTAATTGCGGCGCGGAACTTTGAATCCAGCACCCGCCCGGCGGTTCCTTGCTTCCGGGCAATTTCAATTGCATCGCGTACCTGCCCTTGAATCTGGCATTCGCCAATTACCATAGATTGGATGCCGCTGGCTACTTCAAAAAGATGTGCGACAGCATCTCTTCCATGATGGTAATAAAGATATTCGGCAAATTGATTTTCGGGTACAGACTGGTATTCAGACAAAAACCGCCGCACTTCCGCTTGCAAATCGTTGCGTCGGGCGTGAGTGGCAACCAAATAGACTTCAACCCGATTACAAGTTGAAAGAATAGCGGCTTCTAGTATGTGAGGATGTGCCACCAGTGCCGCCAATGCTCCGTTTAAACGCTCACCACCAAACGACAACTTCTCGCGGACTTCGAGA
This sequence comes from Candidatus Chlorohelix allophototropha, assembly GCF_030389965.1. NCBI lineage: Bacteria > Bacillati > Chloroflexota > Chloroflexia > Candidatus Chloroheliales > Candidatus Chloroheliaceae > Candidatus Chlorohelix > Candidatus Chlorohelix allophototropha. The sequence continues at coordinate 460,378 of NZ_CP128399.1, forward strand.
GGGGCTTTCTTGCAATCTAACCCCACTGCCATAAGTTCCATATTAATATGCCTCAGTTGCCAAATTCAAGTTATGAATTGAACACATTGTGAAAATTTTACCAGCCTACCGTAAATTTATATATAGGGTCTAGACCTTAGATTCTGCCTAAGTAGTACCTATTCTGGCGAATTTTTTTCGTGGGGCGGTTGCCACTCTTACGCCCCATAATAAAACCACTGTTCCTATCACCAATTCCAACCCAAATGGTTCGTTAAGAAAGAGAATTGCCAGCACTTCGGTAAATACGGGGGAAAATAGTTGGATGGTTGCCACTTGTTCCAACTTTAGATATCGGAGGAGTGCGTAGAAGAGCGCAAAGCCAAGCGCCGATGGGACTATCCCGGCGTAAGCTATATAGAGTAATCCTTCAAAGCTAAGCGAAAAAAGTCCGTTTGGTTCAAACAAAATCAGCAATATCCATACCGGAATTACTCCGATTAGTTGGTTTAAGCCAGTAGATAACAGGCTTGCACCGGGTAAAGGGCTGGTATGTCGTTTTCCCCACAAACCATATAATCCCCAGCCAAAGGTTGCAAAAATCATGAGCGCCAGTCCGGGCAGGAGATTTCCACTATTTAAGCTTTGAAGCAATTTATTTATATCACCACCACTTATAACGATGGCGATTCCGCTTAGTGATATTAGCACTCCTATTACTTGCCGCCAGCCCGATTTTACCCCTAGCCAGAAATATCCCCCTATCAAGACTACCATCGGGTTTAAGCCAAAGAATATTATTCCTCCCAAAGTGGCGCTGATGTAAATCAGGGCGGTATTGAGACCAATCATATAAATTGACAGAAATATGCCGCCCCACAGGTAAGGTTTTATCCCTCCTACTAATGGCAAGGCTGAGTTAGTACGCCGAGTGCTAAGCCAGTAAATTAAAAGGGCGAACAATCCGGCGATGGTAAAACGGACTGCTACCATAGTAAAGGGCGTTGATAGATGCTTCAAATAAATGTGTTTGGTTACAACAGTGGCGCTTGCCCAACTGGCAACAACCAGCACCAACAAGATAACCGGGCCCCATGCGGTTGCGCCGTCAAATGTTTTGGTTTTCACTTATGCTCCTGAACTGTGGATTATTAGAGCGACATTATAAGCCAGCAAGCTGAAATTTGCTTGTATAAGGCAATTTGCTCTTGGACACGCTAAACCGCAAGAGCAAAGATATAAAGCGCAAAAACGAGAGATGTAAAGCGCGATTTGGTTATTAGGAAGCCCTAAAGGGCTATAATCGAGCTGAAGTGAAATTATCTTGACTAATCCGGCGCAAAGACGTATAATACGCGGGCATTAAAAACTATAACGGGGCGTAGCGCAGCCCGGTAGCGCACCTGAATGGGGTTCAGGTGGTCGGAGGTTCAAATCCTCTCGCCCCGACTTTTAATCCCCTCATTGTATTTCCAATTATTCGTTTGCAATGCCAGACTTATAGCAAAAATCATCCCTTTCAAATAGTATAAATTGCTTCTTAAGCTCCTATCACTGGAGCTTTTTGTTTTGAAAAAACCATGTGATTCTAACAAAATCCCACAAGAAATAGACCCTTTCAAAACCTTAATAATGGTCTGGTTAGACTATTGCAGGGCTGATGCTTTATCGGATAGGACTGTATTAGATTACTCTAATAAAGTTCTCAAGTTTTGGTGGTGGTGGCATGACTATACCAGATATGCAGATAAATTAGGTTCACATCCTAGAGATGTTACTACAATTGAAGCCCGACAATTCGTAACATATTTAAGAGAGCCTAATAGTAATCGTTGGGGATCAGCCTGTAGCAATTGCTCTATACTTTCTCCAGCCTCTATAAATTCCTATGGCAATACTGTCAAGGTATTCTTTTCATGGCTTGAAATACAGGGTTATATACCTCAAACCCCATTTAATAAAACTGTCAAATTTTATAACCGGAAAAAAGCCGATAGGACTATCAAGACTTTAGATTTGGAATCAGTATCAAAAATCTTGAAATTCCTTACTGATGAAAACAAACTCACAACTTTTGCAGGGCTTAGAGATTTAGCAACTTTTACACTCCTGCTAGATAGTGGCATTAGGTTAGGAGAATTACTATCTATAAGGGTTTGTGATTTAGACCTAAAACAGCAAAAGTGTACAGTCAATGGTAAAACTGGTAAACGGGTAGCAATTTTTAGTGATGCTTGCCGTAAAGTCCTTTCAGACTATATAAAACACCCCCATCTTAAAGACTTGAAACCAGATAGCTCCTTGTGGGTAACAGTAGATTTACAGCCTCTTACTATAAGTGGTTTTCATTCTCTTGTTAGACGCATAAGAGCAGGTACAGGGGTTAAATTTTATGCTCACATGCTTAGACATACTTTTGCTTCTTTTCTTGCACAACAGGGGGTTAGTAGTTGGGACTTAAAAGAATTGTTAGGTCATTCCTCAATTACTACTACTGAAATTTATGTCAGAAACAATATTGAAAGACTTTCCATAATCTACAGACCTAAATCACCCATAACACTCATAACAGGGGGTAACGATAGTCCTAAAGTTCTTACTAAAAAGCGTAAAGGTAGACCACCTAAAGGCAGAAATTAATAAGTCCTAGAAGTTTGCGCCTTCTAGGACGTGCTAGGAGAGGTCAATCATCCTAGCAAGCAAAATTATATCAAAAAATTGAGGTCAATAAATGGAAATTATAACCGCTATAGTGCTTTTAACCCCTTTAATTCTTGCTATAGCTGCTTTTGGAGCTTATTTCTATCAAACTAATGCAAATGAAAGCCATAAAAGGCACTTGGAAAAGTTACATGCAAATGCTTTAGTAACTACACTCCAGCCTGATAATAATGGAAACTACCCTGTAAGAATTTTACAAACTGGAGCAATACTACACCCACAAGCAGGGAACATTTTACAGCCCGTTCCTAATACCTTGCACTATTCGCCCCATGTAATTGTAAAAGGTTCTCATAGTGTTACAGATGGTAGTCAGATTGCCAGCCTTCCAACTTCTAACCAATTTGTGAGTTTACAAGAACCTGTAAAAATTCCTACCTTTGCCGATCTGCTTAGAACTGGAGAAATAGAAGAGGGTCTAATACTTGGATACAAACCATCTGGAGAGCCGATTAAAGGCACTTGGAAAGATTTGTATAGCTCCAATGTAGCAGGAGTTTCAGGCAGTGGTAAAACTACTACTGTAAGATTTTTAGCCTCTCAATCAGCCTTGCAAGGGGCTAAATTCCTAATTATAGACCCACATGGCGATAGTGGAGAGGAAAGCCTAGCAAGCACTTTAGAGCCTCTTAACAGTTCATTCTTTTATGGTTGTAAACCTGCTATAGCTCCTGATGAAATTGAAGCTGTATTAGACATTATAAGTAGAGAGTTACAGAGCCGGTTACACAATCGAGAGAATAGAAACCCTCTCATATTGGCAATAGATGAATTTACAAGCCTTTACAGGACTAGCATGGGTGAGCTTGTAGCAAAACTCTTGCAAGATATATCACAGCAAGGACGCAAGGTTAATATTTTTGCGCTTGTTGTGGGTCAAATCTGGAAAGGTTCTACAAGTGGTGGTACTGAATTAAGAGATAGTTTTGCAAGTTCTTTTGTACACAGAATGAAAGCAAATCAAGCAAGGCTATTACTACCCACAGAAGAGGCAAGAGCCGTACAGAGCTTCCAAGCTGGAGAGGCTTTCTTATATCGCACTAATGGTGTAATAGAACTGGTAAAAATCCCTCTTACTACTTCACAAGATGTAATAAAAGTGGCTTCCATTGCTGCTTTTCAGGCTTCCAATAGACTTACTTCAGACTTCCAAACAGCCGAAATATTACCCCCTATAAATGACAATTGGAAGTCAAATATAAGTCAATTGGAAGTCATAAATAATCAGGCTTCCAGTCCTTTACAATCGGTTAAAGCTATTTCTCCAGATGATGCAAGAGTAGTATCAATGTTCCTAGATGGTAAAACCATTTCAGACATAGTGAAAGCACTTCATGGAGAGGTAGCAGGGCGAAACTTGCAAGCAAAAAACACTGAAGTACAAGAGGTTTTAAGGCGCAATTTTAAGCCTTCTTTTGACAACAATCATTGTCATTAGTAATAAATTGGGCTTTTTGCAAGTAAAAACACTGAAGTACAAGAAGTATTAAGGCGCAATATCAGAGTCTAAAAACAATTAACAGTTCCTTGAAGGGGCTGTTAGCAACGTATTACAGGAGAGGAATTGTCATGAAACCAGAAGGCTTGTATTTAGCTCCACTTAATAAGGGTTGGCAATTAACAGGGCTTTATGAAGGCAGTAAAGAAGTATTTGCAAAGTTTAGCACTTCAGTAGGGTTTCCAGTAATCAAACTGCTTTCCAGTGTATTAGCGCATGATTACACCAATATAGGATTCCTTGTATCAACCGGATCAGAAAAGATACCAGAAAGGATAAAAACCATGAAGCCTAATTCCCTACTACTCCATAGGCTAGATACTGGGTGGCAAGTATTTGCAGTATATCCCACAAGGCGACAACAGATCATGGCACTTTATGAACCCCTTGAATTGTCGCTTGCCCGTAAGATTGCAGGTATCATAGCAGTCAATTATGGGCTATCAAACTTTGAAGAGGACTAAAAACTAACATGGGGTAATTTTTCCAATTGTGGGATTTTACCCCTTTTCTTAAGTAATTCGCACCTGCTGGAAAGGAAAAAGAAGCCATGAAGATTATTATTTACACAACTATAGAAGGTACTGTAGCTCCAGTAGTGGAATTGACTGAAGCGCAAAAAGAGATATTAAGAAAATTTGTAATAGCAATGTGGAAAAATCATGGGGGTTAGCAGGTAAAGGGGCTGTTTTTATCAGTTATTTGCTAATATACACAGTTTTGACATCTTGTCAATAGTATTAACTAGGCATAAATGCCTATTTATACAGATTTTATATAGATTTTAAGTTCTATCTATTGCTAGTTGACATAACCCATGATAAACTATATGTAAGATATTACCTTATATCTATAAGGAAAAATTATAGTAGTTTATGGAAAGGAATTCCAATGACTAAAATTGTTATAGCCCGTAAGAGGAAATATGGCTTTCATCATTTTGTTTCTGTAAGTGTCCCACAAGCACAAGTAAATGATGTTGAAGGGGTCTTAAATCTTCTAAAGGAGCAAAACCCTGATAAGAGTTTTAGTGCTTTCTTTGTAGAGGCATTGCTAGAAAAATATGGCTCTTTAATAGGGGCTGGAAAGGGATTTAACGGGTGTGAATTATCAAAATTACAAGGGGAAAAAGCCTTTTGAAAAGTCTAAAGAGTATAGAGATATTTTTTATATTCCTGATAAGAATTCTTATGGTATTGTGCCTGAAGAAGTTAAAGAGAGTGCAAGAGAGGATCAATTATTTAAGGCTCTTGAGTATATAAATTATGACATATCTAGAGCAGCAATTAAAATCCGATCAGCAGTACCCGTAAAGGGTAAGGATGATTACAGTTACCAGCATTATATTCTAGCTCATTTATCTAACAAGATTTTAGCAAGATTAGAGGAAATGAGAAATAAAAAGCCCGAAAGTGATGCAAACACTTCAGGGCTGATCCTTACTTAATGGTAAAAAGGTATATTAACATGATAACAAATTTATCATCTGTTGACAATACGACAATTTTTGAGGCTGGAGACAGATTCAATCAGGCTGTTTTTGATAGTGCTATAGCCTACTATGGCAAAACCCCTAAAGAAGCCAAATTCTTTGCTAAGAATGGCAAAATGCTACCCCCTGTTAGTAACCCACAAGAAGTTAGTGAAAATGGTAAGGCTGTATGGCTTGCGGTTAACCTTTTTCAAAATCCCGAAGGTAGTAAACCTGCTACTAAAGATATAACCAGAATTGACAATGTAACAATTGATTTTGAAACCCCTGCTGAACCCACTTCATCCCATGCAGTAGGGGCTATGTTATATAACCTTTTACTTCAAAAAGGTATTACTTCTGTAGTAGAAGATAGTGGAGCAGGTTGTCATATCATTATACCTATAAGCCCTATTGTTTTACCTAAACCCCCTGTTCCTCTTGAAAAAGGGATTAAAGGGATTCATGATCTAGCTAATGATGCTGTTAAATTGTGGATAACGCACAATCTTGAGGATAAATTCTCAAGTGCTTGCCAACAAATAGGTATAAATACCAAACTAGAAGGGATGGACATTGCAAGAGTAATGTCTATAGCAGGAACTTTTAGAGTCGGTAATAGTAAACCTAATGAAGCGCAATTTTTGAGAAATGGCTATCTTAGAAGGGTACTTTTACCCACAAATGAACAGGGACTATATCCTGAGAGGGTAGAAAACAATACTGTTACTCAAGAATTACTGGAGATTATGCAGGAGCTTGAAAACAGCCCTGCTACAAAGCCCGTAGAGGCTGCTAAAGCCTTCAGCAGTAACATTATTACCTTTCCTATCACATCTTCTAACAAATCTAATTCTGTTGAAAGCTCTTTACGGGCTTTTGCTGGAAAGTATGTCCGTAAAGACCGATCAGGATTTTTTCAGGCTCTAGTTAATCATTTATACCCATTGGTAGGTAAGAACTACCAAGAGGGGCAAAAATATGCACAACTTATTGATAGTCTTTCAGGGGATAAATTTAGTTCTGAAAACAGGCTAGACACTGAGTTTGAAAGAAGCTGGAATGATACACAATTCAGCTATACCCCTTCTTTTACTTCTACTCCTACCGCCATGCGAGAGCCTGAAGAAAAAGCAGGTATTCAAAATGCTGGAAAGCTATTCTATGATGCTGGAAAGTTAGAATTAACAGACATTGGAAACGCAAAGCGCATGTCTATTCTCTATAAAGATACTCTAGCCTATGCAAAAGATACTTGGCTCTATTGGACTGGTAAAGTCTGGAAAGAGACTACTAACAAAGAGGCTTACAAAGGTGTACTAATTGGTTATGCAAAGCGAATGGCTGAAGCTATAAGGCTGGAAAGCTCTGAATATGCTGCTACTGAAGATACCTCAATTGAAGCTAAATTCCGCTATTCAACAAAAGTATATGCTCACTATATTACTTCAAGCTCAAATCAAAGGTTAAAAGCTGCTATAGATACAGCTACAGACCCTGATTGTTTAGGCTGTGATCCTGAAGATTTTGACACCCATGATAATCTGCTAAATCTTCAAAATGGTGTGTTAAATCTTGGCACTTTCGAGCTTTTGCCACATGACCCTTCCTATAAGCTAACAAGGATTAGCAATGTGGAATATAACCCACAGAAATATAGTGACTTGTGGGAAAAAGTTGTTAATGATCTTACAGACGGTGATAAAGAAATGGCTGAAGTGTTACAAATTGCGGCTGGATACAGTCTTACAGGTTCAACAGAGAGCAAGGCTATCATGGTGCTTTGTGGTAAGAGCAACACTGGTAAAAGCAAGTTTGTGGAGGCTATAAGGGATGTACTGGGAGATGCTTTAACAGGTGGTTATGGTGCTAATGCCGGTACAAACGCTTTTACAGTCAATTCAAAATGGGGGGATACTAAAGCCTCTAATAGTGCTAGTCCTGAAATGGCTGTATTAGAAAAGGCAAGAATTGTAATAGCCTCTGAAGCAGGAGCAGGTCAAGTTTTTAATGCTCCACTTCTAAAAAATATTGCTGGTAGTTCAAGAATAACAGCCCGTAGGAACTACAAAGACCCTATTACTTTTGTACCACAAATGAAGTTATGGCTGGATACAAACTATTTACCAGACTTGCATGATCCAGATGAAGCACTATTCAACCGATTAAGGATTTTTCCTTGTACTAATGAGTTAGAAGAATCTAAGCAGGATAGAGATTTAGATAAAAAACTTAAGGCTGAAAAATCAGCAATTCTTAATTGGATGATAGAAGGGCTTCAGAAATGGAAAGCAAACGGTAAATCTATACCAGAAACCCACAGAATGAGAGAGGCTAAAGAAAGTGAAAAACGGGATAGTAATCCTGTTTCCGCCTTGATAGCCGAGCTTTATCAATATGACAGGTCGGGGGAAATTCTTTTCTCAGAGTTTTACGCCGATTATGTAAGATTTTGTAATTACAGTGGGGAAAAAATGCCTATAACTGATAAAAAATTAGGCAAATGCCTCAGAGCGTTAACAGGTATAGATGTTATCAAAGGTAGGTTGAATAAAACTTTTGTAAAAGGGCTAAAAAGGCTGGAAAGTAACCCACAGATGTAGCTACACACTTAATTCTGTTACCGTTATTACCGTTATTACCGTTTCTCATGAGAGTTTTTCATAATAAAAAATATATAGAAAAGTTTTATAAAAACAGTAAAAACGGTAAAACGGTAATAGTTTCATCACTTGTGGGTTATGAGAGTGTAAAAGGATAGGAAAAATGGTGGATTTTCTTACAGCATATCTGGAGCTACTTATAAAAGATGCTGGAAAAGCTGTTAAGTCTGGGAAAAAGGCTTCAAAGTGCGAGCAAGAAGCATTATATATTCTTAAATCTGGAGCTAAGGGGCTGGAATCGGATCGGCTTTGTAATGCCATAGCAGATATAGCAGGTTTTAATAATTCTTCAGAATTTTACAGGTTATTACTTAAAAAGATTTATGGTGATCGGGCTATAGCAGCATAAAAAGTAATCCAGTATCATCTTATTGATACTTAGTATCAATAGTTCATTAACTGTTAGTATTAAATTATTAGCTCCTTCTATAAACCTCAAGAAGGGCTGTTATTTTGAAAAGTAGTGTAATCATACTGCTTAACAGAATAACAGCCCTTCTTTAGCTTCATATCCCCTTGTGGGTCAATCCCACATACATGGTAAATCTTAAATATCCATTTGAGGCTGAATAGTTTGTACCTGCTCCACTTGAGCTTTTTTGTAACTTACTTTAGTAGGTGGCATTTTTACTTCAGCCCTATTCAAAAGCTCTTCAATTGTTAAAATCTGGATTTTAGGAAACTTACCCCATATAGATTCATAATATCCTGCTTTTATAGCTGCTGCTTTCATTTCACTGGTAGCAGGTTCAAGCGTTATAAAAACGCCCATTTCAGCCTTTTCATTCTCAACAGTACCTATTAAATCTCTAATGTCGCCACTCTTTACATGTCCACTTTTCACCTGTACAAGAGCGCGTTTTACCTTGCTAGTTTCATCATCTTTGAACCTGATAACACCGTCAATTCCTTTATCACTACCCTTTTTACCTTCTTTACTCCCTGCTTGCGCTCCTAATGGTTGAGCATTTACAAAGGGTAAAGCCCAGAACTGGAATTGATAGCGATCCTCACTAGCTAATTGCCTTGCACCATCAATACTTGTGGGTTCTCCAATAACTTTGAACTTAATATCTGGAAACATATCCTTCATACGAATTTTATTAAGAGATATAGCAAGGTGTGTAATATCAATTCCTAACCAATTACGACCTAACTTTTCTGCTGCTGCTATAGCAGTACCACACCCACAGAAGGGGTCTAATACTATATCACCTGAATTACTGCTTGCCTGAATAATACGCTCTAGTAATGCCAGTGGCTTTTGAGTGGGATAATTCAATCTTTCTGAATCAGAGGAATGAAGTGAATTAATATCAGCCCAGATATTAGTTATAATTGAGCCTTCTTGTTCATTCAAATATCGTTTTAATGCTGGTCGTTTGGTTGTATCATAACTCCCATCAGGCTTTTTGGGATAATAAATCCGACCTTCATCATGAAGTTTTTGCATAGTTTCTCGTTGATAACGCCAACCCTTCACCGGATAAGAATAACCTAACCATTCATACATCATATTAGGTCTAGGATTTGGGCTTGTCATATTGTCCAAACGATAACGACCACGATCATCATTATCATCAAATCGGTAAAACTTCTCTATATAAGTGGGATCATATTCGCCATATTGAGGTTTAAATATGGCATCTTTTGATTTTACAAAAAATAGAATAATATCCGCTATATCAGAGAATTTATGTTTTGCATCACTATGGGCTGATTGCCGTTTCCAAATAATCTCATTTCTGAAGTTTTGCGCCCCAAAAATAGTATCAAGAATAATTTTTAAGTAGTGGCTTGCTGTGGGATCACAATGTAAGTAAAGGCTACCAGTAGGTTTTAAGACCCTATGCAATTCTACAAGCCTTATAGCCATCATAACAAGATAAGCCATCATCTGATTTTCACCCACAAAGTCATGCAAGGCTTCTATCATTTTTGAAACATGGTCTGGAGCTTCAGTAGTAAGTTCATGATAAACCTTTGCAGTAGCTTCATTCCAGTGCCATGTATCTTCAAAGGCTGTAATTTGCGCGTTACTATCTTGCCCCTTTTCATCTTTGAAAAGCACATTATAATTTCTACTGGAGTTAAAAGGGGGGTCTAAGTAGATTAAATCTACACTCTCATTGAGGAAATATTCTCTTAGAACTTTAAGGTTATCACCATAATACAGCGTATTAGAAGTTATAGGCTTCTGTGCCATTCTTACCCTCTATTCAGGTTAGAAAGTTAGTGGAAAGTTGCTACAGGGATAATATAGCATGAAACAAAACTAATTTCAGGCTATTAAACCTCTTTTTTGCTAGTTGACAATTAGTATGATCGTTGTGATAATACCTTATAGGATTAAATATCTGAAATATCTTTAACAAATTCCCTCAAACTTCTTGAATTATTTCAGGTTTGAGATAATAAGAGCCTTAAGAAGCAATTGTTATTATTCTAATTGCTATCATTTTCCTGTAACCCCCTTAATCGGCACGAAAATATAGCCTGAATGGGGTTCAGGTGGTCGGAGGTTCAAATCCTCTCGCCCCGACTTTTAATCCCCTCATTGTATTTCCAATTATTCGCTTGCAATGCCAGTTTTTTCGCATGTTTGTGCTTTGTTTTTATTTTGTTCCACACTCGGTTAGCCGATAAAAGTACCACTCCCGGAATTATCGTCAGGATTATCGCCTGCCAGAGCGCATTATAATTGCTACTTTTGGAAGCAGTTTCCATCTTTCTAACCTCTGATGAAGTTGTACCCGGTTTTGGCGGTTGGGCTACTACTTTGTTTATAGCTGTGCTACGGTTCGTACACTGTGCTTCTATTCCCGCATACTCTTTGCCTAACAAACCGAGTTGGACGCTATAAAGAGGATTGGGGTTGCCACTTGTGCCGAGAACGGTTTCAAAACGCGACCGTTCAAAATATTGCACCGTTTTTACAAACCCCGTTTCGGAGTCGGTTTCGCGTAATTCTCCGCTGATGGGGTAGCCAAATACTACCACTCCTCCGTACTTTTGATAAAAATTCTGGAATAGCTCACTAGCGATTTCACTTTCCGGTAATCTTTCAACATCGGTGAGCTTGTATTTTTCTTTGTAAACCTCAGTTCCAAGTTGCGTTCCAACTATTCGGAAAGGCCAGTCTGTATCAGGCTGTAGTTCCAAGCGTTGCCGTTCGGTATAAAGCACATAGGTATATTGGCTGCAATCCCCGGATAGCTCTCGCTTTACCTTACCCAAAGGTAAACCGATTATAGCTACCGACTCCTGTAATGAACGAGTGTAATTATTACCCAGCGTGGTATAGTAGCGGTAAAAATCCCCTCTAATAGTGTTGTCTGAAGCTTCGGGGAAAGAAAGTGTGGGGCACACTTCTAACCGATTGGGGAGCGGTGCCTCCGGGAATTGTTGCAAACCGGATGGGTCACGCAGCAATTCCCGCACGTGGGCAGCGCTACGTTGGTCATTTTCTGCCGGAAACGGCGCAGTGCGCGTTTCTCCGTCAGTCATCATAATCGGCAAATAACGGTAGCCGGTTAGCTGCACCTTACCATCCTCTCGGCGTGCGAAACCTACATATAGAATTACCGAAGTGTTGGTAAATTTTTCTTGCTGGTTCCAGCTTTGTGCTGCCAGAAAATTCGCCAGTGAATAAATTACCAGTGTTTTGTGATTGCCTGTTTCAATAATATCGAGTGGTTGGAGGGTGTGGGGTTGTGAGCCCAGAATAACATCTGCACCTGCCGCTGCCATTTGCTTTGCGCCTTCTATTTGGTATTCTTCGGGATAAAAGTTATACTCCTGCCCCCAGTGAGCGGCAACTACCACAAAATCGGTTTCACTTCGGGCTTGGGCTATAGCTTCCAAGACTTGCGGGCGAATTTTACCTTGCCGACCATATTCATTTGTTTCCCACAACAAGTTCACCTGATTATTTGGGTCTGGTATCCCATTTGTGCCCCACGTAAAAGAAAGGAAGCCGATTTTTACTTTTACACCATTGCGGGAAAGATTGATCGGAAGGTAAGGTGGGCGCGGCTTTGTTACATCCTCACCGGAGACAGTACCATGTTGCAGAATACCGCTATTGTCTAGCACTTTTAGGGTTGCATCTAACCCGCGCAAGCCTTTGTCCAAAATATGGTTATTAGCGGTGCTAACTACGCCAATTCCTGCTTTTTTTAATGCCGGTGCAAGCTGAGGACTGAAATTAAAGTTGGGATATTCAGAAAGCGGCGCATCTTCTAGCAACGCCCCATCAAAATTGGTGTAACCTAGATCGGTATTTGCGAGAAAAGGTCGTACCTTATCGAAAAGATAATCATAGCCTAAAGATTCCCCGGCATGCTGGATAATTAGATGCGGAAAAAAATCACCGGTTGCTGCCAAAGTAAAATGAGTGTCGGTAGAGACACCACTACCGCAATTATTCATAGAAGATAAAGGTGTTTGGAAAGGTAATACAACTTGTTCAGCGTGGGCAATGTTAAAACACGGCAATAGCATCAATAAAAAAGAGAATAGCAGAGAAAAAAAACAGCCAGCTTTCAATCCTGACCTGTGCATTTGTCTAACTACCCTCCATTTTTGCATAATGAAATTTGAATATTTATTTAATTTATCATAGTGATGGATTTTTCCAAAGCGAAATAATCTATACTATATTTTGACCATTCTTTTACATGTTTTTACAACTAGTTTTACCTAGTAGGTTTATTATAGTACTATTATATTAGATGCTACCTGAGTGAATTAGATGTTGTTCATAATAATGTCTCAATCCCCCCATAAGGAGACAATATTTGTTGGATTGCTTAATAGGAAGGGAAGTGACCGATGCCTGAAGACTTGTTAAGGGCTATCTGTCAGACACATCCTCTTGTTTATCAAAAATGGGTTTTAGCGTTTAAGCAGAGTTTGGGTGATTCACACAACGATTCAGCTACCCCCGACCGTCACAATGAGATATGTAAAGAACTACTAATTGCCTTCAGAACTGGAGATGATAAAGCATTTTTGTGCTTAATCAATCTTGAAGGCAGAGTTATGGCACGTGCGGGACTTGCTCTACCCGCTTTGTTACGGGCTTTATCCGAGTTTTTTAACTTGTCTTGGGAAATTCTAAGCGCTACTCCGATATTTGAGAGGAGGCCGAGTCTGCTGTTGCCTCTGACTGAAAGACTTAACTCACTGCGTAGCCGTGCGCAGAATACGTTACTCGAATCCTTTACCGACGAGGAACATGCAATTCAGCGTGAACGCGCTGCCGAATATGAGCGTACTTTGCGCCACAGACTGGAAAACATGACCGTAGAGGAATTAATCAAATCAATTCCCTCTTTTAGAGTAGTAAAACATCGTAAAGGACACTTGGTGCTAGAACCGGGAGATTACCAGCCGGGTTTGTTCTTTGTGTTAAGCGGTAGTGTCCGGATTTATGAAATTTTGCAGGATGGGCGTGCCATCAGCCTTTCTATTCTGGGCAAAGGTGATGTATTTGCCAGAACCCAAGGCACCAATACTTACTTTAGAGATGTGTATGCCGAAGCAATGCAGGAATCGGTTGTAGCATTTATTAAAGAAAAGTCGCTCGAAAACTTAATGGAAACCTCGCCATTATTGGCATCATGTGTTATTTCAAGCTTTTCAAACCAATTATCGCAATCTCAAAGCCTTATTGAAGGAATATTGGGACGCAGCGTAGCTTTGAGACTCGGCAGGTTGTTGTTAAAACTTGCGGATGGGTTTGGAGTAGCGCAGGAAACCGGAAATGTTACCATCAATTTGAACCTGACACATCAAGAACTCGCCGATATGCTTGGCAGTAACCGCGTAACGGTAACACGTAAGCTTTTGGAATTACAGAAGCTGTCGCTTATCAGTATCGATAACCATACAATATCTATCTTAGATCGCTGTGGTTTGGAAAAACTAGCAGCGTAATTAAGATAAGCAGCCATATATTGAACAAGGGCGCATAAAGCTATGCGCCTTTTTTACGCCTCGCACTCTTGTAAGCTACGTTTTAATTCTTCAAGATTTAGGTTTTGCCCGATGAATACCAGTTTGGGCTGAATTTCATTGCTATCTTCGAGGCATGTGAAAGCATACTGCCCGGCAACATACTGAAGCAGATACAAAGCAGATTCACCGAAAAATCTCACAAATCCTTTGGCGCGTATTATCTGCAAGGGCATTCGTAACAATAATGCTTCAAAACTCAGACGGTCAAACGGTTTGGTTAAAGCATGTTCCCAAGCATGAAAAGTCATGTGATTATGCTTGGCTTGCTCTTGAGGAACAACGTTGCTGGTAATTCGCTCAAAAATTAGGGAGGGGTCAATTTCGGCGTAACTGGTAGGATGAATGGTAGCGTGGGGGTTTAGTTTCTGGAGTTCTGCCAATGCTTTATCATAAATATCGCCTACCAAGAGGTCGCATTTGTTGAATATTAAAAGATCGGCGTACTGAACTTGTCTTTGTACCAGCGGCATGGTTTGGGCAAGGTCGTAAAAGCGCAAACCGTCCACCACCGAAACCACTGCGGCAGGATAAATTCTGCGCAATAAGCCGGGCATCGTAAGCTGATCTAGCAAATCCAGCGCATCTGCTACGCCGCTCGCCTCGATGATAATCAAGTCAAGCTCATACGCCATTGTCATTTCTAGAATATCAACCACTAATTCGCGGCTAACGGTGCAGCAGGCACACCCGCCGCTGAGTTGCATCATGGTTATCTGTTCATTCCCACGCTGCGCTGCGCCTACCAAAAGCGCATCAACATTGACCGCGCCGAAATCGTTCACCAATAAGCCGACTTTCAAGCTTTGTTCGCGACAATAACCCAGCAACTTTTGTAGCAGGGTGGTTTTGCCGCTACCTAGAAATCCAGTCAATAGATATACCGGTAAACGCTTCATTTTAGCTAATGACCGAGCAAGCGCACGCTGTTGGAACGATCATGCCAATTGAGGGAGGTTGCCTTGAAACGTTTTGATAGTTCCAAAGCTCTGCGATGCAGCGGTTCAAGTTTGGGGTCTTTGACTTTCCACGCCCCTTTTAGCTGTTGAATAACTAAGTTGCTATCCCCCCAAACTCGCACACTATAGGTCGAAGGCTGTTTGCCGGCGCGCTCAATAGTTTCTACCAGATCGGCTAAGCCACTGATAAGGGCGGTATATTCAGCCTGATTGTTGGTCATATTGTCGCCAAATTGAATCCGGCTTTCTAGTCTTTCTTTGCCTTTGCGGGTTTTAAGGTGATAACTGCCATAGCCCCGACCGGGGTTAGGGTCTGCCCCACCATCGAAGGTGAGAATGTAATCATATTCATTTATTTCAGCTATGTTATTGCTCATTTTCGTAAATCCTTGCGCCCTTCCTCTAACTTTTCCAGCCAATTCAAGGTTAGCTTTACCGCCTGTGCCATATTGTTCTGGTATGCAGCTTGTTGCTCTTCCTCATTAGATATGGCTGGTACAGGTTCGTAACTGTGACCCGTTCCCTTTAAAATCTCGTATTGGGCGGGAACAGGCAAATTCCGACAAAATTCATCCAGTTCATCTGGGCTGGAGTAAGGGTCATGCTCGCCTTGTATCGCCAGAAAAGGGCTTTTCAGGTTATTAATCCGGTCTTGCCAGTACCATTCGGTGTGTTCAGTATTGTGTAGTATCAACCCAAGACAGCCAAGCCCGCTGATTTTATCAGCATATTCGGGCTGGAGGGTAAAATGTAAGGCTACTACTCCGCCGACAGATTTCCCGATTAGGTATAAACGTTTTGGCTTGATTTCCTTACCGAAGCCTTGCAAGAAGTTATATGCTCCCAGCAGGTCATCCAACCCATCGGTTAATTCATCAAATTTCTGAATGCTATCTTGCTTTACATAACGAAAATCAAAGCGTAAGGCAGTCAATCCCAGCTCCGCCGCTCCGGTACACAGGCTTATAGATGGCTCACTATCCTTATTGTATGCGCTACCGTGCAATACAATAACGGCAGCATTAGTGGCGCGGCGAGTTGGGGGATGCCAGACACCCTCTAATTCTACCGCACCGCTACCAGATGGGAAAGTTACTGCGATTTGCTCCATTACAACTTTATCTTCAAAAACTGGCGATTACCGCGCTGAATCACCATGCCATCTTGAAGTGTGATTCGCGCTTTAGCATCGGTTACTTTCTCACCATTTATGCGAATACCGCCTTCGGTTGCGGTGCGCTGTGCATCTTTATTGCTGGTTGCCAATCCGTTCTTTACTAGTAACTCCTGCAATACCACTTCAGAAATTCCGGTTTCAGGCGTGAAAATTGGCATATCTTCAGGCATTTCGCGGCGTTGATGCACTTGCTCAAAATCCCGTTGCGCTTCTGTTGCTGCCTCAGTGCCATGATATTGCTCTGTCAAGGTGTATGCTAACTTTTTCTTCAGTAGCATGGGATTTTCGCCCGAATCGAGTTGTTGCTTCATAGCGTCAAGGTCATCTAGCGGCACTTTGGTTAGCACCTCAAAATATTCCAGAATCAACTCGTCGATAGTGCGCAGCATTTTTGCATACATATCTTTGGGCGGTTCACTGATGTAAACCCCATTGCCCTGACTGGTACTCATCTTGCGACCATCAGTTCCATTGATCATGGCATTACACATAACGCTCTGAGGCGCTTGCCCATAACGCTCTTGCAAGAGACGCCCCGCCATCATGTTGAACAGTTGGTCGGTGCCGCCTATTTCTACATCAGAATTTATCATCACCGAGTCATAGCCCTGTAATACCGGATAGACGATTTCTTGCAAGCTGATAGGTTTTCCGGCATCCCAACGTTCGCGGAAGTTATCACGCTCAATCATTTGGGCAACGGTAAAATTGGTCATGAGGATGATGCCCTCTTTAAAAGGCATATTGCCAAACCAATCGAGATTATTGCGCCATTCTACTTTGCTTTCATCCAGAATCTTGCTGATTTGCTGGCGATAAGTGCGCGTGTTTTCTGCTACTTGATCGGGTGTAAGCATGGGGCGGGTGCTGGTTTTATCACTGGCATCCCCGATTTGCCCGGTAAATTGCCCGATTATAAGCACAATCTGGTGTCCTAAATCCTGAAACTGGCGCAATTTTTGCAGCGTTACGCTACGCCCAATATGGATAAGCGGTCCCGTTGGATCAATGCCTAACTTAACGCGCAACTGTTTACCACTGCGCAACTTGGCTTCCAATTCCTCGCGCGTTACAATTTGCGCCACGCCACGAGTCAGCAATTCATCTATTTTATCGCGCTCTCGTTTAAGTCCGGTAATAATGGTAGGACTACTCATTTTATCGCTCCTGCTCTCGGTGTGAATTTCCCAAAGGTAAGATGGTTGCTGCCGATTTACCACAAAAGTTTGGCACTGTGCCCCTAGATGTTCAGTTAGCAGCTTTGCCAACTCTTCCGCAGCTTGGCGCACCTCATTACCGTTTAAACTTTCAAAGCCATCTATCGGGAAGAAAATGTTCTGGCTATTTTCATCCACGCGGGCTTTACGACCTTGCCGCCAAACCCAACGGCGGGTGCGTACTTCAGCCTCATCTATATATGCGATTTCCCCGGCGGGTAATTTTTCAATCTGTCCCTCATCGCCATCGGGCGGGGAAAAAACATCATCACTATGGGAAAGCCTTACCGCTAAATCGCCCACCAAACGGTCAAGATCATGTCCACCCATCGGAATAGCATAGCGTACCGAAACCGCATTTGCGATATTGATAGCAGGATTAATCGAGGGTAAATCCTGTCCTTTCACCACTCGCCGCAACAACGCTTCTGAGGATGATTGGAAATCACCGGGCTTTATGCCTGCTAATCGGAAAGCTTCTCGCCACCGCGCAATATAAGGATGACTGGTAAGATTCGCCGTATCATCGTTAAAATGGCTGCGTGCTTCCTGCATGGCTTCGAGAAGCAATCGGTAAGATAATTCTTGCACCCGGTTATTATCAAGCCCTGCCGCGATTACCCCACCAACAATATAATCAGGAAACTTTTCAAAAACCTGTGCCGCAACGCTGAATCGCATACTTTGCTTATCCTTGTGCAAATAAAATTGACCGCAACCTATAGAGCTACGGTCTTGGGAAATACTTTTCAATGGGCGGAAACTAGGCGGAATATTTTCTCACCTACAACATTTTCTAGCTCAAGTTTCATAACTGCTAGAAAAACCGTTGAATCTTCCGGAACAAAAGTATATCCTGTTATCGGCAAATACGTCAACCCAATTTTATTTTATTGTTTTCACAAAACCAGTTTGAGAGGTGGGTTTAAGCCCTGCTTATTGTTTGCTAATCTTGGGACACCACTTGGATAATTTGTTCAAGGGAGGACAAGTTGAAGGGTTTGTACAATATTCCTGCAAAGCCGTATTCCTCGTAATGTGCCATTACCGGGTCGGTTGAGTAGCCGCTGGAGACCACTACTTTTGCCTTTGGGTCTAACTTTAGCAGCTTCTGGGTTGCTTCTTTTCCACCAACCCCACCCGGTATTGTCAGATCCATAATCACCACCTTGTATGGGCGACCTTCCTCCAACGCTTTCTGATATTCCTCAATTGCTAAGTTGCCATCCTCCACCGTGCTCACCTGATAACCTTTTCTAGTCAGTGCCTTGGTAGCCACCTCTCTGATCATGACTTCATCATCCATAATCAGTACCCGTAAATGTTTATCCTTCTGGGTATCCTTTGGCGGCACCTCAATCGCTTTTTCTTTTAATTCTTGATTGGATTTAGGCAGGTAAAGTGTCATAGTAGTGCCTTTACCCGGCTCACTTTCAACCAGAATTTGCCCATCATGTTTTCGAATAATGGAGTAGCACACTGCTAAACCCATCCCGCTGTTATGGGCTTTAGTGCTGAAGTAAGGGTTGAAGATTTTATCCATCACATCCGGCTTTATCCCATAGCCCTGATCTTGCACTCGAATCTTAACAAAGTCTCCGGCTTCCAGCAGTGGTACGCTTCCGGCAGTGAGCGTAACATTCGCTGCTTCCACCGACACCTTGCCACCTTCCGGCATAGCTTGTGCAGCGTTGAGCACTAGGTTCTGGATAACCTGACTGATCTGACCCGGGTCAACCTCAACTGCCCAGAGAGAAGAGGGAATATCAAAATTCCCTTCTACCCTAGAGCCGTGAAGCACAAAATGGGCGGTTTCTAGAATGATTTCGTTGAGCCGCGCGGTTTGTTTGACAGGTGCGCCTCCTATGGCAAAGGTGAGTAACTGCTTAGCTAGGTCTCTGGCGCGCATAGTAGCGGCTTCCGCTGCCTTGAGGGAATTATAGGCATCCTGAGAGGGATTTAAATCATTCCTTGCTAAAGCGATATTGCCATTGATACCGGTCAGAATATTGTTAAAATCATGGGCAATACCACCCGCCAGTACGCCGAGGGATTCCAAATTGTTAGCTTTGAGACGTTCCTCGTCAATTTTGCGCCTTTCGGTAACGTCATGGAAAATGAGAACCGCACCGAGGGAGTTATTGTGTTGTTGTCCCGGTATGAGCGAGATAGTATAGTTGACATAACATTCCTTATCGGTGCGGCTTAACAGTGTAAAATCCTCGGCGCTGGTGATAACTGGTTTATCGGGTTTGAGATTTTGGAAGGGGGCTTGGGTGGGAAATCTGGTTTTGTGATCAAGTAGACAAAATACTTCGGCTAGTGGCATACCTCTAGCTTCCACCTGTGTCCACCCGGTGAGTTTCTCGGCGACATTATTAATAAGCTCGATGTGTCCGGTGCGCCCGATGGTGATGATGCCCTCACCGCTGGAGTCGAGGGTGATAGCCAGCTTTTCTTTCTCCATTTCTAGGGCTAGGTTAGCATATTCTAACTCTCGGTTGCGTCCTTGGATACTAACGATAAAATGCTGTATTTCCTGGCTGAAAAAAGAAGCCACTAACCCGACTGTGACCAGCACTGTCAGTGTTAAGGA
Organism: Candidatus Chlorohelix allophototropha; assembly: GCF_030389965.1. Taxonomy (NCBI): domain Bacteria; kingdom Bacillati; phylum Chloroflexota; class Chloroflexia; order Candidatus Chloroheliales; family Candidatus Chloroheliaceae; genus Candidatus Chlorohelix; species Candidatus Chlorohelix allophototropha. Next base: position 480,677 of record NZ_CP128399.1, read on the forward strand.
GACGAGTATTTGCATATCCTCCGAATGCTCGGTGCGGTAGATTTCGAGCTGTGGGATACCCACCAGTAATAGCCACAGGCTATCGGCAACTGCAAGCCCCATAACCAGACTCACCGTGCGTTTGGAAAGCATTATCCCGGCTAAGGCTACCGGAACTGCTAGCAAAGAGGGGGCGGCTCCTGCCGATACAATTTCACCGGTAGGCATGATGGAGAGGATATGTAAAACAACAAATAAAGTTGCTACCAGTGAAGGGGCTACCAACCGGACTTTGCCCTTGCGGTTAAGAAAATAGATGAACAATAGTAATGCAACCATCACCACTACTATTATTCCCAGCAGATAGGTGCCGCTAAATATAACTGTCCCGATGTTGAGTAGCGTTATGGTCAGTAAGATTAAGATAAACCAGTTTAGCAAACGCCCCCGGCGAGCATCATCTGGATTTGAAGCCCGGCAGGTCAGCAACCAATCAAGCATGTAGTTCTCCTGCGGCTGGCAACTCTGGGCTGAGACGCGCGAGATAAAAATTACACCCGAAATTCTGAACGGGATTAATTAATCCCTGTTTAATAATACAACCTAAGTATTACATTACCCATTAAATTATTCACAGATGGGAAAATCCGTTGCAAATTCTAGTTTGTTTTATTTTGAAGTATCCTTCCTAAACCTCTTTTACGGTATAATAGCTTTGCTTCCTATTATTAACACCGTTATCATATCGCCGATATTTTATGGCAAAAGAAAGCATGCCTGAACAAGCTCTAATAAAAGCACGCCGCTGCCTGAATATAACGGAAGAGTTCATCCTATGACAGCTACGGTAATGACGGTGGTAATTTGCGCTCCCGAAGACCAACCCATTCGGGATGAGCTTCTCCAGTTCTTTTCACCCCTTATACGGCAAGGCGATATTTCGGTTTGGCCCGAGCTTCAATTATTCTCGGATATGGCGCAAGTAAAAAAGCTGCTTTTAGAGAAGGCGCACCAAGCTGACCTACTTGTTTTTATCGTTAGCCCGGAATTTCTGGATGATGAGTTCTTTTACACTGAACTGATCAAGGGTTTGGTGGATGGTGGTACCTTGCGTATAATTCCCGTAATTCTCAAGGATTGTCTGTGGTGGGAAACACCCCTTGAAAAACTGAGCGTCTTGCCGAAGGAAGTCAATCAGAAGAAGGGCGAATTATTACCGGATTATTTGGGCAGAAAAACAAAGCGAGAGCGGGTTTTGTGCCAGGTTGGTCTTGACTTGTTGGTAGTAATCAAAGAGGCGCGAGTCAAGAAAGCGACACAACCGCCACCCCTACTTGCAGAAGCGGTAACAGAAACCAGACATTTGGATGCTGCCCTACCTTCCGAAGTAGAGGTGAACGAGCGTGTGCATTTGCTGGCGATGTTGCGTACTGAAACTTCCTTGGGTTTACGGGAATACTTGTCCAATATTGAAAAGCAAGAGGCTTTCGGCATCAAACCGGAGCAAGTGGTAACGCCGGGCAAAGTAGAAATAGAGTATCCCAAAGATACAGTCGGGCAAGTGTTACCCGTAGAATTATTGGTGCGGGTAAGCAGTAAGGATTTTGAGCTTGAAAAGAGCGAGGAACGAGTAACATTAACTCTACAAAAGGATTCTATACCATGCATCTTTCCGCTCAAACCGCTAAAGCTTGGAACTCTTGAAATTAATTTGAAGGTGAGCAGCCTTGAGGAAGCGATGTTCTTTGAAACAATCCTTACAGCCGAGTGCGTTGTTACGGCGGAAACAGCTAGCTTCACAATAAAAGGAGCGAATAGTATCGGTGTTCTTCCTTCTATCACTCTCACGGAAGAACCTTTGAAAAAAGCCCACGAAGAAAAGGAGATTCTGGAACCACAATCCGCTAGATATATTTCACCCGCTACTCCACCTCAGTTTGAAATTCAAAGAGAGGGCAAATGGAAAGAACTGCCCTCCCTATCTCAAAATCCCTTTCCGCGTCCCAGTAGCCCACCGATGCCTATCCGTGCGGCACAAAAGCGCAGGCCCGTAATTGTAAACACTCTTGCAGCTATGTTTGCTACTTTCCTTGTGGCTGGTTTTTTACTAATAACTGTACTCTCTGGAAGCAATGGGAGCCCACCACCGACAAGCGTTCCTTATATTACACCAACAAGAACTGTCCAGATTTCGCCAAGCCCATCAAACACGCCTCTTGTCAGGGCGACTACCACTGCCGGGGGGTAAATGAGCAGAAAACTGTCTGTCTCCATTCGTGGGTTAACCTATTATCAAATGACTTATTTCTCCAAAAATATGGTCAATAAACGTCCCACTTCCTCATACACCTCTTCTTGCGGGTAGTGTCCAGAATTTTCGAAAGTGTGGACTGTATAGTTATGCAACGCGCCCTTCCATCTCGCTAATTCTTTTTTACGAAATGCAATATCACGAAGTCCCCACAAGATGAGAGTCGGTTTGTCCGCAATCTTATCAATTTGCGACCAAAGCTCTCCGAGCCATTTGCCAGAGCCTATTATTTCCTTGGGGAAAACCCAAGTTCCTTTACGTTCCGCCGGGATTTTTAGAGGTTCTACATAGTGGCGATGGATTTCTCGGGTCAATTTCGCCTTGTTTCCATAGACTACCCAAATAAAAGTACGCGCAAAAAAATTAAATTGTTTAATCAAGAATCTGCCGATGAAACCTCCCATGAAACCGCTGAAAAGTTGGTAATACCAATCATCATTGGTTTGCCAAAGCCATGTATTGAAAAGCACGATGCGCTTGACTCTTTCAGGATGAGCAATAGCATACGATAGCCCAATTGGCCCACCCCAATCATTCACCACTAGGGTAATATCCTTAAGCTGGAGGTGTTCCATAAGTTGTTCAAAGTTTTTGGCATGGTCGATCGGAAGATATGACCAATCTGCCGGTTTGTCGGAGAGACCAAAACCAATGTGATCCATAGCAATGCAGCGGTGTGATTTTGATAGTTGCTTAATAAGATGTCGGTAAGAAAAAGACCAAATCGGGTTACCATGCACCATCACAATTGGATCGCCTTTGCCTTCATCTACATAGTGTATATCTCCAACCTCACATTTGTAATAGTGGGGGGAAAAGGGGTATTCGTCGGTATCGAGCCATGTGGGGTTAGTTTTCATAAGTTTCACTGAGCCTCTGTGTATAGTCAATCGTATTTTCAATATATTCTGGCAACTAAAAGGAAAGGGAAAACAAAAACTGTAACTGTATGGTAAAAAGGAAGAAACCAAACAAGCTTAACTACCCAAGCTAGCTTAGGTGACTATTGTAGCATTACGAGAGGATAGCGGTAAGCGGTCACCCGATTCAAAGCGGCGCTTACCTTTATTCGAAAAGAGCGTAACGCCTTTCCGTCCCAACACAAGCCATTCTTCACCTGAACAAATCAGTCCGGTCGAGCCTTCAACCCCAACGATTGTCCCATTGCGGCTGGAGAATCGGCTGATTCCACTCAACCAACCCGGTATTTCATCAAAATGAGGAATCACTACAAGTCCCGGCACTAGCCCAAGCGCTTTTTCGCTTCTGAAAAAGGGAGGGAAGCCGGGTAAATAGCCTGCCAACGCCATAGCGCCTGCCGAGCAACCCACTACTACCCCGCCATTCTCATAAACCCCTTTAATGGCTTGCCAACAGGCGGTATCCTTGAGGGTTTGCAGCAAATATTGCGGCTTTCCACCGGAGAGATACACAAAATTACATTCGGAGATTTGGGCTGCCATCTGCGTCGAATCAGCCTCAGACCGATTCAATACCATTACGGCTTGTGCCTCTGCGCCGAGTTTCTTGAAATGGCGCACGCCCATTTCCGCCCAGCGCTTCGGGACTCTATTGCCATCCGGCGCGGAAGCGGTAGGCAATATTGCTACTCTGCCCGGTTCTCCCAACCGCTCTAGCAAGAGCCGATCCAGTTCTTCGATTGGTTGCAGAAACTCGCCAGACCCTACCAGCGCCACAGCGCCAAACTTCTTGATCATGTCTCCCTTTATTTCTATATAAGTGATAGATTGCATGTATAGCTTAACGCTTTAAGGCAAGGTATAGCAAATCAGATTGCCCCTTCAATTTGCTAATTTTATGGCTTCTAGCGCATCAATAACGGGCCAGCGGTGCGCTACCGAGCCATGTTCTACATCACTGAAAAAATGCTTGAAAATAGGAATATTATTCCAAGAACTGAGCCTATTAAAATTCTCAAAATCGTTTTCTTTAACCAGTTCATCCTTACCGAGAATAGCTATTCCTATTTTGACCTCAATGATTTGTTGCTGGCAATATTTGACTGCTTCCACTATCTTGCTGTCAATTCCTCGGTATAGAGTGGTTAAAGTTTTAAATCCGAAGGCAAATGCAATAAAGCTGTAAGAGAGACGGGAAGCAAGGTCATTTTTAAGCTCGTGGTGTATGAGGAGAGATTCGCGGTGTTGTTCTTCGGTGATATGCTGCCCGGCGAATATTTTTTCCAGCAATCCCTTTAACAGGATGTGTCTGCGTTTTAGATATTGCTTTTCAACTTCCTCTGAATTTGCTAGCCCGGATTGATTGCCTTCCAGCGCCGTGTCGATGGCTTCAAGTTCGCTGGTAATTTTATTGCGTTCGCTGCTATCGGGGATGATATTAGGCAACATCACTTTTAGCAAATATTTGCGTTGCTCGATAGCTTGTTCGTCGTTGCTGGTACTCAGCGGGTAAAGATGGTATTGGTCATACAGACCGATATTTTTTATTACTTTGCCCAATCTTAACCCTACTTTACCTACTCCTCTAAACCCTCTAAAGCCCATACCGGGCGGAGAAATAAAGATAATCTCAAGCGCCTTGTTAGGCATATCCGCACTTTCTGAGAGGGCTTTCATCAGGTCTAGCACTTCAATGCTTCCTAGAGAGTGGGCATATACTCTTATTGTTCGACCTTTCGCACGGCTGATTAATTCTTTGGCAAGGTTATGATAATGGGTGGAAAGCCTTTTTTCGCCGCTCTTAAGACCGGCTCTAGTAGTTAGTGAGGAAATTACAAACCCTTTGCTCCCGATATATTCTCGTAATCCGGTTAAATATCTTCCGCCTCCTTTTAATCCTGCAAAGATAACATGATAATATTCCGAATTGACTTGTTCCTGTTCAGCCTGAGTCATAGTCTTTCCTTTGCATGCTGAAATAATCTTTCCGACCTTTCCCAATGAAAGGCGGCAAAGTATCAAAAGATAGGACTAAGTTTTAAAACACACAGGCTGTGGAAAAAGAAAGGTCGTGGTAAAATCGTGGCAAAAAGCTTCTACTATTACACCCGTAATAGCTCACAACTTAAATTGAATAGAGAAAACCATCTTTATAAAGCTTATGGCGTATCCTTATATACTTCAAGTATCAAGTTATCACAGGTTCAGTGTATAAAGCAAGCTTACCCCGCTACTCATGGAGTTGTACCAATGCCTTACCTAGTGAATCTAATCTCAGTTTTCCTGTGACAATTGCACTGTGGAAATGAACTTGTGGGCTTCTGCTAACCGCTCCAGCAAAATTTGTTTTGTAATAGTGCAAGCCTGAATTATTGCAGGATTGGTCAGAGAATAATAGATGGTGATACCCTGTCGGCGAGTTGTAACCAACTCAGCCTGCCGCATCACCGCAAGATGTTGGGAGACGTTAGCTTGTCGCAACCCGGTAGCTTCCACCAATTCCGTTACCGTCCGTTCTCCCTCTTTAAGATTGTCTAGCAGTTCAAGGCGAATAGGATCAGCCAATGTGCGGCAAATCTCAGCCTGCATCCGATAAATTTTCTTGTCTATGCCAGTACCTGTATTCTCACTAGCTGATTCAGGCTTCATGCTATTTCCTCTTTTTTCTTCATTTCTTGCCTATTATAGACATAAGCCCAAAATCTGTAAATTGGTAGCGGGATTCTCAGGTTTTGTCAGTAATTTTGACAGAAGAAATGATTTTATGGTTTTCGGTCAATTTTTCAACTAGAAATTGTTTTATTATATCGCACGCTTGCATAATAAAAGGATTTTTCAAGGAGTAATAAATTATTTTCCCATGTTGGCGATTTACCACCAACCCGGCTTGGCGCATAATTGCCAGATGTTGCGAAACGTTAGCTTGTCGCAACCCGGTAATCGAAACGAGTTCGTTCACGGTGCGCTCACCGTCTTTCAGGTTATCAAGAATTTGAATTCTCACCGGATTAGCGAGTGTTCGGCAGATTTCAGCCCTCATTTTATATATTCTTTTATCAATTTCAACTTCGTTATTGTCTGAATCAGATTTATTCATATATATGCTCTTTTAGAAATTAACTGATATGTTCAATAACTTGAAAGGCGGGCACATATGTGAAAAATCATACATACCCGCTTTCTATCATTCGGTTATTGAGGGGGCTACTATCACAAACGCTCAGGTAGCCAACTAATGTTATAAGACTCCAGTAGGTACCAAGTACCAATAGGCTTTATTGAAAGCCATTTTCTGGAAATGTACTATGGTGCTAGGTTCATGCAATTTTGGCGGGTGCTCGTAATTGAAGTCTAGCATAGAAGCTTTGCCATATCCCGATTCGAGGAAGCACATTACATGCCCTTTGTATTCAGAATGTTTCGGGTCTAGCTCGATACCTCGAAGGTCGGCTGATAAACGCTCTACGATAACAGGCGCTTCAAAATGAGCGGTGCTTCCGGCTTTACTAATCGGTAAGTCGGTGGTATCACCAAGCGCCCAGATATTTCTTATACCATTAACTTGTAGGGTGTTGCGCTCGGTTTTGACCCAACCCGATGCATCGGCAATCGGATGCCCCTGTAGAAATTTTGCGCCTCGATGCGGAGGGGTCATTACTGCTAAATCATAGTTAAGTTCGGTACATTCCATCGATTTGAGAATTTTAGCTTCCGCATCAACTTCTTCAAGGTTAAAAAATGTTTCTATTGTTATTTTGCGTTCTTCTAGCAGCGGTTGGGCAGTGTCGGCAACACTTTGGATGCTGAATACTCGATTTAGCGGGTAGGTATAGATAATTTCAGTTTTGTCCCGCAAACCACGATGGTGCAAATATTCTTCCAATAGAAAAGTGAATTCAAGAGGCGCAACTGGGCATTTGTGAGGGAGTCCCCCAACGCCAACAACTATCTTTCCGCCTTGAAATTCTTCTAAAGCAGCATGCAAGTGGAAGGAGGCTTCTTCGGTGTAAAAATGATTGACCCCTTCCTTGAAGCCGGGAATATCATCAGGGTAAATATGTGATCCGGTGGCGATAATCAGGTAATCGTATTCCACTGTATTGCCATCACTCAGTGTAATTTGTTGCTTTTCGGTTTCAAGCTGAGAAACCTCACCGATTACTAGATTAACCCGCTTTCGCAACAAGCTTCTGACAGGTTTACTAAGCGCACGTGGGTCTTGTCGCCCAAATGGGACATATAACCAACCCGGTTGGTAAAGATGGCGTGCGCTGGCGCTTACAACCGTTATTTCTGCCTCTGAAGGTTTAAGTTTTTTTGCGAGAAGGTTAGCCACCAGTGTCCCGCCAGTGCCCCCACCCAGAACCACGATTCGTTTCATACTCAGTTACTCCTGAAAATTCTATGTGTGGGGATTACCGGGCGTGCTATCAAAACAAGTCCGGCAATCGTTAATAACAGGGCGTTATTTTATTTTGCGGCAAATAAAGCGGGTACTACCTTCGAATGGTTCCATACCCAAAAATTCTTGTTTAGCCTTTTCAATCCAAGCAGGAATATCCTTCTTGCTGCCTTCATCGCTGGAGATAACGGCGATTACATCACCCACCTGCGCGGCTTTCACCTGACGAATAAGTTCCATCAGGGGACCGGGGCAAAAACTACCTCGCGCATCTGATTCCTTGTTGATTGTTACCCCTTGCATATATATACTCCTAATTGAAGAATTTGTTCTTAAATGTTCTCTCTAAAATCTTAAACAAACAGAATGGCTCCGCCTTCGGACTCTTTAATAAAACTTGCCACGCCGGTAACTTCGCTCACCACCGGTTCCAAGTCTTCCAGCTTAATATCAAACAAGTCCATAGTCATACCACATGCCTTAACGGTGACATCCCCGATTTCCATCACTTCTTGTAGGGTTTGCATCCAGTGAGGAACCTTCTTGGCTTGCATCATTTCCATCGCCGGACCGGCATATTCCTCAAAATCTTTGCTGAACTTCATGTTCTTCTGCCAATCACCCTTGCGGAAGCCCATCAAACCCCAGAAAGTAAGGAAGATTGTGGTCTTTTTACCCATTGCCGCAGCGCCGGCGGTCATAGTAACAGCCGCCATAATCTTGTCTACTGTGCCAGAAAAGAGAACGATTGAGAACTTTTCAGTATCTTCACTCATTTTGTAACTCCTTCTAAATTAAGCTGATATACAATAAAAGCTACTTTCATCTGTTCATATATTCGAATATTCGCATATATCAAATATAAACTCCTCATGTAAAGGGCAAGGTGTAGGTTGGTAAAATCTAGGTATATATTTTGGCGTTTTTAACGTGATTGTGGGAAAATACACAAATAGAATCGGAGAAACCAATCGGATTGCTTAATTTTGTGCAGCTTTTAAAAGGCAGGGGGAATAACTATATACTTAAGGGCGAAGTGTTATTTGCCGTTCCTCCGTACTTGCCTATATATACTTGTACTTCCAAGCAGCGCCAATAACCAGAATCCACCTGAAAGATAGCCTCCAATAACGTCGGTCAGGTAATGGACACCCAGATATATGCGGCTCAATCCGATCATAAAAATAAGGATTAGCATCAGCAACGCCCATGCTAGTCTTAGAGTGGTACGCTTGAAGTATTTCAGACCAATCCACAAGAGCAAGCCAAAATAGCAGAATGCTACTGTGGCATGCCCACTCGGAAAGCTGAAGGAATCGGGACGTTCTATTACACTAGTCCACATTTGCGGGCGTGGGCGGCGGAAAAGGAATTTCATTGCCTGATTGAGTATCAAGCCACCTCCTACTGTCAGCAGTAATAGCCAGCTATAAAAATAATATTTACGCCAGACAAATATTCCCACTGTGACGAGGGTCAGAATCACAATACCAAGTGCGTTTCCTAATGAAGTGAACAGCGTAAAAATTGTATCAAGTAGCGGATTTGCAAAACTATGTACCCAGTTTCCGAAATCGGAATCCAAATTAGTAAATTCGTTTTCCAGCAGATTTTCGGTTAACTCGCCAAAACACCACAGAAATATTAACGCCCCGGCTAATGCGCTTACCGCATATAAACCCAAATGTTTTATCAGGTTAAATAGCGTTTCGAACCAGGGGAGTTTTCTTAAGAATTTTATTATAAACAATCGGTTTGTCCCATCCGAATGACCAACCCAGCCGCAACAAGTTGTGATAGTTCCTGCTCAGATGTTATATATGCAATCTAACTATCTTGTCAACTTTCGCTTTCAGCCGGATTTTCAGACAAAGGGCGATTTATATTTAAATCCGTAAATCGAGGTTTGAGGTACATCGAACAGAGTGAGCGTTTTCAGGGGCGCGCAGACCCGTGCCCGATTCGGATTTCAAAGCGAATTACAGAGTTGGGCGGCTTATCATCTACCTTGTGGAAAATTCATGTTGGCAGATTTACGTTAGTGCTACTATCATTATGGCGAATGGCTGCCGGCTCTGCTAGAATTGATGGAATGGACGGTAGTTATCTGTAGATGCCGCCATACAAATGTAGCTACCGGCATCTAGCAGTAGATGTTGGGCTTGTATATCTACTCTAATGTTGGGCAGATGCAACAGGAAGGGTGCAACCATGATCCTCCCCAAAGACCGCGACCACCGCTTCATCACCATTCGCCGTGGGGGGATGCTCACGGACTCTGATCATCGACTCCTAGCTTTGTGGGCGGCTGCGTGCGCAGAACACGTTTTGCACCTCTTCGAGAAGGTGCAACCCTCGGATCCGCGCCCTCGCCAAGCGATCGAGCAGGCTCGGGCATGGGTGCGCGGCGAGATCAAGATGTCTCAGTCCCGCGCGGCGGGTGGTCATGCCATGGCTGCCGCAAGAGATCTGCGTGGAGCCGCCAGGTACGCTGCATATGCTGCCGGGCAGGCGGCAGTGGTGGCACATGTCGCTGCACATGAGCTTGGTGCTGCGGCTTACGCGATCAAGGCTGTGCGTGCGGTTGCCCCCGGAAGCGAGGGTGAGAGCGCCGGTCGGATCGAGTGCCGTTGGCAACGCGAACAGCTTCCGGATGCGATTCGCGAACTCGTTCTGGAGGATCAGCGGTTACGAAATGAGATTTGCTGGTCAGTGTTCGACTGCTGATGGGCGTGACTAGCTTGTTTGTACTGCCCCACAAGTGCTTCGACCCACTGTTGCGAGCGCGTTACGTTGTCGCCGGAAGCGATTGAGTCCCTTGTTTATTTATCATTCCAGCGGTTTGGGAGTCTCCAACGTAGCGCGGCGGATTGCGGCAGACTGGCGAAGGGCTACGGGAGCTTTGCGCCCGATTGCCACCGCGCCGACCACTACGATTGCCACCAACGCGGTTATGAAGGTGATTTTTTCGCCGAGTAGGAAGCTGGATATTATCAGTGTCATGAAGGGTTGCAATAGCTGTAGCTGACCCACTCGCGCCACGCCACCCATCGCCAAACCGCGATACCAAGCGAAGAAGCCCACGTATTGGCTCAGAATCGCTACATAGAGGAAGCACAGCCATGCTTCGAGGGGGGCGTTGAAGAGCGGGGTTATGCCGGTGCGGGCTACTTCAAAGCCCATCATGATTGCCAATACGGGCCAGATTAGCACCATTACCCAGCTTATAACTTGCCAACTGCCAAGCTCGCGGGAAAGGCGTGCGCCCTCAGCGTAGCCTACGCCCGAAGCGGCAACCGCACCGAGTAGCATTAAGTCTGCCGGTTCGAGTGAGCCGCCACCTTGCGCCAGCGCGTACCAGATTACCGCACCGCTGCCGATGAGGCTGGCTGCCCAAAAGAGTGGCGAGGGGCGTTCTCCGGCGCGTATTGTCGCTGCCAGCGCAGTTGCCAGCGGTTGTAGGGCGAGGGTGATTGCGCCATGCGAGGCGGGTAACGTACTCATGGCAGCGGTGGCGAGCATGGGAAAGCCTAGCCCAATCATCAAGCCGATGATGTAAAGCTGCACTAGCTGTCGCCGATTCGGGAATTTCTGGCGAGTGAAGAATAGTACCACCGCTGCCAATATTCCCGCTACTACCACGCGCCCTTCGCTGATGAACCACGGGCTGAAGCTGCCTATCCCGATGCGTGTAGCCGGAAGTGTCATGCTGAAAACTGCCACTCCGACCAGTCCTAGTAATAAACCTTTAGTTGCATTATTAGCATTTTTCATTAATTAAGATGTCTCCGGAATTTAAAAACACAAAATTATATTAAGGGAAGCCGGTTAACAGCCTCCCAGATTATTTAAATAAGGACATGTATAAGCGTGTTATGCTCAAGTACAAGTTTTATATGAATAAAATCAAGGTCAGCTAACAACCGCCGGAGTGGGTTGGCTGATATGCTCTTTTAAAAGTTCGCCGAGTAATCTTATACCTTCCCGAATTTTTTGCGGCGTAGAATTCGAGAAATTCAGGCGCATGGTGTTTTCGCCGCCGCCGTTCGGGAAGAAACTGCGCCCCGGCACAAAAGCAACCTTGCGCTCGATGGCGGTTTTGAGCAATTCGCTAGAGTCCATGCCATTCGGCAGCGTCACCCATAGGAACATGCCGCCCTTTGGTTTAGTCCAACGCACTTCCAGAGGGAAAAATTCTTGAAGCGATTGTAGCATCACATTGCGCCGTTCGGTGTAGGTCTGGCGGATAAGGTGAATATGCTCATCGAGGAAGCCGCTCTGCAAAAGCTCGTATGCTAAGAACTGGTTGAGCGAGGAAGTGTGTAAATCTGCGCCTTGCTTTGCCTGTGCCAGCTTGAAAATGACTTCGGGCGCAGCTACCACCCAACCCAACCGCAAACCGGGTGCGAGGATTTTGGAGAAGGTGCAAAGGCGAATCACGTTGCCCGTATAAGAATCGCTAGGAGGATAATAGGCTGCGCTCAATGATAGCAAGGTGGGCAACGGCTCACCCTCGTAGCGCAACTCTCCGTAGGGGTCATCCTCCACTATCGGTAGGTTATATTTTGCGGAAAGGCGAGCAAGCTCAAGGCGGCGTTCTCCGCTCATAGTAAAGCCGCCCGGATTCTGGTAGTTGGGCAGGGCATAGATGAACTTGGGGTGTTTTTGCAAAAGTTGCTCAAGCTCATCGGTTATCATGCCATCATCATCGGTGGATACGGTCAGGTAAGCCGCTTGATAGGAGTTCCACGCTTGCAATGCGCCCAGATAGGTGGGCGATTCGGTCAGGATATAATCGTCATGATTTATGAATATTTTGCCGAGTAGGTCTAACGCCTGTTGCGACCCGGTGGTAATCATGATGTTCTCGGTGCTGACTTTCATGCCCTCATGATTCAGACGGGCGGCGATGAGTTCGCGCAAGGGGGTGTAGCCTTCGGTCAAGCCATATTGCAAAGCCTGTGCGCCGTGTTCGCGCATAATGGTGACGGTAGCGCGTTCTATCGCTTCTACCGGGAAAACTTCGGGAGCGGGTAAGCCGCCCGCGAAGGAAATAAAATCCGGGTGTTCGGTGAGTTTCAGCAATTCGCGGATGGCGGAGCTTTTCATACGCAACGCCCGCTCTGAGAACAAATCATTCCATATAACTGACATTTTATGACTCCTTTGTCGAGCTATACTACCTGAGCCACAGCACGTCCCGCCCGACTTGCCAATGCAAGTCGTCGTCGCCCATGTTCCTCCAGCAGTTCGCCCAGAAGTGATATTCCTTGTATAAGTCGTTGCGGTGGATTTGAGCCAAAGCTCAACCGCATATAAGCTTCGTGTCGCAATTGAGGAAAGAAGGCGCGCCCCGGCATGATGCCTACGCCGCGTTCTGCCGCTTCCAGATAGAAATCACGCTCATTGATGCCTTGCGGCAGGTTGACCCAGAAACACAACCCCCCTTCAGGCTTGCGCCAGCCACAGCCGCTCAAGTGTATTTCCGCTGCACCACATACAGCTTCGAGCCGCTCCTGATAGAAATGGCGCAACTTTTGCAAATGGGTGGTGAGGTGGCGTTTGCGCAAGTAGCCTGAAAGGCAGCGTTGTAGTATTGGCGAACAAGTAAGGTCGGAAGTACGTTTGGTAGACAGGATTTCAGGCAATAGCCCGTTACCTGCTACCAACGCGCCCAGACGTAAGCCGGGAGCAAGTATTTTGGAAAAACCAAGCAAGTATATAACACGTCCCTCTGCATCGAGCGATTTTAGGGCAAGGGGTGCGGGTTCACGATATGACAGAAACCCGTAAACATCATCTTCTATTAGATAAAAGTCGTAGGTACGCGCCATTTGTAGGATTTGCTGCCGACGCTCTGAACTCAATGAAACCCCGGTGGGATTATGGAAGGTAGGGATGGTATAAACAAGGCACGGGCGATAGGTTTTACATACCTCTTCGAGGCGTTCTAGCATTATGCCATGCTCGTCCACCGGAACACCCACCACGCGCTGTTGGCGTTGCGCCGCCAGTTCGATTACACCGGGGTAGGTTGGTTCTTCCACCACCAACACCTCATCGGGTGTGGCGAGAGTACGCAATACTATATCCATACCTTGCTGCGCACCAGTTGTTATTAGCACTGTATCGGGTGATGTTACAATGCCGCGATCGAGCAGGAGGTGAGCAATTTCTTCCCGCAATTCGGGTTCACCCTGTGCCGGACCATACATAAAGGCTGAAATATCTCTGGCAGCCTGTTTTAATTGGCGTTGTAGTTCGGGCAGGGGAATCGCGTTTCCTTCCGGTATCGCCGAAACCATCGAAATCAGGTCGGGATGGTCAGCCAGCCGTAGCATATCGGCGAAAAGGGTCTGACTGAACCATTGGGGCGGTGGTTGAGCACCCTCCCGCAATTTAAGAGGTGCTGTCAGAGCTACGGGTGGCTTTTCCGCCACAAAAGAGCCACGCCCCACAAAAGATTCTACCAGCCCAAGCGCTTGCAGTTCGTTAAAGGCGGTTTGCACCGTCAGTCGGGTTATGCCATGTTCTGCCGCAAGTTGCCTGACGGTGGGCAAACGTGTACCCGGTGAGAGCGCACCACTGCGAATGTATTCCCTGATTTGTTCAGCCAATTGTCGGTACAATGGCAACTCTGAAGCGCGTTCTAGAACCAGTTTCATTATTATCACAATTCTCGGCTATTTTATTACCTACACTACTATAGAAAATGATAGCCGAATTGTATAGAGACAAACCATTTACTTTGACTAGGACAATGGCGCATTATACTGTGCCTATTGTAATACACGGCGTATTGGTATCATAGCGGAAAGGGCACTTGCTGCCGCTGCGCTCATTAATAAGGCACTCAACCACAATGCAACCAATTGACTCCACACTGCCGTGTTTTCCAATAATTGCATTTCCAGAGCAATGCACGGAAGCCCAGCTAGCAGTAGTAAAAAACCGCTCAAAAGTAGATGGTGACGCGCCAGTAACGCACTTGTGAAGGCAATTGCTACCGGTATTAGCTCTACAATCAGTAGCACGCTAAAGCTATTCCAATTGATTTGTTCTGGGTTAGCAGCGATAAAGCTATCCACAAGTTCGTAACACGAGGCTAGCAATAATACTAGAAGCAGTAAACTACTCATGAGGCTGAGATAGTAAACCACCAATTTAAGTCTTTCCATTTGATGCCCTCCTTATAGCTCAAGACAACATTTTAGAAAGATTCACATGGATGGGATATCCCTTCATTAATTATAGTGATTTTAGGTCAATATTATGGTAAATAATGCATATTCAGACGGCGGTATTAAAAAAACCGAATGAGGAATTTTTACGATAGTTATTTAGGCAACAAAACTTTCGGCTATTCCTGGTTTATAATTAAAATGTATTGGACTATCAAATTACCCGGTCTCAATTATTTACAGGAGAAAATGCAAAATGGCTGATGAAGTAAAAGACGCACCGAGCGCGGCTGATTCATTTCAAAAATTAGTTGATAGCACCAAAAACCTCAACAATCAGGTAGTTAAAGCTGCTGAGGATATTGTTAAGGTATTTAGCCCAACTTTGGCTGAAACTCTGATCAAGCTGGACAAGAACTTCAAAGGGTTTTATGTTAATCTGTTCAAGAACGTGGTAGGGAACTTCCGACGCACTGGAACTAGCACAGAAGAATAAGCCCTGTTTCAGTTCAATTTGAGGAATTTAAGGCTGCTGGTTTGTTCCAGTAGCTTTTTTAGGTTACATAATATTGTTCTTCTAGGGTATCAGAAGAACCCCATACGTTTTGAGATATGGGGTTCTTTTTTCTGTCACTCATCACCAAAGTATTCCAGCATAGGTTTGAAATAATAGTCTTCCCAACCTTGCCGATATTCGGCGGCTTGACCGTCAGGAATTTCGGTATGTACCACCGTAATTTCGGTTTTATCTTCGCCCACTTCTTTTAATAAGATTTCCAGATGTGAATCCTTGCTCTCAGGCGGGAATTCGCTGGTACGCCACGCTTGTACAATACGCGAGTATGGTTGTAACTCAAGGGTTGTGCCTTCAATATACCCATCCCACGCACTGAATTTGCCTCCTACCACCGGATTAATTATAGCGTGGCTTCCGGTCATCCGGCTATGTCCGGCGCTATCCAGCCATGCTTCGTATATCTCGCGTGGGGCAGCGGCGATAATTGTAACTAAAGTTGTAGATTCTGACATGATTTCCTCCCATAAAATTCAGGATAGGATATTAGATAATCCCCTTCTGATTTTGGAAGGGGATTCAACTTTAGCGTTGCAGGTTTTCTACAATTACAGCGATACCCTGACCGCCTCCAATACATGCGCTGGCGATACCATAGCGACCACCACGCCTGCGCAATTCGTACAGCACCGTTAGGGTGACACGTGCGCCACTCGCGCCAAGCGGATGACCTAGCGCAATTGCGCCGCCATTTACGTTGTATCGTTCGCGTTTGATGCCCAAATCTTTTTCGACTGCACAACATTGCGCCGCGAAAGCCTCGTTTACCTCTATCAGATCAATGTCGTCCAACTTGAGGTCAGCTCGTTTCAAAGCAAGCCGAATAGCGGGCGCTGGACCAATACCCATAATGTGCGGCTCAACCCCTACAACGCCCCAACTTACGATTCGACCCAATGGTTTCAAGCCATGCTGTCGCGCATAATCTCCACTGCTAACCACTACCGCTGCCGCTCCGTCGGTTATACCGCTGGCATTGCCCGCTGTAACCGTGCCGTTTTCCTTGATAAATCGCGCAGGTAATTTGCCCAACGCTTCAAGGCTGGCATCAGGGCGGATACCTTCATCGCGTTCGATGCGCTTTACGTTTCCCTTTTTGTCCTTGATTTCAATTGCCACGATTTCTTCGGCGAGTATCCCTTTTTCGGTGGCATTCTGGGCGGCTTTATGACTACGCAAGGCGTATTCATCCTGAAACTGGCGACTTAAGTTGTATTGGGCGGCAAGATTCTCGGCAGTAATCGCCATGCCCTGTCCGGTGTAACTATCTACCAACGCCGTCCACAGCGAATCTTCAAAAGCAGTGTTCGCGCCGAACCCAAAACCCCAACGTGCTCCACGCACCACATGCGGCGCTTGGCTCATATTTTCTGCGCCACCTGCCAGAGCCACTTGGCTTTCACCTAAAAGTATGGATTGTGCGACATTCACGATTGCCTGTGCGCCACTACCACATAGTCGGTTGACGGTAAGGGCGGGGGTTTCGATGGGCAAGCCTGCTTTCAAGCCAACATGTCGCGCCAAGTAAATAGCGTCGCTGCTGGTTTGCAGTACATTTCCGTAAACTACATTATCTAGTTCGCTTGCCTCAACTCCACTGCGCTTGATGGCTTCTTTCGCGGCTAAAACCCCTAACTCAGTAGCAGAAATATCTTTAAGGCTGCCACCAAAACTGCCAAAAACGGTACGCGCCCCATCCAGAATAACCGCCTCGTTCGCCATTGAATGCACCTCCTGAGTATATTTGTGTGTATTTTAGGAATGGTTGATTATACCATCAACGCCTTGATTCGGCTTAGCTTAGAGCTTTGCCGGGCAGGTGTAATGAAAGAGGGATTTATGAGAATACAGACTGAGGGTTTGTGCGCGTTAATCTTAGCTTTGAGTTGAAATTCAAGCGCTTTTGTCCAATAAATGTAAGGCTACCTGAATTTACCTTGAGAGAGGCTTAGTTCTGCGTCTAGGAGAATAAGGCGCGTAACACCCTCGTAGAAACAAGCACTTCTCGTTTGGGTTAGATTACCCCGGCTTCTTGCACCTTTTCGTGGGCTTTTTTCCTCAGAAAATCCGCTCTTTGATGTTCGTAGGATTCATCCGGGATGTTGATTACCCTGCCAAAGCGCGAGGCTTCTACGAAAACCCGCGAAACCCGCTCAACTGTTTCGCATACTACCATTGCTTCGCGTAGGTTCGCCCCGATTGCTACCATGCCGTGATTAGCCAGAATCGCTGCTTGCTTGTCGCCCAACGCTTCTACAAAATTTAACGCCAGTTCCTGAGTGCCGGGAAAGCCGTATTTAGCTACTTTTACGCCCCCGCCTATTACCATCGTCAACTCGTCCATAATTACGGGGAGGTCGGTGCGGGTAACTGCTAGCACGCTGGCATAGGTGCTGTGGTTGTGTACCACCGCTTTGCAATCGGGACGACTGAAATAGGCGGCGAGATGTAGCGGCAGTTCGCTAGAAGGGCCGGGGTTGCCGCTGAAAACCTTACCTTGCCAATCCACAAAGCACAATTCTTCAGGAGAAAGCGCTCCGTAATTTTTCCCGGCGGGTGTGATGAGCAAGCCTTCTCCCCCGGAGAGCCTCGCGCTCACATTTCCGGCTGTGCCGTGTGCCAGCCCTGTTCTGAACATGTAGCGCGCCGTATTTACCACTTCTTCAGCCACTCCGAGGTATTTATCCAGATAGTTAAAAAGCATTGGCTGCTCCTTTTGATAAGAAGTTCTCAACTCTATAAAAAGAATAGTACAGAGTCGCTACTATTTCAATGAGTTAGGCTACAAACAAAGCTCATTACTATAAAGACCCACGCGAAAACCCATAGTTTAGGCATTTATACTAATCTTTTACGATTGGGGGTGGGGTTCTTTCCCTCATCCCGCTATAATAATTATAGAACGATTTTTAAGTTTGGTAGTTTACAGGAATATTAGGATAAAGGGGGTTTTGCATATGGCAAAGACAGTCGAACGCAATGCAGCGGAACCGATAGCGGGCAATGTCGCCCAGTCCGTGCATATCAGCCCAGATGAAGTGCATACTACTTTAAGCCGTCACATGCTGGCGGATGGCTATAGTTTTGTGTACGATCACCGCAAGAGCGAAGGCAGCTATCTGGTAGATGCCAAAAGCGGCAAACGCTACCTAGATTTATTCAGCTTTTACGCCAGTTCGCCGCTTTCTCACAACCATCCCGGCATGAAAGACCCGGCATTTCGCGAGCGGTTGCTGGACGTGGCGCTGATAAACCCGGCAAACCCGGATGTTTACACCGTTGAAATGGCGGAGTTCGTAGAAACTTTTACCAGTTTGGCTATCCCCAATTATTTGCCGCACCTTTTCTTCGTGGCAGGAGGTGCGCCTGCGGTAGAGAATGCCCTTAAAACCGCCTTTGATTGGAAGGTGCGCAAGAATTTTGCAAAAGGCTATGCCTATGAAAAAGGGCATAAGGTATTGCATTTCAAAGAGGCTTTTCACGGGCGTTTGGGCTATACGATAAGCCTGACCAATACCGCCGACCCGCGCAAATATATGTATTTCCCGCGCTTTGATTGGCCCCGCGTAGATAACCCGAAACTCGAATTTCCGGTGGATGCTTCGTTGGCGGAGGCGCGCGAAGCGGAATCGTTGTTGCAAATAAAAGAAGCTTTTGAGCGCAACCCTGATGATATTGCCGCTATTATTATTGAGCCGATTCAGGGCGAGGGGGGCGACAATCATTTCCGCCCTGAATTCTTCAGGGCGTTGCGCCACGTAGCGGATGAGTATGAAGCCATGCTCATTTTCGATGAAGTGCAAACCGGAATCGGTATTACCGGCACAATGTGGGCGCACCAACAACTCGGTGCAAAACCGGATATTCTGGTCTTTGGTAAGAAAACGCAAGTGTGCGGTATTGCCGTGTCTAGTCGGGTGGATGAGGTGGAACACAACGTTTTTGTGGAACATAGCCGCATCAACAGTACATGGGGCGGAAATCTGGTGGATATGGTGCGCGGACAACGCTATCTTGAGATTATCCACGCCGAACGATTGGTGGAGAATGCACGGATAATGGGCGAGTATTTTCTTGGAAAATTGCAGGAGCTTGAGGAGAAAGACGCACCGATTGGCAATGTGCGGGGTAGAGGTTTGTTCATTGCTTTTGACCTGACCGATATGGCTGCCCGCAATAAGCTGATTAAGGACGCTTATGACAACGATTTACTGCTACTGCAAAGCGGCATCTGTTCTATCCGTTTGCGCCCACATTTAGACATCAAAAAAGAGGCGATTGACCACGCGCTGGGAATTCTCGAACAACTCTGGCATCTTCGCTAACAAATAAAAAAGGAGACGCTTCTTTGCGCCTCCTCTTTTTTATTTCAGGATAATTAGTGGGTGAACTGAGCTTCTTCGGTCGAACCGTGCAAAGCGGTAGTTGAGGAAGTACCGCCGGAAATTACTTGAGCCACCTCATCGAAGTAGCCAGTACCAACCTCGCGCTGGTGCTTAACAGCGGTGTAGCCATGATCTTCAGCTGAGAACTCCGCCTGTTGCAACTTGGAGTAGGCTGCCATGCCACTTTCCTTGTAACCACGCGCCAGTTCAAACATGCTGTAGTTCAGAGCGTGGAAACCGGCGAGGGTGACGAACTGGAACTTGTAACCCATCTTGCCCAATTCTATTTGGAAGTTCGCAATAGTGGCTTCGTCCAGTTTCTTCTTCCAGTTGAAGGAAGGTGAGCAGTTGTACGCGAGCAACTTGCCGGGGAACTGTTCGTGAATTGCTTCGGCAAACATACGGGCTTCTTCAAGGTTCGGTTCGGAAGTCTCGCACCACACCAAATCGGCGTAAGGAGCATAAGCCAAACCGCGTGCAATTGCTGCGCCAAGTCCGCCCTTAATGCGATAGAAGCCTTCCGCAGTGCGTTCGCCCGTTACGAACGGTTTGTCGTAAGGGTCAATGTCGCTGGTAATCAGGAAAGCGCCGTTAGCATCGGTGCGCGCAATCAGAAGGGTGGGTACTCCCATCACGTCCATTGCAAAACGTGCCGAAATGAGGTTGCGAACGGCTTGTTGGCTAGGAAGTAACACCTTACCGCCCATGTGTCCGCATTTTTTCTCAGATGCCAACTGATCTTCAAGGTGTACGCCTGCTGCGCCAGCTTCAATCATCGCTTTTGCCAGTTCGAATACATTGAGAGGACCACCGAAGCCAGCTTCGGCATCTGCAATAATGGGGGCGAACCAGTGAATATCGTCTCTGCCTTCAGAAGTGTAGATTTCATCGGCGCGTTGTAGAGCTTGATTAATGCGCTTTACAACGTGCGGTACACTGTTAGCCGGGTAGAGGCTTTGGTCAGGATACATGTTTCCCGACAAGTTAGCATCTGCCGCAACCTGCCAACCGCTCAGGTAAATGGCTTTAAGCCCGGCTTTAACCTGCTGAACTGCCTGATTTCCGGTGAGTGCACCCAATGCTGGTACGAAATCGTCTGTGTGCAGCAACTCCCACAATCTAGCTGCGCCCAATCGTGCCAGTGTATGCTCTACCTGTATTGATCCACGTAACCGCACTACGTCAGCGGCGGTGTAAGGGCGTTTAATGCCTGCCCAGCGGCTATCTTCCGCCCAGCTTTTCTCTAACTCGGCGATGGCTTGTTCTTGTTTGTAGTTTCGGTGACCGTTGGAATTGCTGTTAGCCATTTAAAACCTCTCCTTTTTGCTTCTTTGCAAATATCCTATTCCCCAAAGGTTTCTTTGAGGATAAATATGCTGATAGTTTTGCCAGTTTAATGAACTTATTTCTCCGATTGTCAATGAATCGGAAAAGCAGTATTGTGTTTGTTAAACCATTGATTTATGCAATTAGTGCCATAAGATTTATCTATGGTAATGACGTTTATAATTAACATTACCTATCAATAACTATAATCACAAAATCACATGGAATCAAGAGAATCATAGGTGAATGGTATAGAATTGCCTGTGAATGGTAATTTGAGGTCTTTGAGCTGTTATATTTAGCGAAAACAAGCTTTAAATAAAATTATATTCTGTGCACCAACCTATTTTCACGGCACTATATTTTGCGAAATGGTACAATATCACTTATGGATAAGTTAAAAATTCTTTTTATGGGTACTCCTGAATTTGGCGCTACGATACTGTATGCTCTGGCAACTGCCCCCCATTTAGAGGTTACGGGCGTGGTTACTCAACCTGACCGTCCTGCCGGTAGAAAAAACCAACTTAGCCCGCCACCCGTTAAAGTAGCCGCTCAGGAACTTGGTCTTCCTTTGATGCAGGTTGAGCGTTTGCGCAACCCTGCCGTTCAGGCGCAGTTGTTAGAATTTAGCGCAGGCGCGGAGATATTTGTGGTGGCAGCGTTTGGTTTGATTTTGTCGGTTGCCGTTTTGAATATGCCACGATTGGGTTGTATTAATGTGCATGGTTCTTTACTACCAGAATATCGGGGAGCCTCTCCGGTGGCGCAGGCTATTTTGGATGGGAAAACCGAAACGGGTGTCACGATAATGTTGATGGAAAAGGGGCTGGATACCGGTCCTATGCTCAGCAAAGTGGCAATTCCAATTGAGCCTGAAGATACCCAACCCAGCTTGATGGATAAATTGGCTAAATCTGGCGCCACCTTGTTGCTGGATACTTTACCGCGCTGGGTAGCAGGTCAAATTATTCCTGAGAAGCAGGACGATACATACGCTAGTATTACGGGCATTATCAAGAAGGAATATGGCTTGATAGATTGGAACAAAACCGTTGCAAGTATCGTATGTATGATTCGCGCCTACTATCCGTGGCCCGGAACCTATACTTTCTGGCAAGGACAAAACTTGAAGATAATCGGAGCAACTGCCTTTCAGGAGAAAGTAGCCGAAAGCGCTACACCGGGAACCGTACTTCTGGCACGAGTTGAAGGAAAAGAATGTGTTTTGATTGCTACTGGTAAGGGCTGGCTTGCGCCCCGTGAGTTACAATTACCCGGAAAAAAGGCTATACCGGCATTAGAATTTGTAAAAGGACAACGCGCAATTATCGGAGCAAGGCTTGGAGATGGGCAAGAAGCTTAATTTGTGGCGGCATCTGTTGAATTTTGGTTTATGGGTGTTGTGTTTAGGCATAGGCTACTTTGTTTTGGTCGGCATTACTTATGGCATAGGTGGTATTCCTGAGATTTTCGGTGCAACCGGTGAGAGCTTACAATGGTGGGGGTGGGGTTTAAGACTTGTTATTGCCCTTATATTCGGTTTTGCTACCTTCTGGCTGCTTTTCCATCCAATCAGGGCGCGTCGGGCTGTAGTTACCTTTGTAAAAACTCTATATAGACGATTTATACCAATTAAAAAAGCTGAAACGCCCCCTGTTTCAGAGGCTGCTAACAACGTTAGTGAAATAAAACCAATCAGCCGTCGTCGTTTTGTGGCGGAAAGCGCTGCTTTGACCGCTTTTACGGGCTATAGCTTTTTTGCTGAAGCCAATGGCTGGACAGTTAACCGGATTGAACTCAACCTGCGGGATTTACCTTCCGCTTTCGAAGGCTTTATCATCGCCCAGATCACCGATATTCATATTGATTCTTATTCTACCCCACAAGATGTAAGCAGGTTCGTGGCTAGGGTAAATTCATTCAAGCCTGATCTTACAGTTGTGACTGGTGATTTCATTTCCAGAGGAACTTATTATTTCGATATGGCGGCGGAAACCCTCGGTAAGTTACAGGATGGGGCGCGTATGGGGGTTTACGGGGTAAGCGGTAATCACGATTTCTGGTCTGAAAGTGATTTAGGACGCTTTCAGACGGCTTTAAAGAAAAACGGGATTCCATTAATTCGCAATAGCGCTACTGAATTAAAGCTGAACGGGGATAGCCTTTGGCTGCTTGGTACGGATGATAGCACCACCCATAATGCTGATTGGGGCAAAACAATCAAATCGCTGGGCTATCGGACGGTAGAAGAGGCACAAAAAGATACACGCGCTAAAATTTTGCTATCCCATAACCCCAATTTTACCCAACAGGTAAAAGATACTGACAACTGCTTGATGTTGAGCGGTCATACGCATGGTGGGCAAGTTTATCTACCGGGGGTGATGGATTTGGTGATGCAACCGATTTTTCCGCGCTACCGGGGTTTATATCAGATTGGTGAGTTCCAGCTTTATGTGAATAATGGGTACGGTACGGTTGGTCCCCCCTTGCGCTTCCTGACTCGCCCTGAAATTACACTTATCCGATTAACTAGAAAGTCCTAGCCTAAATGTACCATCAAAATTCACTGAAAATAGGTCAAAAGTCATATTTCAAATGTAACCTATGTCTCTTTGTTTCGTAATGTTATATGCATATACTTATATTATGATAAAAACGGTACTTATTCTGGAATATGTAGATAGTGGAAAGAGTATAAAGCGCAATTAAAGTCAAGAAAAATCCACAAACGTTTACCAAATGTTGACTTTCGACAAGCGTTTAAAAACTATAATAGTTGTTATCAAACAGAAATTAGTTATTTTAACAATTAAGTAGTAAAAAGAAATTTAGTACAAAGAAAAGGTGGATATTATGGAAAATTTTAAGAACTACGGTACTAATGAAAGTTCAGATACGGAAATAGATGAGATTCACACTGTTGGCGAAAACCTCGACCTGAAAGGTGGTCAGGTAGTAAATGCGCCAGATTTTATAGATTTATTGATGATGGGTTTCTCTGAGGAGGAGCTTAAACTGTTGCTAAAGTTGCGCCGTCGCTTTGAACAGGGCGAGCATGACGTAACACCTGAAATCATTCGATTGCGCTTCGCAAAGTTTTTGTACGAAAACGGTAAAATCGACGCCTAATAAGGCATTGGATTTAAATATAGATAGAAGAGAGCGCACTGTTTAGGTGCGCTCTTTTTTAGCAAATTATTAACGGTAAAATAAAGCCTGAGGTTATATAGCTTTACTTTGTATAATAATTCGGTTAATATAATCGTTAAAAAGAAGTTGTAAAGTGGTGGGGTCGCTTTTCTAGCGTACTCACGCTGTCGGATAACAGATATTTTTGTAGGCGGGGGTGTTAGGCATTGGAGCTTGGATCTAACCTGCCCCGGGTGAGGATTTTGCAGAGTTAGAGGCAACCTCCAGTTCCTAACCCCCCTATATGTTAGAAGGTACAATTGCAGGAACCACAGAAATAGCCGGGAAAGCTCGGTTTGGTATTCCTGTTCCTATGTTATGGAGGTTAGGAAATAATTTATTATGTCTGAAAGACAAATTCAAAAGTTCGAGACTGTAATAGGCGGTCGAAATTACAGCATTGAAGTAGGTCGAGTGGCTGAGCAAGCACACGGTGCCGTACTTGTACGCTATGGCGATACAATGGTTCTTGCTACCGTAGTTGCTTCATCTGAGCCTCGTGAAGGTCAGGATTTCTTCCCCCTAACCATTGAATACGAAGAGCGCATGTATGCCGCAGGTAAGATTCCCGGTGGTTTTATCAAACGTGAAGGTCGCCCAAGCGAAAATTCGATTCTGATTTCCCGCTTGACCGACCGCCCCCTTCGCCCTTTGTTCCCTAAAGGGTATTTCAATGAAGTGCTAGTACAAATCACCGTGTTAAGCACCGATCAGGAAAATGAACCAGATACTATGAGTATCATAGGTGCTAGTTGCGCTATTGGTCTTGCAGGGTTGCCTTTTGGTGGTCCGGTGAGTGCAGTTAAGGTTGGCTATATCGATGGTGAGTTCATTTGCAATCCTACTGCGCACGAACTGGCAGATAGCAAACTTGATCTGACCGTAGCCGGAACCGAAGATGCGGTAATGATGGTGGAAGCAGGCGCATGGGAACTGTCCGAAGAAATAATGCTGGAAGCGGTAAAATTTGGTTTCAATGAACTTCAAGCCGGTATTCGCCTTCAGAAGCAAGTATTTGAAGCGGTAGGCGTAGTTAAACAGACCTACACAGTGCCAGTGGTTGACGAATCCCTCAAGAGCGAAATCAAGGGTTGGTTGGGTGATAAATTGCGTGGTGCGGTTCGCAATGCAGACAAAAACGCTCGCGTAGAAGCTACCGAGAATTTGCGCAAGGAAACCATCGCCAATTTTACACAGGGCTTTGAAGACGAAACACAATTGGCAGAACGCACCAAAGCAGCCGAAAAGTATTTCGATAGTTTGCTCAAAGAAGAAGTACGAACCGCAATTACGAACGAAGGTATTCGCCCTGATGGTAGAGCAGTAGATGAAATTCGCCCCATCAGTTGCGAAACCGGGTTGTTGCCGCGAACTCACGGTAGCGCCTTGTTCACTCGCGGGCAAACTCAGATTTTAAGCGTAACTACGCTTGGTACTAGCGGTGAGGAGCAAATCCTTGATGGCTTAGGCTTAGAAGAGTCGAAGCGCTTCATTCATCACTATAACTTCCCTCCCTTTAGTACAGGTGAAGTGAAACGGTTACGTGGACCTTCGCGCCGCGACATTGGACACGGGGCGTTGGCAGAGCGTTCGTTGGTTCCCGTAATCCCTGATGAGAACGATTTTCCCTACACAATCCGGGTGGTATCTGAGACACTCAGCAGCAATGGCTCTAGTTCTATGGGTAGCGTCTGCGCTGGCACTTTATCACTAATGGATGCTGGCGTACCGATTAAAGCTCAGGTTGCCGGTGTGGCGATGGGTCTTGTTACCGACTCAGAGGGTGGCTGGAAAGTGCTTACCGATATTCAAGGTATCGAAGATGCACTCGGCGACATGGACTTCAAGGTAGCTGGCACTGAAAATGGTGTTACCGGTTTGCAGATGGACATCAAGACCACCGGCATCACTTTTGAGATTATGCAAGAAGGTTTCAAACAGGCACTTAAAGGTCGCTTGTTTATTCTAGGGAAAATGCAAGAAGCCCTTAGCAATTCGCGCCCTGAACTTTCGCCCTTTGCTCCACGTATTGTAAGGATTCAGATAAATCCGGAAAAAATCGGAGCATTAATCGGACCCGGCGGCAAGAATATTCGTGCCATTATCGAAGAAACCGGCGCGAAGATTGATGTAGAGGATGATGGCTCGGTGTTTGTTGCTAGCGTTGATGGTGAGAGCGCCAAAGCCGCCATTCGCCGTATCGAAGCTCTTACCAAAGAGGCTGAAATCGGTGCGATTTATCTCGGAAAAGTAGTACGAATCATGCCTTACGGCGCGTTTATCGAAATTCTGCCTGGTAAAGATGGCTTGGTACATATCAGCGAACTCGCAGATTATCATGTACAGCGGGTAGAGGATGTGGTCAATCTGGGCGATGAAATTAATGTAATGGTCACCGAAGTTGATAAAAACGGCAAAATTACATTATCTCGCCGCGCTATCCTTACCGGACAAATGCCTGCTCCACAAAAGAGTGGCGGCGGTGATCGCGGTGGTGATAGAGGCGGTCCCGGTGGCGGACGCGACCGTGATAGCCGTCCCGGTGGTGGTGGTAGCCGCCCACCGAGCGGTCGTAGTGACTCACGTGGTGGTGGCAATCGCCGTTTCTAGGAACATCTAGCCAATTCTAACGTATATCTCAGGGACACAGTATTCTGTGTCCCTGCTATTTATAAGGCTATGAATAAGTTTGAGGAGTCGGTTATGATGCGTCGCTTTGCCCTGACATTTGTATTTGCCCTGCTTTTATCCTTAACTTTGGGTGCATGCGGTGATACCAAGAATAAGATATTAGAAGATGTGCCTCAATACACCAATTCAACTGCGGTAGAATTTCCTGACACTTTCAAAACTCAGTTAGATGCCAGTCTTAAAAGTATTAAGGATAAAAGTTACGAGGCTTATAAAACCGCTGAATCTACCACAAAGATAAAAGATTTCTTCGTGGAAAGCTTTAAGAAGAGTGGTTGGGATGATAAGTCGGATAAGTTTGAACCTGAAACCAAACAACTGATGACGCAATTACAAACTTTCGCCATTATGTACCAGAAAGGTACTAAAATCGCTACCGTAATGAGCCTGAGCGGTAATGAGGCTGCCCAACTTGGCTTCCAAGAAGTATCTCCGACTGACACTTTATATCTTTTGGTAGTTGGCGAACGTTAACTTTCTCAAGGCAGGTCAAGATATTTGTGAGTCTGAATGCTCAGTCGCCACCCTCTGTTTTGAACCGTTTCAATACATAATTTTGTGGCTTTGGGGTTCAGGCTCAGTGGTTGCAGCAATATCTGGGTACTTTCTTTATAGCGAAAAGTTGCCAAGAACCGGTCAACCTTTTCCAAATCTGCTTCCTTGCCCACTATAAATTTTAGCTCATCTGCTTCGAAAATCACTTCCGGCAACAATGGCTTACCGTTTGGGTTATCTATTTTGGGGGAAACACACACCCAATTGATGCTTGCCCCGACTCCCCCATTAGCCGTACCACTGGTTTCAAGGGCAACTCGATAGCCACTTCGCTGTAATTCGGTTACGAGCGGCTTTAAGGGCTGTTCTGTCGGTTCTCCACCCGTTACAAGCACCCATTTCGGTCCTTTGTGCTGCTCGACTATAATCTGCGCTATAGCTTGTGCGCTCATTTCAACAAAGCGAGTATTCGTTCCTAACGCTTGCTCAAGGTTGTTTACCTTATCTTCATTGCGTACAAACCATGTTTCGCCCGTATCGCACCAAATACAGCCTACCCCGCATCCGTGAAGGCGGAGCAAGACCATTGCCGTTCCTGCCAATGTGCCTTCGCCCTGTACGCAGGTATATAGGTTATTAACTCGGTATAACATCTTAAGCCTCGTACTCGGTAGGGTCGGGGACTCCTGCTAACTGAAAGGCTTCCTTACGTTCTACACAGGTTCCGCACTTTCCACAGTGTTTTTCGCCGCCCTTGTAGCAACTCCAAGTTTCGGCAAAGGGAACGCCAAGCCTAGTACCAATTGCTGCTATATCATGCTTGCCGCTATTGATGAAGGGAGTGTATAACCTGAGCTTTGGATTTCCAAAGCCTTCCACTGCCAACTTTTGCATCTGGTCGAAAGCTTCTGTAAAGGCAGGGCGGCAATCGGGATAGATAAAATGGTCACCACCATGTGCGCCCAATGCCACCACTTCGGCATTCTCTGCCACTGCCGCGGCGTATGCCACTGCTAGCATGATCGCGTTGCGATTGGGGACTACTGTTATTCCCATATTGGGCGCAGCGTAATGCCCTTCTGGAACTTCTATTGTACTATCTGTCAGCGCCGAACCTTTCAACAATACATTTATGCCGGATAAATCCACAACATTATATTCAGCGTTGAGGCGTTGGGCGCAGAGCCTCGCATATTCCAGTTCTTTGCGGTGTCGCTGCCCATAATCAATTGAAAGCAAGTGCAGCGCATAGCCCTCAGAGTGTAGTACATGGGCTAAGGTTACACTATCCATCCCACCGCTTACAATAGCAATTGCTTTAGCCACGCTCTACCTCAGCTTCCGCTTCTATCTGAATACCGCCCCGGACACTTTGCGTAAGGGTAACATGCACTTTGAAGGGTTCGAGTTTTTTGAATATATCATGGGCTATTTCGGCAGAAAGGGCTTCACAGAAAGCCGCTTCATTTCGATAACTCCAAAGATATAGCTTTAAACTTTTGGATTCAAGGCATAATTTATCGGGATAATATTCGATTTTTACAGTGCTAAAATCCGGTTGTCCAGTAATCGGGCAAAGGCTGCTCAATTCTGTGGATGTCATCCGTACTACCTTTACGCCATCCGGTTTGGGAAAAGACTCAAGGTCGCGGCTAGGTTGGGTAGATGGCTTGCCAAGCGCTTTAAATTCCATCGCTACAATTACTCCTTGCGAATTATTCTCTAAATTTATCTGCAAGAGTTTAGCACAGGGAAGAGCAATCGCCAAACTTTTGGTTGCCGCTAATCCCTGCAAATGCTATCATGAATAATCTATTAACTCTTATTCGATTCAGAAGTGGTGTAACTTCGGAGATTTCATGAGAACAGCTATTATAACCAAGATATTTCGTTTTGAATCTGCTCATAGATTAGAATACCATCAGGGCAAGTGCGCACAGCTTCATGGGCATTCCTACAAACTGGAAGTTTCGGTGTTTAGTAATATCAAAGAAGCGCTTGGACAATCTGACCATGGCATGGTTATGGATTTTAGCGAGCTATCGCATATTGTGAAAGAAGCGGTAATTGCACAGCTTGACCATAAAGAACTAGGCGAGGCAACGGGGGTTTATTCTACTGCCGAGCATTTAATACATTGGATTTGGGAGCAATTGATTATCGCCGGGATTCCCAAAGAGGTGCTTTACCGACTACGCCTGTGGGAAACTGAAAGTAGCTATGCCGAACTATCTCAGGATATTTTATAGTTGCTTTGACTATTAAATGCATCACCATAAAATAGCATGTAGTCCTTGACGTGGCTATTCCAATATTCGGCGGTATGTCCTCCGCTCCACTCGTGGTAAGAGTGCGGGATATTCTCATCATCCAGTAATTGATGCAATTCTCGATCGCGAGGCAGCCAATCGGCATCTTCAGTGCCTATATCAATCCAGATTTTGAAGCTCGATACATCGTATGAGCGGGCTAAAGAAACCGGATCGACGGTGGCATAGTAATCCTGATCTCCAAAGAAATCAAAGGCTTGTTGTTTAGTGCGTAGCGCCGGACTATGTGCCCCGATAATTGAGAAAACCGAAGGATTATTAAAGCCTATCTGTAGTGCGCCATGCCCTCCCATTGATACTCCACCGATAGCCCGCTCTGCCCTTTCTGGCAGAGTGCGGTAGTTCGAATCTATTTGCCCTACTAATTCAATTGCTACAAAATCAGCCCAACGTGGTCCGCCATTAGCTTGATCCATCCAATAGCCAAGTTCGCCACCATCCGGCATAATGATTATCATGGGCGGTATTTTACCACTATTAATTAAATCATCCGCTGCATTTACCAGCCCTAAATTGAACCACATCTGATATGACCCACCGCGCCCGTGCAACATGTATAAAGTGGGGTACTTAACGTTCTTATTTTTATCATAGTCAGGGGGTAAATAAAGGCGGTAATTGACCACTTTGTTCAGGATACGGCTATTGGTAGCAACATCCTGAACTTTGCCCTTTCCGGTAAATTCTACAGGAGTAGTGGTAAAAGCTCCTAATTGAGCGTGGGCGGGTGCAGGTGCGTTCTTGTTTACAACATAACGCCAGTAGTAATAGTGCTGCCCAACATTGCCCATCTCAACCTTAAAGCCGTCAGGATTGGAGGGGGTATAGCTCAGCACGCGCCGTTCAAAAAGTTGAACCAGCACATCCTTTTCAGCCCCGCCGGTTACCACCCTTGTCCAATAGGCTTCAGTGACCGGGCGACCCAGTACATAGACCGGATTTGGCGACATTACATTGGCTTGTTCAAAGCTCTTACCATTCCATATTTTGCCTTTTATATCTTCAAAGCTGGCAAAAACATCCGCCACGTTATGTTGGGTAACAGAATCATACTGGCTAAAGTAGCGCTGCTCGTGAGGAATTATCTCGGTAACTTTTCCATCCCGCTCTATTTTTTGTGCAATTGGCTTGCCGCTATAGTCGGGGGTGGTGTTTTCACCGTTAAATGTAATTACATTGCGGAAGCTAGAATAGGTAGGCGCTATACTATTTGCGCCTTCGCTGTTGGGGTCTCCGGCAACCTGAACATTACTTGGTGGAAGGGGCGTAAAAGTGTTGTCACCGTCTTGTCGTTGCCCGGTAACCAGTTCTTTAACCAGCAGTCCGGTAGTTACTTTATAGGGGTCAGAAGGTTTGGCATTGAAATTTCCAACCTCCATGCGGGCTTTATCAAAATATTGGATTTTCCGGGCGAAACCGTTGTAATATTCAACAGTGATAGATTCGCTATCACTTACGGGTGGTCCCCAAATATAGCCTCTACCTAGACCCGGAATTTCCTTAACGGGCTTATCGGTGGTTTTCCAGACTTGTGAGAAATTCCAATCGTTGTAGCGTGTGGTATTGGTTGGCGCTGCAACTGCTACAGGTATGAGGTAGAACAGTATTCCAAGTATAGATAACCAAGCAAAAACGAGCTTTTTCAAACTACTCTTTCAGAATATGCTGATAATATTTTATAACGTAAGGTTGGTTGGCTAGGCGCTGTAGTGGAACGAAAACTGGAAGTGTGCTACTACTTTAATAAGGATATATTAATAATAAATTAATTTAGGTTAAAATTGGTATAAAAATAATAAAAAATACCCCCTATACTAAATTAGTATGAGAGGGTATTTTTTCAAACAGCGTATCTCAATTAGTCAAGATAAGCATAACCGGGCAGAGTTAGGAACTCTACAAAATCATCTGAGGTGGTTATTTTGTCGAAAAGCTGGCTGGCAAGCTTGTAATTTCCGCTATTGTAACGCTCGTCTCCCACTAACTGCCGAATTTTTTCCAACTCTTCCACCATTAAAGTGCGGAATAATTCGACATCAATCTTGCGCCCATCCGATAATTTGCCCTCTGGGTGGCGAATCCATTGCCATACCTGAGAACGAGAGATTTCAGCCGTTGCCGCATCTTCCATCAGGTTGTAGATAGGCACACAACCGTTCCCACCCAACCATGCTTCCAGATATTGGATACCAATACTGATATTGGCACGCAAGCCCGCCTCGCTGATGTTGCCACGACCATCGGGGAATGCCAGCAAATCTGTGGCGGTTACATTGACATCTTCGCGCTTGCGGTCAATTTGATTGGGAGTTTTCATATACAGATCGAAGGATTCCAACGCAATCGGGACTAGACCGGGATGCGCTACCCATGTACCATCATGTCCCTCGGTTGCTTCGCGGGTTTTGTCGGCGCGTACTTTGTTCATGGCCTCTTCGTTTGCTTGGGGATTATTCTTGATCGGGATTTGTGCTGCCATACCGCCCATTGCATTCGCATTGCGTCGATGGCAGGTCTTGATTGAAAGTTTGCTGTAAGAGTGCATGAAATGGGTAGTCATTGTTACCAACGCGCGATCAGGTAGGATAAAATCTTTGCGATTGCGGAACTTCTTGATACAGCTAAAAATATAATCCCAGCGACCACAGTTCAACCCGGCAGAATGCTCTCGCAATTCATACAGGATTTCATCCATCTCAAATGCGGCTAGAATAGTTTCAATTAATACGGTAGCACGGATAGAACCCTGTGGAATGCCAAGCTCATTCTGTGCCATTACAAATATATCATTCCAGAGACGCGCTTCGAGGTGGCTTTCCATTTTCGGCAGATAGAAGTAAGGTCCGCTGCCTTTCGCAAGTAAGTTCCGAGCATTGTGGAAGAAGTACAAACCAAAATCAAAAATCCCGCCGGAAACAGGCTGTCCGTCCACCAGCATATGTTTCTCAAACAGATGCCAGCCACGCGGACGTACCATTAAAGTGGCGATGGTTTCGTTCAGGCGGTATTGTTTGCCTTCCGGGCTGCTAAAGCTAATAGTGCCCTTAATCGCATCCCGCAAGTTGATGTGTCCCTCGATATTATTATCCCAAGTAGGCGAGTTGGCATCTTCGAAGTCTGCCATAAATACTTTTGCGCCAGAATTGAGGGCGTTAATTACCATTTTGCGATCAACCGGTCCGGTAATTTCAGTGCGGCGATCCATAAGATCGGCGGGGATAGAGGCAACGTACCATTCACTTTCGCGGATATGCGCGGTTTCTGGCAAGAAATCTGGATTAATCCCATTATCAATATCTATCTGTCGTTCTGCTCGCCGTTTCAGCAATTCTTCGCGTCTGTCGCTAAAGGCTCGAACGAGTTTTGTAACAAAAGCAATCGCTTCAGGTGTAAGGATTTCAGCATACTCCGGTGTAATTTTTCCCCGCAATTCAACGCCGGCAGGATACGCTATTGTTTGACTCATGACGCCATAGTCCTTTCAATGCTCTTTTTTCAGTTAGAATGTTACTTATTATACTATCCTAAGAATAATAGAAAATACCTATGGAATGCAATTATTTTCGGGAATAATCCTATAGGAAATAGCATTGATATAGATTATATATTTCAATAAGCGGAAAAACATTTTTAGAATGTAAAAACTATTTGAGGAAATGGTCTATTTCAGCCGTTCTTGTAATTTTTCAAAGAAGCTGATTATTTTTGAGTATATTCTAAAACCAAGCGATTTTCGGATTGTCACTAATTCAGCCTCTAGGCTTTTAGCCCAGTTTTCAAGCTTATTTTGTTCTTCTTTGAGAGCAGAATTTTGCTTAAGTAGTTCGCTGCGTTCGCGAGAGTGTTCCCTGAGTAGATATACTTCCCTTTCGTGTGCGCTTATTTCAGGGGCGTATTTACCTTCCAAGAATAGCGGTTTGGTAGCTTGTTTTTCGAGCCGCAGGTTTATAAATTTGTGCCAAAGCGGCTGCATCTCATCATTTTCAACTGTGTTAGAGCCGTTATCGCGCACATTTACAGTGGCAGTTACTTCCGGTAGGGTAATGATTTTGAATATTTGAGCGGCGCGATTTAAAAATTCCCAATCCTCTGCCAGTTCCATTTGCACATCGAAACGCAGCGTGGTTTGTTCGACCAACTGTCGCGGAATCGCAAAACAGCAGTTTGGTACCTCATTATGGTCTTGCTGTGCCAACGCATTAAACGGAGTGGTATATTTGGGTTCGGTTGCTTTAACGGTATATGGATAGGTTTGGTCGGGTTGCGCTACTATCACGCGCCTTTTATTGGCAAAGGTCTGGAAAATGTAACCCGAACCATGTTTTTCAACTGCTTGATAGAGAGTTTGAACGTGGTTTGGAAATAAAAGATCATCGTCATCGAGAAAGCTGATGTATTTTCCCCTCGCCTTTTCCATTAATGTATTCAAGGGTGCAGTTCGGCTTTTACCATCGACCGGAATGATCTGGATTTTCTCCTGAAAGGCTGACGGAAATTTAGTGATTATATTTGTTAGGTTTCTTCTAACCTCCTCCTGTTCAGGAAAGGTTAAAAGCACCTCGAAATCTGTTATAGTATCCTGAGCATAGATAGAGTCAAGCGCTTCTTCCAGAAGCTCCAAGCGATCTCCCAGTGTTCGCATTAAGATTGAAAGAAACGGTGCAGGGCTTGGGGTTGCATTTTTTTCATGATTACAGGGGGTAAGTAGCCAAACAAAAGACTTTACATAACAATCGCGATTTAATGTTTCACCCATCCAACGCAGTGCTTCTCCGGCAAGCGTGGGTAGGCTCAAAATCGATTTAGACTCTACAAAGGAGCTGTTAGGATCGCAAAGGTTGTTTTCCGCTTGTACCTCCCACCCGCTCAATTGAGCTTGAAGCGATGGGCGCGTGAAACCGGGAGTTACAATTCCACCTCCGGTTAGTAGTTCAAGCGTATTTATCAGGTATCCCGCGTTTCGGCAAACCAGTACTAACGGTAAGATCGGCTGATAGCCCGCCAGATGCTCAAGAAGTGAGGTAGGAAGCTCTCCAGAGATAAATAGGCAGACGGCACAGGTAAACTGGAATCGAGCCAGCGCCTTTTCTAGGCTGCTGCTATCGAGCGCGTCTACCGATAGATGAGCGAAATACAATTCGTCAGAAAAAGCCTCTAATTCTGGAAGCCCAACACATAGCACGGTTCCACGCAAACCCTCTGCTTGCAGTAACTCTATCACCTTCTGCCCGATTTGCTCTTCGGAAACTCGTGTCATTATTTATCCTGCTAGCTTTTGCTCAATGGTTTGCTTAAAATCCAGCCCACTATTTCATCCAACTCATGTTTGAATTTATCCGCGCCAAAATTCCTACTCGTTTCAATTGCTTTTGCGCTGAGCTTTTCTCTTAAAGGTTCGTTTTCAAGAACTTTGACAGTATTACTTATACAATTTTCAAGACAGTTCCAGAGATAACCGTTGTCTGTATGTCTGACAACTTCACGTTGTCCGGCTTTGTCTATCACCACCGGAACACAACCGCTTGCCATCGCCTCAACAGTGGTAATGCCAAAATGCTCAAATAATTCAGGCGTATTGTCATCATCTTCATCAAGTCCGGTAGCGTGCCAGAAAACCATACTTTCGGCGTAAAGACAGTTTAAATCATCTGAATCAATGTTTGGGTGTATGTAAATCGGATAGCCCTTTGCTTCGGCGTACACTTGCGCCATATACTCCTCATCTTCGGGGCGTTTGGGATAGTAGCCACCTGCTAAATGAAATTCGTAACCGGAAAGACCATTATCACACATACGCCGGAAGGCATGAATCAAGGGCAGATGCTTTTTATTGTGGAACCCTGCAAAAAACCGCCCAACTGCCAGTAACTGCCGTTTCTTAGGCATCTGTTTAAACTTATCAATCTGCACTCGCGGATATAACAGATACGATTCTCTACCCCAGCGATTCTGTACCCACTTGCGAGTGTACTCGGAAATTGAAATAATATCTTGATATGTATCAAGAGAATAGTGCGCCTGCATGCCGGGTAATTGGCTATCCTTGAATTTTACTAAAAGCTTAGGCTTAGTGAAGCGTGCCATTAACGACTCTGGAACAACTGAAACAGATTGTATGACTACGCCAAGTTCACGCCCATCCTCAGAACCTAAACGCTCAGGAGAGAAGGTTGTACAATCTAGCCGTAAAACTGCCTGTTCAGAGTTCGCCGTAAAGCAGCGAGTAATACGAGTGTAGCCTCTATTTGTCAGATTCTCACTATTGCCTAACTTCCTACCGTTTATTAGTAATTGTAAGATAGCAGGAGGCAACTTATCTTGTCTAAAACCGCCTATGTCAAGTGAAAGATTATAACTTCTGCCCGGTTCGAGGTTGTCTATATAAATCTGTGCGCTTTCACCGCACCAGCGATATTTTTCGCCCTTTGCCCCCGTTTCAGGAGGAAAGAATCCGCTCAAAAGTCGAAAATTAACTTTTCTATCTCTCCCATTTCTCCAAGATTCAATAGCTTCCTCACGCGGTGGCAACTTGTGCGGAAAAAAAACTAGATATAGATTGTGAGTGGCGTAAGCGGGGAATAACCCTTCATAGGTGCAGTTGATAAAAAGATCGTAATTAGTGGAAGCGTCCTGTATAGCCCGATAACCGGACAGGGCGGGAAACGTTTTCAAGGGCAGATGAGTGAGGTCTACTCCAAGCCGTTCATTTAGGAGATCAAGTTTAACTTTTTCATAAGTAAGTAACTCAACCTCATGGTTAAGGCTCAGGTGTTCCGCCACCGCCCCCATATATTGTTCGCCCCCGCCCATAACCGGCAGGTTCTGGTTAAAAATGCCAATGCGCATTTAGAAATCTATTGAACCCATCCTGCCGCTTTGGTAGTCGATAAATGCCTGATAGATTTCTTCGGGTGTGTTCATTACAAACGGCCCGTAGCGTGCTACCGGCTCATTTAATGGTACTCCACCGATTAACAACAGGCTTAGGGGTTGGTTGGTTGTTTCGAGCAACACCGCTTTGCCATCCTGCCCGAAAACTACCATTTGCCCTTCATGTGCTTCAATCCCATCGGTGCCAAAAGTACCTGCCCCTTCGACAATGTATCCGAATACATTAAAATCAGTTGGAACAGGCTGGCTAACTTTTGCTCCGGGTTGTAACAAATAGTGAAGATACATAATGGGGGTGCGGGTTTCGATAACCGCGCTTTGCCCCATTGCCTCACCAGCAATTACCCTTACGCGCACCTTGACATCTTCGCTAACTGCTTCTGGGATGCGAGAGGCGGGAATATCTTGGTAGCGTGGTTTCATCATTTTGTCGCGGCGCGGCAGGTTTACCCACAATTGGAAAGCATGCATCCGTCCGCCCTTTTCTCGAAATCCCTCTTCTGGCATTTCGGAGTGCACTACCCCACTTCCGGCGGTCATCCATTGCACATCGCCTGCGCCTAATACACCTGAATTACCAACTGAATCTTTATGTTGTAATTTTCCTTCCAGAATGTAGCTGACCGTTTCAAAGCCACGATGCGGGTGATCGGGCGCGCCTATGGCTTTTCCCGGCGCATAATCAGTTGGTCCAAGATGGTCAAGCATCAAGAAGGGGTCGAAATCTTCTAAAAGTTGGGTTGGAAATGGTCGCCTAACCTCAAAACCCCCACCTTCTAATGTACGAATAGTTTGTATTATTTTCGCCACTGAGCGAGTATTTATAAATGTTGTTGTCATAAATCATCCTTTCAACGCTAAACCTCTAGCGCGGTTCAAAATTACCAGCAATATCGCTTGCTGTCAACCTTTCATGCCGGATGTATAATGTAACTGCTGGCTATGTAAAACAGTCAATCAAAGATAAACTAGGAAACTAAAATAAATGGTTACGCTGGATGATATAAAAGCAGCACAGAAACGGCTTGCAGGGGTTACATTCCATACTCCATTGATACCTTGTCCGAAAGCAGCGGGGGTGGAAGCCTATTTCAAGCCAGAAAGTTTACAGCCCATCGGCTCATTTAAAATTAGAGGCGCTTACAATTGCATAGCGGCAATGCCGGAGGCACAAAGAGCGCAAGGGGTAATTGCCTATTCTAGCGGAAACCACGCGCAAGGGGTGGCTTATGCCGCTCGCTTGTTGGGCTTGAAAGCGGTAATCGTGATGCCGAACAACGCGCCAAAGGTGAAAGTTGAGGCAACACAAGGCTATGGGGCGGAAGTGGTATTTTACGACCCTGCTACCCAGAAGCGAGAAGAGGTGGCGGCGCGCCTCATGCAAGGTCAGAACTGGACATTGGTTCCGCCTTTCAACGACCCTTATGTAATCGCCGGGCAAGGTACGATTGGGCTTGAAATCTACGAGGATTTGCCGGAAGTAGAATTGGCGTTGGTTCCGGTGGGCGGAGGCGGTTTGCTCAGCGGAATAGCTACTGCCCTTAAAAGCCTCAAGCCGAGTATTAAGGTAATTGGGGTTGAGCCAGAACTGGCAGCCGATGCTCAGGAATCCTTCCGTAGCGGAAAAATTGTAGAGATAACGGCAGCGCAAGCCGGACGCACTATTGCTGATGGTACACGTACTCTTAGCTTGGGCGACCTGACCTTTGCTCAGATTCGGCATTATGTGGATGATATTATTACCGTAAGTGAAGCTGAAATTCGGGATGCTGTCCGGCGACTTGCGCTCAATGCCAAACTGACCATAGAGCCTTCCGGCGCGTTAACCTATGCCGCTTTCCTGCACCATCAGCCTGAATTGCCGAAGGCTTCAAAAGTGGTGATGGTATTAAGTGGCGGCAATATTGAACCGGAGCTTTTGAAAGAACTGCTCTGATAGCGGAAATTGCATAAACAAAATGACTACAGATAAAACGCCGCAAGGCTCAGAGCTAATCAGCTATCTGCAAAAACGCTTTACCGGCATGTGGCAGCGCTTGGCGAGTGATGCCGACCCTACCGAGCGTGAGTTTTTCCTTGAAGAATATTTGCGTGATTTGGAAGAGCGCGCCTACCTTGAAACCACCATCGCCAATCAGTACCGGAATCGCTACCTCGCCGAATTGGTGCAAAATGCGGTAGATGCCATGCACCGCCACGTTGAGAACAATCCGGTGCAATCCACAGATGTCGAAGAAATGTCGATGCCGATTTATCGCTGCCATATACAGCTTACCCGTGCTGCCCTATATGTCGCCAATGACGGACAGCCCTTTCAAGCGGAGGATGTACGCAGTATCACGGCAATGGGTAAGAGCAGCAAAAGCGGTGGGCGTTATATCGGTTATAAAGGTTTGGGTTTTCGTTCGGTGCTTGAAATAACCGCCGAGCCTCAAATATTTTCAGGCGATTATCATTTCAGGTTTAGTAGTGCCGACACGCTGGCATTGCTTCAGAAAACCAATAGCCCGTCTGAAATCACAGATGTGCCGGTTCTATCCGTGCCTTTCCTGTGTGAATCTGACAGCTTACCTGCGGATGAACACGCTATTATTGCTGATTTGAAAGCGCGCGGTTTTGTAACCGTAGTTCGCTTGCCCCTCAAACCGGGCTGTTATGATGAAGTAAAAGCGCTTTGCCGTGAGTTTATGCAAGAGCAAAGCCTGCTTTTTCTGCCCTATATTACATCCTTATCCCTGCGTTTACTCCAAGAACCGGAGATAACCCTTTCTCGAACTAGCGAACCATGGGCAACACTTCCCGGCACAGAAAAATTGATCAATCTCGAATATGTAACATTACTATTCCAACCGGATGGCGCTCAAACCGCTTGGTTAATTGCTAAACCGCTTGAGCCTTTGCCTATCGCAAAAGATTTGCTTGAGAACCTGAATGACCGCACTTGGCTGAATGTTAGCTCAGCAGGAATTGCGCTGGCTTTCCCGGTAAGGGCGCTCAAAAGTGGCGGTTCCTACTTCAAGCGCAGGCTTGAGCCGCTACCCTTTTTCACCCATTTTCCCACCGGAGAGGCGAGCGGGTTGGGATTTGCGGTTCACGCTGATTTCTATCTTTCTGCCTCTCGCAAGCAAATTGAAGATTCTTTAAGCTATAACCGCTGGTTGTCGGGTAAAATAGCGGATTTTCTGTGCCATTCTGTCTTGCCTGAATTGCAAGAACGCTTTCCAGATGAAGCCAACTTGCTCGATTTACTGGCAGATGTCGCCTATCATAACGGCGCATTCGGGTTGGCATTCAGAAAAATACTGGATGATCGCTTGATGGCAACTCCTTTTGTGCCGGTGGGCGCGGGAGAATATCGCAGACCGCGTGAGGTGGTTTGGACTCCCCAATCAGGGGCAGGGGTTTTGCTATTCCTTAAAGTGTTTCCACATCCACCCACCGGGCTGCATTATCCGGTATTACAGCTTGAAGAAGCCTATATTGCGGAAGAGGAAGGCTTTGAATATCGCAGGGTGCGCCGCTTTTTGCAAGAAATGGGCGTGCGTCCGGTCAGACCGGATGAATTACCGGAGTTACTACCACAGGCTTTTAAAAATCTTAACGATGGCATTGTGACTGTTTCTGATATTTGCACCTGTTTTGCGCTTTGGTTGGAACAACTAGCTAAAGGCACTTTTGTACCGGAAGAACGACAACGCGCTCTTCTACAAGCCGCAAAAGAACTGCCTGTTCTTCCGGTGGGCAATGAATGGCTGGTACCAAACTCTGAAATTATTGATTGCCCTGCTTCCGAGCGAGGTTTTGAAGCTTTGAAAGCGCGGCGGGAACTTTTCGGGGCTCTCAAGGTAATATCGGAAAAAGCTTACAGCCTTGAAAACAACGAATTTGAAGCTCAAATCAGGAGTTGGCACAGGCGTTTGGGGGTAAAATCGCTCGACCCCGAAGCGCAATTATACGAAGAACCTTACAAGTACTGAGCCTGCCGTATTATGGCATTATACGAAGGACTTAAAAGGTCTGAGCAAAATCTCGGCTATACGTTTGCGAACTGGGGGTTTGCTAAAATCTTCAAGCTCGGCAGGGCGACAATTCAATAAGTCGTCTTGCCACATTTTGTACATTTCTGTTGCAAAGTCCCGGTTATTCACGAACAGGTTAATTTCATGGTTGATAAGACTCCGCCCGTCCAAATTTGCGCTACCTACTGAACTCCAATGATCATCCACAATTGCGGTTTTGGAATGGATTACCGTACCGCGATAGAGCCATATCTTTCCACCTACCCTCAGTAAACGGCAAAGCACTGGACGCGCCAGAATATCTACAATAAGGTGGTTTGACCGCTCTGGCACTATTATTTCGACCTGTACCCCGCGTTTTGCTGCTTCTAACAGATAACTTTCCATATTATCATCAGGTAGAAAATAAGGATTAGTTAGTAGGATGCGTTTTTTTGCGCTTTTGAAGGCATCCATATACGTATCTCGAATAGTACGGTTTCCGAAAAGTACATTAGCCCGACTCTGGCTTAGCCATAATATATCATCATCATCGGGATTAGGTTTGAATGGCAAGTTTAATAGTCGGCGCGGATTGCTATTGTGCTTGTTCCACATCTCGGCGAATGCCAATGCTACTTCTTCCGCGGTTGGACCATCAATGCGCAAATGTGTATCACGCCAAGAAGTAGCATATTCGCGCCCAATGTTCATACCGCCCAGATATGCAATCTTATTGTCGATGACCAGAATTTTGCGATGGTAACGCACATAAGTACCGAGCCAGAGCAGGTTCAGGTAGCTGTAAAGTGGACCATACCAGTTAACAAGGCACTCTTTAGGAAAGCGGCGGAAACCAAAAGGCATTAGAAGACTACCGTATCCATCAAAAGCCAAACATACCTTTACGCCCTGTTGGGCTTTGGCTATCAACCGCCGTTTGAACTCACGCCCGATTTCATCACTTTTGAAGATATAGGTTTCCAGAAAAATGGATTCCTGCGCGTTGTCTATCGCCTTAAGCATATCCTTAAAGGCGTAACCGCCATAATTGAAAATTTTCAAGGTATGCTTTTCATCCACTTGAACTGGCTTAAGTGGACGATGAGGAAATTTATAGCGTCGTCTCAAACGGCGAATACTGCTGATGGCAATTCCGCCGTATATTAGCAAGATGATTGTTAGAAGGAAAAAGAGAGAAGAATAAAAAATAAGCTTGGTTAGCGACCAGGCTGGGGTTTTAAAGTAGTATCTAATGCTGCTTATCCGTAAGAAAGCTATGGCTTTCCCAATACGGCTCAGCAAATCAAATCACCTTTCTGTTAACGGCTTTGTTTTTGCTGGTAGCGTCCGGTGATAGTATCGGGCGTGAGCGCGGCTGCCAGCACATGTCCGGTGTCCAAAACCAGCACGGCTCGTGTTTTACGTCCATATGTGGCATCAATAAGCAATCCCTTGTCGCGTGCGTCATGCAAAAGTCTGCGTACCGGAGCAGTATCCGGCGTTAATAGCGCCAACACTCGGTTCATTGCGACTTGCCCACCAAACCCTACCGATACAAATTCGGGGTCTGGAAGGCGCGGTGTGTTGCGGTATAACGCCGGTTGGTTAATTTCACCTTCTTGTGGTTCGTTTCCTGCGCTGGTTTTCATGTTCTTTTCAAAATCTCTTTTGCTGCTTTCTCCCCACTTATCATTGCCGCATTGATACTGCTGGCTTCGGTAAATTCGGCAGCGAAATAGAGACCCGGAGTAGTTGAGGTATTTCCCGGTAAAGTTGGGTGAATACCGGGCGGCTGATCAAATTGGGCATAGGGTATTCGTATTACTTCCAAAGGTTCATACGAATTCAATGCTGCCAACGCAGCAGTATCTCCGGCAAACATTTTCTGCAAATCAACCAATGCATGGCTAAACAAATCGTCATCACTCATTTCAGGATTGCCCAGTAAGGTGACAGAAAGTAGATGTTTACCTTCCGGGGCATATTCTGGAACGACATTTGTTAGTAGCATGGCATTGTTGATAAAAGCATCTGGAGAGGCATTCAGTAATAATTTCTTTGTCCGGTAAAGCCGAGTATTACCTTCAAAATAGAGCGTA
Organism: Candidatus Chlorohelix allophototropha; assembly: GCF_030389965.1. Classification (NCBI taxonomy): domain Bacteria; kingdom Bacillati; phylum Chloroflexota; class Chloroflexia; order Candidatus Chloroheliales; family Candidatus Chloroheliaceae; genus Candidatus Chlorohelix; species Candidatus Chlorohelix allophototropha. The sequence goes on from NZ_CP128399.1 coordinate 523,457, forward strand.
ACCGCACTATGCTTTTCACGGGGTAATCCGGTGATTTTCCCGGCAAGACGCTCTGCTTCGGGGGCAGGGGTGGCTATCACTACCGCCTCGGCTTCAAACTCGCCCCCTTCAAACCTTACACCGCTAACCTTACCTTCTTGCTTTAACAGTTCAAGTATAGGTGTATTTAACCTGATACTGTCTTTGCGGTTCAAGATATAGGCTAGTTGTTCGGGGATAGCTTGCATTCCAAGTACCGGTAAAGCTATATCGCCCTCACCTAGCATTTTCAAATCGAATTTAAGAGCTTTAGCGCTGGTGTGCAAGGAACGATCTAGAAAGACACCTCCAAAGAAGGGACGCATAAAATAATCAATATATTTGTTGCTGAAACCGAAACTGCGTAAAAAACCCTCGCTGCTCATATCCTCGCCTTGTACCACTTCGCGAATCGAGCTTCCACGTAAGCGGAAAGTCAACGCTAGCGTACGCAGTTTATCCGACAGGGTTACTACTCGACTCAAGGCAGCAGGTAGAGTTGAGTTCATATCCCGTAAGGGGTCGGTTAGTATCTCGCGCTTACCACCCACGCAAATGATTGCGCCGGGGTCTAATCGCCGCAAATCAAGTGCATTCAAATTTAATTGCCGTTTTACTGCCGGATAAGCGGTGAAAAGAACTTGGAAACCTCGGTCAAGGCGATACCCATTTTTATATTCGGTATGTACCCGTCCCCCTATTGCGTTAGAGGCTTCAAAAACCACTACCTCTTTGCCGCGCTCTTCCAAAATTTTAGCGCAGGTAAGTCCGGCTACTCCTGCGCCTACAATCGCCACTGTCACGGGAATTTACTCCTCTATGGTTGGATTAAGCCCACCCGGATAGCATATCTTACTAACTCGCCCCGGTCATGAGCATTTAATTTGTTCATCAAGCTGTAGCGGTGACTCTCCACCGTTTTAATGCTAAGGGTTAGTGCCTCTGCAATTTCGCGATTGGTGCGTCCTTCTGCAATCAATACCAATATCTCACGCTCGCGCGCGGTCAAGCTTTCAAAAGCAGGGTCGAGTTCTCCGGCAGGTTTTGCCTGCAAGCGTTTCAAATAGTCAGTCACTAGTAGGGCGGCGATACGCGGATAAAGATAGGTATCACCCCGATTAGCTATACGTACTGCCTCAATAAGTTCATAATCGGCAGCCTGTTTAAGGACATATCCATTAGCGCCCGCTTGCAAGATTTGCACCAAATATTCTTCTGTCTCATGCATTGTCAAAATTACCACTCGAACTTGGGGTAATTCTTTCTTAATTCGGCGCGTTGCCTCTAGCCCGTTCATTTCAGGCATCGAAATATCCATTAAAACCACATCGGGTTTATATTGTCGCGCCAGTTCTAAGGCTTCCCGCCCGTTTGTGGCTTCTCCCACCACTTCAAAATCATCTTGCGCTTCCAGCAAAATTCTAATACCTTGCCGCAGGATTGTATGGTCATCTGCCAACAACACTCGTACTTTGGCTCGATAGGCGGTTTCTTCGCCCGCTTGCGCCGGGTATCCCACTTCAGATATTGCTTTCAGCACTTGGCAAGCTCAAACTGAAAGTGCTACCTTCCCCTACTTTGCTCGTAACCCACACCTTCCCATTTAATTGCTCAACTACAGCTTTAACAACTGAGAGTCCGAGTCCACTTCCTCGCGCTCCTTCTTGGGTGGCGTTAGAGGCACGATAGAATCGCTGAAATAACATCTGTTGATCGGTTTCCGGTATGCCAATCCCTGAATCTGTAATATGCGTGATTATATGTCCTCCATGCTTTTCCAGCCGTATCACAATAGCAGAACCGCCTGTTCGACTGTACTTTATGGCATTGGAAAGCAGGTTGTTCATTACCTGTTCCACTCGTCCCATATCTGCTTTAATCAAATAGCTAGGTGCGCCATCGGACTCAACAATAATATTCAGGTTACGCTTTTGCAAATCCATTGCGAAAAAATCCACCAAATTGCGGGTGTAGCGTAACAGGTCAAAAGTTGTCAGATCGAATTGAATCATACCGCTTTCCAGCCGCTCAATTTCCAACAGGTTATTGATCATCGACAGCATATTTTTGAGATTGCGATCAGCAGTATTAAGAAATTGTCGTTGCTGCTCATTCATTTCACCAAGGCTACTATCAAGTACCATTTCCATAAAGCTGATGGCGTTAGTTAAAGGAGCACGCAATTCATGGGAAGCAATTGCCAGAAAAGTCGATTTGACCTGTTTTAGTTCATCAATCTGGTGTTGCTGCTCTTTCAATAAGATGGCTTCTTCATCGTGATTTCGCAGCAAACACACTAGCCCCTTTTCCAGCGTTCCGGGCAATAGATAGGCTTCTATCTCAATCGAGTAGTGAAGGTTGATACCTTCTTCGGTGGTACGTCTGTGAACTAGGTCGTAAGTTTTAGTCGCGCCAAGTCTTACTAAGTCGAGTTTTGCCTCTTGCCCGATTAGTTCTGGCAAACATTCGGTAATTTTACTACCTTTATTCAGTGGATAAGAGGCGTACTGATTTGCTCCTTCCGACCACTCTACAATATTGAGCCGCGAATCAACCGTTAAAATATCAACAGCGGCGTAATCCAGAATCAGTTGCAGTAGGTTAAGATCCACTTTATCTTATCTTCCTCAGTTAGTTGATAAAACTACACCGATACTATCTAAATTTTACACTAATTCTAGCGTTTCGGCTAACACTAATTTAAATGTAGGAGATGTGGATTATGTCGAATATCGGGAATATGCAGCGTAAGGACGATTTATTGGGAAAGATTAAAAAAACTAAACCTATTAGTAACCAAATATTTACCCCCTTTCCGAGTACGACTTGATATAATTTTGTTGTATGCAAGCAGAGTGGATGTTAATAGAAGGAGCTCAGACACACATGAAACCAAAAAAAGAAGCCAAGTACGCATTACTGCTATCCGCTTTTATTCCCGGTCTTGGTCAGGCTTATAACGGTCAGTATGGAAAAGCTTTGTTGTTTTTCTTGACATGGTTTTTAATACTACTTTGGCCAGTAGCGATTATTGATGCTTGGGAAAGCGCTAACAAGATTAACGAAGGCGCTTATACCAAAGCCGCTTAACTTATTTCGAAACAAGCAAACAGGAAAACTCCAAGGGTCGTAATGCGACCCTATTTTATTTCTCCTTGAGTAATTCTTCCATTGCTTGTTCGAGTTCAGTTGCGGCAGCCGAAACGTTCTCCATTTTTTCATTATTTTGCTTTAACATTGAAGTTACGTTATATACACTGGAAACTACTTGCTCACTGGCATGCTGTTGTTGCTGGGTGGCGGAGGAGATTGATTCTGCCGACTGGGCGGTAAGTTCTACTTGCTTGATAATCTCAAGGTTGGCTTCTTCCGAAAGTTTTGCGGTAATAACACTGCGCTCCATTTTCTCAAGTCCTTCCGCAGTTACCCGGACAGAGGAAGTAGTAGCGTACTGAATATCGTTGATTATACGCCGGATTTCCTGCGCTGCCTGTTTGCTCCGATCCGCCAATTCGTTTACTTCTCCAGCCACTACTGCGAAACGCTTACCGTAGATTCCTGCTCCACTGGCTTCGATAGTGGCATTTAAAGCCAACAACCGAATTTCATTAGAAAGACTATTAATGGTGGCAAGAATATCACCGATAAGTTCGGATTTTTGATTTAAATCCAGAATACGGATGTTAATTTCCTGCATCTTCACTTGGGCTTCCTGAATAGCCGTAATCGTATCCCTTACAGCTATTTGCCCGTTTTGAGTAGTCTCGATGGTGGCGCTGGCGGCTTTTGCAACCTGATCAGAACTGGTGGCAATTTGGGTAGCGGTACGGCTGAGTTCTTCTATAGTTGCGGTAATCTGTATCATTGCTACTTGCTGGTCTTGCGATGTTCCAGAATATTCCTGAACTAAATGTAATAAAATGTACAGGGTATTATTAATTTGGGTAACCGCCACTTGACGAGCATTATTGATACGCTCTAACTCTTGATTTAAAAGGCGAGTTTTTTCCATTCGTTGCTGGCTAAGATTTTTTGTGTCAGTATATTGCCTTAAAATTAATCCTAGTACGATAGCAACACTACACGCAAGCCCAAAAGCTATTATACCGGTTTCAAATTTAAGAATTGCCAGCAAAATTGAGCCGAGCAACATACCACCAAAATATAAAGTAGTATAGGGCACACGCTCTGATAGGTTTTTCCATGGTAGATTACCCTGCAATATAGTGGTTACACTCATAAGCAATTCACTTACGAGTCCAAACATCAGAAAAGCGATCAGTATTGCCAGAATATTGTTGAGTTTAAGGTCGCCTACCAGCGCATTACCGCCGACTCCTTCATAAATATAACGGGCAGCGACGGTTGCCAGCACGAATATTCCGGCAGTATATATAGCCATAAATAAGCCACGTTTTAACTGAAATAATTCCAGTAATAAGCAAGGTATCAAGACTATAATAGCGGCAGGAGCAGCAGGGTAAATCAGAAAGGTTGCCTGAATAGGAAGCATCGAAAAGCTGGCATACAAGCCGTTTGGCATTTTGATAAGCCAGCGGTTGCACAACCATCCCGTAACCACGAGAAGAAGGGCATAAATAATATCAGAATTAATAGAAAAATTAGCCAGTGTAAATGGATCGTAGGCAGAAGGATTTGCAATACTTGCAAGCAGAATTACCAATAACCCTAGCGTAGCAACGCTTATTTGAGACACCAGAAGAGGCACATTTTGTTGCGGTCTTGGTATATTCATAACGGTCTCTTCAACCCTAGAGAGTGTTATCAGGCGTTATTAAATTTCTTTATCAGCTCACGAATGCTAGTCCAATCGGGTACTAGTACATCCATCCCGTTGATATTGGTGGGCTTAGCCATATTTGCGTCGATAGCATAGGTACGAATATTAGCTTTATCCATTCCGATTGCCGTTTGAGCAAGTCCAAGAATATCATTCCACTGCAAATCAGTTTTTATAGCGTGTTGAAGGGCACTAATAAGCTTATCATTTGTTAGCAAGCCTAAATTTACGCCTTTTTCACGTACCGCTAACAATACATCTTGCTGGCGTTGATTTCGCCCTAAATCGCTATCACTATGACGGCTGCGGGCATATTCTAGCGCGGTTTCACCGTTTAAAAATTGCAAGCCCGCCGGGATAAAAACGCGCTTGTAACCATAATCTTCAGTGGGATATTCCGCATCTATCAAGGGTTTCTTAATATCTATAGTTATACCACCGATTGAATCAACTATTTCGCGGAATCCCTCAAAATCCACCTGCGCGAAATAATGTATCGGGATACCAAAGTTACGGGCTATGGTTTCCTTAACCAAAGGAGGCCCGCCCTGACCGGGTTTATTCTGATCTCCTAAAGAATATGCGGCATTTATTCGGTTCTTACCGTATCCGGGAATATCAACCCACAGGTCGCGTGGAATTGAAAGCATACTGGCTTTTTTTGCGCCCTGATCTATGCTTACCAAAATCAAGGTATCACTACGGATGCCTTCGCTAGGGTCATTGCGGCTATCCAAACCAAGCAGCAGAATATTTACCATTCCGTTGCCGTTTACATTACTGCCTTGCACAGCGTTTCCATTGGTATCTACACGTTGCACCGAGATTCCATTGAAAACATTAGTAACCCGGCTGAAAAGATATAACCCACCTAGCAGTGAAATTGCTATCAGTATCAGGATAAAATAGAAAAGAAAACTCTTTATTGAACCGCTACTTTTAGTTTTTGGACGGCGCGGCGGCGCTGATTTTGGCTGTGGCCTGCTGGAGGGCATATTTGTCTCAGGTTCCGGTTCCACGAAAAAACCAGGAGGACGTTGCGTTTTAGGCTCCGGGTGCGGTTCATCACGAATCGGGGCACGCCCTGGACGTTGGTAATAACGCGAAACATTGCGGTATTCATATTCTGGAAACGGTTGGTAGGGCTTTCGACTGGGATTCTGCTGGTTTTCCGCTTTATCGGAACCGTCTCCCGAAGGTTGTTGGTTATTTGGGACTCGGTTGTGTCTGTCGGGCTGTCGATCTCCTGCCATTAACTAACCTGTTGCTCTACTACGGACTAGCTACTCTCCGAATAGTCCCCGTTGCCATCTAATTATACCGCTTTGGGTGGTGAATCACAACATACATGACATAATAATATAAAAAGGGACACTATAAAGCATCCCTCTCACGTATGATTTTTATCGACGAGGGGGTTTGTTGCGTAAATTAATGTTAGGGCGCATCAACTCAGGTCGCACTTTAGGCGGTAGGCTTTTTGCTGGCGGCTGCTCAGCTGAAGCTTCAACGGGTTTTGCCTGTCCTTGTTGCGCTTCAAATTGCGCTACCGCTTGCATGACTCGATCCAGCCTGTTTTTTAAGGTGGCGCGATCTACTGCGCCCACTATCATGTCGGCAAGCTGACCACGATACATAATTATCATGGTTGGTATACTCTGAATGCTGAATTGGGAGGCAATCATCTGCTCTTCATCCACATTTACTTTCACAAACTTCATGCGTCCCTGATATTCTTTTGCGAAAGCATCAACAATGGGAGCTATTTGTTTGCAAGGTGCACACCATTCAGCCCAGAAATCTATAAATACTGGGATGGTGCTATCCACCACTTCCGCTTTAAAGTTATTAACTGTCACAGCAATGGGTTTTAGGGCTTCTTCTTCTTCAACACGGCGCGCTGCTTCGGCTTTTTCTTTCATTTGCTCCATGAGCTTGTTTCGAGCTTCCATTGCCTGCTCAGCGTTCAGTTCACCATCTAGCTCTTTTTGCATTATGTCCAATTCAACCAGTGATGGCGCAAATTTAAGGGCTACGGCATCACAAAAATTAAGGCAGCGCCCCGGACAAGTACCGCATTTCTCAGGTTCTACCCAAACTCGCAGGGCAGTTTTATCGACATGTAAAGCGTCATTTGGGCAAGCATTTGCAGCAAAACAAGTTGGTGCACAGTTACATTTGTTATGATTTACCAGTACAGGCATAACTTTACTCTTTCTTTATAGTTACGAGTTATAAATTATTTTAATTGCTTAAATAGAATAGTATTGCTACGCCACTGACCACAATTGCCCCGGCAAAATATACTAAAGCCAGAGCTAGTGCAGGTAACCCTTTTAATATGTGGGTATCGGTCAGTAAAGCGCGGCGTGTAATTAACGCCATAAAGCCCCGGTAATAACCGAAGGTAGCTACCAACGCAAGAACTATTAATGCAAATATTCCGGCTAGATCAATTCTTATCATATATCAAGCATCTTCCATACTTCCAAAATTATACCATAATCGCTAAATCTCTTGCTGAATGATTGAGACACTTGCTTGCAAAGATTAGCAATTTACATACTTTTTTAATGTCAAATTCGGGATTTCGGGTATTATAATAGCTTGCTTTCCTAACAGAGAGGAAGCAAGCTATTTAAAGTGCTTTGCACTAATCTCTTATAAACCGATTAATTGTTTTAAAACTTTAACGTCGATATTTTGGCGTAATAAAGCGGCGAGTTTGTCATACTCCGCATCGTAGCTTACGGTTTTGAAGCGCTTTATTTGAACTGAACTATTAGTGATGCCTTTGCGCTTAAGCAGGTTGCTCAGGATTGCGTGGCGCAAATTGTCGTTAGAGAATATGCCGTGTAGGTAAGTGCCCCATACATTCCCGCTCTGATTAATGTACCCGTCCGGCTGGTCAATCTCATCACTTTCGCGCCGATTCAGGCGTACTACATGGTTTAACTGCTCATTGGTAGATTCGTTGTCTAATGGGTAAGTGCGTCCGCTATGTATTTCGTAACCGGACACCGTAATACCGTTAAGACCTTCAAATAAGCCGTGTTCAACCTCAATGCGACCTGAAACCTTCTTGGTGGTTTTTTCTACGGCGAAAATGGTGGTAACGGGTAAAAGTCCTAGTCCCGGTACGCTGCTCACGCGCCCTTCAATGTGGTCTGGGTCTTCAATTCGTATCCCTAGCATTTGGTAACCACCGCAAATGCCTATTACGTTTGCACCGCTATTGGCAAGATTTCGGATTGCATTTCCAAGCCCACTTTGCTCTAGAAATTGCAGGTCGGCAATACTTGCTTTTGTTCCCGGCAAAATTACAACATCAGGGCTACCAAGGTCAAAGAGTTCTCGCACATACCGCACTTCAACGCCTTCTTCCATTTCCAGAGCGTCAAAGTCGTCGAAGTTGGCTATATGCGGCATCAGGATAACGCATATATCTAACTGGCGATTTACACCATCGCGGTCAATTTGTTTATTCGCCTCGTTATTGCGGAGTTGGTTAGAGGGAGTATTGGGCTTATCTTCCAACGCCACACTATCCTCTTCGGCGATTTTTATATCACGGAAAAATGGTATTACTCCTAACACCGGTTTGCTAGTTTTCTTTTGCAGGTACTGAACCCCTTCTTCAAACAAGGTCGGGTCGCCTCTGAACTTGTTTATGATCAGTCCTGCTACCAGTTCGCGCTCATCTTCTTCTAGCAATTCAAGCGTGCCCACGATGCTGGCAAAAACGCCACCGCGATCAATATCTGATACCAGCAAGACCGGGGATTTTGCAATCTTGGCGACATGCATGTTTACTATGTCTGAATCTTTCAGGTTCATTTCAACGGGGCTGCCAGCACCTTCTATTATTACCAGATCATGCTCTGCCCGTAATTTCTCCAGCGAATCACGCACAATCGTTTCAAGTTCTTGCTTGTTTCTGTAATATTCGCGCGGCGAGAGACTTTCTCGCGCTTTGCCCAGTAAAACAAGCTGCGCAATCGTGTCACCCTCTGGCTTTAGCAAGATCGGATTCATATAAATGCTCGGTTCAACGCCGCTTGCTTGCGCCTGAACCGCTTGCGCCCGCCCGATTTCCCCGCCCTCTTTGGTAACATAGCTGTTATTTGCCATGTTCTGCGCTTTGAAGGGCGCTACACTCAAGCCTTCCTGCGCGAAGATGCGACAAAGCCCGGTTGCCAGCGTGCTTTTACCCACTGAAGAAGCTGTGCCTTGTATCATCAAAGTTTTAGCAAGTTTAGTGCGTTTGCCGCTCATTTGCGCCGGGGCAACCAACTTGACCGCATGTGTCGAATTCCAGCTTTGCAATTCTGTCACCAGTTTGTCGGTAGCCTCATGGGTGCTTACAGCTACTCTTATATATTCGGGCAATCCGAAGCTGGTACAATCCCGTACTATCAGCTTATGTTTTAGCATTTGAAGCCGACATTCAGAGGAATTCCCAACTTTAATAAGTAAGAAATTAGCTACGCTCGGTACAAACTCAGCCTCAATTGAGCGGAGTTTATCCAGTAAATATGCCTTATTTTCCTGCAAGTGGAGTTTGCACTCCTGAATGTAATGGGTTTCAGTCAACAGGTGTCGCCCGATTTCCTGCGCGAAAGCGTTGACACTCCAAGGGATGCGGATGTTGTTGAGCGCTCTGCCAACTTCTTTTGGCGCAATTGCATAACCCAAACGCAAACCCGGCAAGGCAAATTCTTTGGTCAGTGAGCGCACCAGCGTAATATTATCACCCCAGAGAAGGTCAATTGAGTTCCATTCAAAAGTTCCTGCATCACAAAGCGAAATATAAGCCTCATCTAACACTAACATTGCGCCTACGTCACTGGCAGCTTCCATTATAGAAGTAACTTCATTTTCGCTAAGCACCTGTCCGGTTGGGTTGTTGGGATTACAGGCGAAGACCAGTTTTGGGCGTTTTTCCTCGATAAGGCTAATCACTTCGCCCAAATCGGGTTTGAAGCCGTTCTCAGCCCGCGCACAATATTCCAGCACTTCCGCGCCACACACCCTTGCTGCTGCGCTATATTCCCCGAAAGTAGGACCAATTACCAGCACGCTATCACCGGGGTCAAGGTAGGTTTGCGCTAACAGGTAAATTAGCTCTACCGCACCATTTCCGGCAATCAGGTTATCCGGCATCAGCTTTAATTGGCTGGCAATTGCTTCGCGCAAGCCTGCTGCACGCGGGTCAGGGTATTGATCAAGACGTACACTGGCAAGCGCTTCCTGAATTGAAGGAGGAGGGCCATAGGGATTAATATTTGCGCTCAGGTCGATAACTCCCTCCGGTTTTACCATATTGCGGGAGAGTTCGGCGTAATCCACACCGCCATGCGGTACTGCTTGCAAACCCTCCACCCGGGTACTCAGGCGAGGGGTGCGCTGTGTGAAAGCCATAAGCTTAACCGTCCTTGCTAGCTGTATTTAATACTGCGCATCGGCAGAAACTATATCAATTCTTTACAAGATTTCTACAATAATTCCATCATTATATACTATAAGGGGCGAGAGAAACCTGACAGTGTTATTGAGGCTACAAATTTGTATCTAGAACAAGCATTTATGAAAACAGCAAGGATACGTTCTATACGCAACCTTTGTGCAACTATTTTGAATAGCTTTTCTTATTCGTCAAATTTGCTCAATCAAAATTGCCGATACAATCGAGCCTTCCGCTATTTCATTGCTGCCCGGAACAAGCTTCAATAAAGCGTTTGCCCCCAACATAGATAACAAGCGGCTGCTTGTTTGCGCACCTGTTGTCCGTGCCGAATACCAATAATTGCTCGTTTCCGGGTCATAATGACTGGTGACAATCGCTCGCACAAACTCGTTGCGCTCAGGACTATGTTTTATGACATGTTCGGTGCGTACCTGTAATACCGGGCGTGATAGTTCGGCAAATCCCCCCATTTTGAGCAAAGCCGGGCGCACGAATAATTCGAACGATACAAGGCTTGACACCGGAAAGCCGGGCAAGCCAAATACAGGTTTCCGTTTACCGTCAACCTCTACTGTTACGAAAGTTAGCGGCTTTCCCGGCTTTAAGTTTACGCGCCCAAAGTGGATTGTGCCCATTTCTTCCAGCAAATCTTTCACCAAATCGAGCTTACCGACCGATACTCCTCCGCTGGTTACTAAACCATCGTATTCCGCTAGCGCCCGTTCTACCAGATTTTTCAAGCCTTCGCGCGTATCCGGCGCAATTCCTAGCGAAACTGCTTCTGCGCCTGCATTACGTACTGCCGCTACCAATGAAAAACGGTTGCTGTCATAGATTTGTCCATAGGCAGCTACCTCGCCCGGCTCAACAATTTCATCTCCGGTAGAAATAATTGCAATACGTGGGCGGCGTACTGCCTGAAAGCGCGGGCGATTAACTGTAGCAATCAAGCCAAGTTCGGCAGCGTTTAGTGTTATGCCAGCCTTTAGCACCAATTGTCCCGCTTGCAAGTCCTGCCCGGTTGGACGGATATTATCACTTGCTTGTGGAAGTTTGCGAACAATCAGCTTTTTATTATCCTCACTCGTATCCTCAACCATAATTACGCTATTTGCGCCGGAAGGCAGCGGCGCGCCGGTCATAATGCGTACTGCCGTACCCGCTACAACTGTGACATCTGAAACTTTTCCGGCAGTGCGCTCTCCTATAATCAAGCGAGTTTCTATACCGTCTTCCCATAGTAAGGCATAACCATCTACTGCGGTAGTATCGAAGGGCGGCATATCCCCTATGGCGTATATATCCTCAGCTAAGATGCGCCCGTTTCCCTCCAGCAAAGAAATTTCTTCCACTCCCACTTGAGCGACATTCTCATATATCAATTTTGAGGCTTCTTCCGGCTCTATAATGGCATAGGTCGAAGGTCTCATTGTTTTTTCGGTCATATAGGTATTCCTCTAGCAGAAATTTTTATGGATTTAAATTATAATTTAAGGGACTTGAAAAGGATAGCATATTCGCACGGAATCTCGTAATGAAAGAGGTAAAAATGAGCGCAGGTCGAGCCGAAGAGATGGAAGCTTTGGAGAAAAATGCCCCGCTGGAAAGTGAGCTTGTTTTCAAAGGTCGTAAATTCTCGGTGCGGGTTGACCGCTTAACCAAACCGGACGGACGGCGTTACTCTCGCGAGGTTGTGGCGCATGATGGTGCGGTTGTAATTATACCTGTGGATGCGGATGGTAAAATTATACTGGTCAGGCAATGGCGCAGACCTGCCGATAAAATTCTGACTGAGTTGCCTGCCGGAACGCTTGAGCCGCCTGAAGACCCGGCGTATTGTGCCGATCGGGAATTGCAAGAGGAAATCGGTTATAAAGCAGGCAAACTCACCGAAATGGGCGGATTCTATAGCGCCCCCGGCTTTTGCAGCGAATATCTCTGGTTGTTTTTAGCCGAAGAACTGGTGGAGAGCCAGTTAGAGCCGGATGAGAACGAAGCGATTGACATTGTGCGGGTAACGCTGGATGACGCCTTACAAATGATTGAAGATGGTGTTATTTGCGATGCAAAGAGCGTTGCGGGTCTTTTGCGCTATTATTATAGGCTGAATAAAAAATGATTTTGGTTCTGGCATTTTCTTCTTTTGCCTTGATGGGAATTAACGATGGGGTTTTGGGCGTATTATTGCCCAGTTTGCAAACACACTACGGGATTGATAAAGCGGTAGTAGGCTTACTTTTTCTAGCAAGCGTTATCGGGCATGTAATAGCCGCTTTTGCCAGTGGTGCAATGGCTCAAAAAATGGGCTTGCGCTTTCTGATATTGCAGGGCGGGGTGATGATCAGTCTTTGTCTGGTGTTAGTGTGGCAATTACCTCCTTTCTCGCTGCTATTAGTGATTCTGGTAATCGTCGGTTATGCCATGGCGATGTTGAGTACTGGGTTGAATGCCTATATCGCGCCATTGCCCGGTAGCGGTCGCTTGCTCAACTATATGCATGGCTTTTATGGAGTAGGCGCATTTATCGGACCTTTGCTGGCAACCCTCGTACTTCAGTTACATCTAGGCTGGAGTATAGTTTATCTTTTTATCAGCTTTTTATGTATAGCCTTGACTTTAGGGTTGGGAATATTCTTTCCGGCAAGCCGGACAATGTCCGCATCGCATGAACATAGTCCTATGGCTAGAATGTTGCGGATTCCAGCTTTGTGGTTCGCCACAATTTTTCTGGCATTCTATGTTGGAGTTGAGGTCAGTGTCGGTAACTGGAGTTTTACTTTTCTGACTGAGGCGAGAAGTGAACATGAAGTAACCGCCGGGTGGATGGTAAGCGGCTATTGGCTTGGTTTGACGATGGGGCGCATGCTGCTGGCGTTTCTGGTTGAGCGCATGGGTAAGCGCTTGTTGGTGCAGTATTGTCTGGCAGGGGCACTTGCCGGAGTTATCTTGATTTGGTTTTCAACGGGTGGGGTGTTGGCTGCGTTGGGTTTGTGGATTACGGGCTTTTGTTTCGGACCGCTTTTTCCCACTACGCTTTCTATCGTTCCAGAATATATGCCTCAACGTTTGTTAACGGGCGCGATAGGTTTTATTTCCAGTATTGCTTATTGTGGCGCGGCTATATTCCCTTGGCTGGCTGGCAATTTTATGCAATCGGTGGGCTTATGGACTCTATTGCCGTTTTGCTTCCTGATACTTTCTGCCATGTTGATTATGTGGAGTAAGCTTTCTCATAACCATGCCAAACTGGTTGAAGTGTTATAAATCAAATTTGGCAGGACATTCACTTAACAGATGCCAAGAGAGAGTATATTCGGGAAATTTAGCTGCGCCGCATCTTATTGTTAATTGAAGCCTTCGGAGTAATACATGTGGTCGGGCTGCTCTCCCGCCGGGTGCTGTTCCTCGATAGCCTTTGAGCTTAAGTTCCTGCTCGAACCTAATAATTTCCGTCTACTTTTCAGAGATTTGTGCAATAGCATATTTTGCAGCTAACTGAACTTGTTCATCTTGATCACTTATTTGAGCTACAAGTGCGTCTAATACTTCAGGACCGCCGATATAGCCTAAAGCTTGTATAGCATAACGCCTAACATCATTATCAGTATCATTTAATCACCCTTTATGTCATTCTGTTACAAATCTTCTACTTTTACTATTTTTCCATAGCAGGATTCTTGCGAAAGCTTCTTAATTTTCTCAAACCTGAAAGCATCTATCAGGCAAACCTCGTATTCAACGGAATCAACATCCAGGCGAACTAATAATTTATCCGGGCTAATTACTCGTTTTTGCACTTCTTTTAGAAATCCATTAGGCATTAACTTATACCAGCGGCTTCTATCTTTCCAACCCCAGCCTTCGGTTTCTATCCAATTCCAACGGTTGGCATCAGGTGGTAAGTCTTCCAGCAATTCATCGATATTTTGGGCAATATCGTCAGGTAACTCGATCCTATCAAGCTCCACTAAGCGATTACATTCTCTTAATTCATTCAACAAGGTGTCCCAGAGAATTTCGTGTAAATTCTCTTCAACCTCAACAGCATACCAACCCACACCGTCTTGCCAGGCTCCCTCGTACCTAACACTATGTTCAGGAGTATCCTCTATAATCTCCTTCATCTCTTCTACCAATGAAGGGTCATTGGGTAGCAATTCCCGGGCAAGCTTTAGTAATTTCTCGTGATTATACTGACTCATAAAATGCACCACCTTGTTAAGAAGTGTTTATTAAATTTTCCTTGGTGAAAGTCCCAGAATGCTGCCCAGTGGAGTGAACCCCAGAATAGCATACTACAAACAAATGAGTCAATTTAAGCAATACAAATATCATAGTTGACAACTTAAGCTCCAATGGTGAATACTCTGCCGGGATGTCGCAATCTTATCCATTTGTACAACCTTGAAAATATCAGCAAATCCTTTTGGTTATTCTGAAGGGGCAATCTAATTATCTCAAAAAAATGGATCTGCCGTGCACAGACCCATTGGTAGAAAAGATTTGGTTTGAGTTATCATCTTGAGGTGTCCGATAGTAAACTATCAATAATATAACGTGCCTATTCCTCAGCGGTTACACCGACTTAATCACAGTTTCCAGCGCTATAACGGGAAAAAGGGTTATTTATTGCTGAGCAATAGTCTTTTGGCTTTTGCTGCAACCTGTGATTCCCCCTATCTTTCTAAAAGCGTTTTTTTCAGAGCATGTCACTTTTTTCAAATGAACAACTTTACATATCTATTGCCTTTTAATTCAGGCTAGTGTAAAATTGGCTTTGTACTTCTGACATTGCAAAGCCAAAAGCGGGGCATTTGGGGCTTAAGTATTATATCGTTCTAAGGCATACTGATGTCATACGCCAACAAGGTTCTTCGAGTAAACCTTACAACACGCAAGGTAATCTCTCTCCCCTTACCCGAACAGCTAAAGCGAGAATATTTGGGCGGGCGCGGCATTGCCGTGAAAATGCTCTATGAGCTTCTGCCCAGAAATACCGAGCCGCTTTCCCCTGAGAACATCCTGATTTTTGCAACCGGCCCGCTAAACGGCACGATGGCTCCTGCTGCTGCCAGTGTAACCGCTTGCGCTCGTTCCCCCCTGACCGGACTGTTGGGTATTGATACCGTTTCAGGCTTCTGGGCGAGTGAACTAAAATTCGCCGGCTACGATATGATTATTGTGGAAGGCGCGGCTGACGAACCTGTTTATATCGAAATTGACGATGACCGCTGCGATATAAAACCGGCAGACTGGCTTAAAGGGCGCGGTACTTATGATACGCTTGATTTATTACACCAGCGTTTGGGTGATGATTACAAGATTGCGGTAATAGGGCCTGCGGGTGAGAACAAAGTACCCTACGCCAGTATTCTTTGCGATTATATCGACCCACTTGCTCGCACCGGGCTTGGCGCGGTGATGGGTTCTAAAAACCTGAAGGCTATTGCGGTACACGGCACAAAAGATATTACGCTTTATAATACCGATCGTTTCTTGCAAAAGATGCGGGACATTCACAATAAGGTGAAGAACGATCGCTTATTTGGGGCAATGAGCCGCTACGGTACGACTGAATTGTTGAATGTGTCGCACAGTAACGGCGCGTTGCTGATACGGAACGGGCAGGATGGGGTTTTTAATCGGATTATCGGGGTTAGCCGCAATACAATGGATAACCTATCCCGTAGTCAAGACCGTCGCCTCGCCGAAAGACCTTGCAGCGCTTGTATTATGCCTTGCAAAGCAATTATAGAATCATCTCGTGGTAAACGTCCGCGCCCCAATTATGTAACTATCTCCAATCTTGGTCCGCGCCTTGGTATCAGCAATGGCAATACCATTATCGAAGCGGGTTTTCTATGCGATAATTTGGGGCTTGACCCCATCTCTATGGCAGGTTCGATTGCCTTTTTGATGGAATGTTACCAACGCCGCTTATATGACGAAGATGTGTTGGACTGGGGCAATGATGAGACGGTTCTTGAGCTAATCAGGCTTACAGCATTGCGGCAAGGTACAGGGGAGTTGCTGTCAAAGGGCGTGCGCCAGATGTCTCGTATTATTGACGGTAGCCGCGATTTTGCAATGGAAGTTAAAGGGCTTGAGATTAATGCGGTGGATGGTCGCGCCGCGAAGGGTCACGCTCTGGCAATGGCAATCTCAAATCGTGGTGGTGATACGGCATATCATATGCCACAATTTGAACTGTTGGATAAGACAGAAGCAGAAGCAGAAAACGAATTTATCTTTTCGTCTGCCGCTATTCCTTCGGCATGGCAGGGCAAAGCCAATATGGTAATCTGGCACGAATATTTCGGCGCGGTGCTGGATTCTTCGGCGATTTGCAAGCATTATTCTTTCACCACCTATGCGCTTAAACCTGCGGATGTAGCCGATTTATTGACTTTTGCCATCGGTACGCGCTTTACCGAGATGGATATTATGCTAATCGGTGAACGCATTAGTACGGTGGAACGCTTGTTTAACCTACGCAACGGCATGAACCCACGTTTGGATGATACTCTTCCCAACCGTTTTCTCAGGGAACGCCTAACCGAAGGCAAAGCCAGCGGGCAATATATAGAACTTAACAAGATGCTGGAAGAATATTACATGCTTCGCGGTTTTACTGCCGATGGTATGCCCCGTATTGAGAATTTACAAACGCTCGGCATTGTCAGTGAGAAAACACGCGCCCGAAGATAATAGGCGGGAACTTTTATCTAGCCTTCGGGTTTAAGCCGAGTAGAGCGCTTGATTCTGCGATTCCCACATTTGCCAGTACAAACCCTCCAATTGTAGCAATTGATGGTGTGTGCCGTGTTCTTCTAAATGTCCCCCGCGCAAAACCACTATTTCATCGGCTGTTTCCAACCCTTTAAGACGGTGTGTAATCATAATAGTGGTGCGACCTTGCTGCAAGAGTTGCAATGCTTTTAATACTTCTCGTTCGGTTAAGGCATCGAGGTTTGCGGTAGCTTCATCGAGAATTAGCAATGGGGCATCTTTCAGAAAGGCGCGCGCAATTGCCAGCCTTTGTCTTTCTCCGCCGCTTAAGTTTAAGCCTTGTTCACCCACAAGGGTACTATAGCCCTGTGGCAACGATGAAATAAACTCATGAATCTGCGCCGCTTGGGCTGCTTGCTCTAATTCTTCAACAGAAGCGTCAGAACGCGCTATCTGCAAATTTTCACGAATCGTAGTATTAAAAAGGTGGGTTTGTTGACTGACAACCGCTATATGTTTCAAAAGTTCTTCTTGAGAGAAATTCTTGATTTCCTGCCCACCCACTCGAATACTACCCGATTCATAATCCCAGAAGCGCAATAGCAAATTGGCAATGGTAGATTTTCCTGCGCCGCTCGGTCCAACGATTGCCAAACATTGCCCCTGCTTTAGTTCAAAACTAACCCCCTCCAAAGCCGCCGCTATTCCCGCTTCATATCGGAAGCCTACTTGCTTAAACGAAATATCAAAGCATGTAAGATTTGCAGATGTTTCAGGCTCTGCAATCGGCAGAGGCTTATCGGCGATTTCATGCAATCTTCGCCCCGCTTCTAGGCTTGTGCCGAGAGCTTGCGCAGCGATAGGCAATGGCATGATCGCTTCAAAACTGGCGATAGCTGCCAACGCCAGCAATGCCAGATAAACCCCATCCAGTTTACCCTCTCGCACCTGCGGTATCGCTACAATAAGCATCGTCCATGCGGCAAGGTTAATTAGCAGGTTGCCGAGGCTGTTTTGTAAAGCATTTACCAAAGACCAGCGACTCTGTAGTTTTACAAGTTGGCGATTACTTTCTTGTAGCTTCTGAGAAAATTCAGCTTCACAGCCAAAGGCGACGATTTCCGCCATTCCCTGCAAGCTGTCCACCATTTGAGCGTTGAGTTCGGCGCGAGTCTGTACTAACTCTCTACCGATTGAACGGCTGAGCAAGTAGGTAAGGCAGGGTACGCCAACTCCCGCCAATAGGAAGAAAAACAGCAATGTCAGTGCGAAAAGCGGGTCGAATGCACCCAACAAAAGCCACATTCCGGCGGCAGTTACAGCTGCTACCAACGGTGGGGCAAGCACCCGTCCATAGAAATTTTGCAAAGTTTCGATGTCTGAAATAACTCGCGAGAGTAAATCTCCGCTGCGTTCACGGGTAAGGATTGCCGGGGCAAGTGGCTCGATTGAGCGATAAAACCAAGTGCGGAAACCTGACAATAATCTAAAAGTTACTTCATGGCTGACGTAGCGTTCGAGATAGCGGAAAACGCCTCTTGCTATACCGAAAAAGCGCACTCCCACAATAGCCACGTTCAAGGCAGCGATTGAGGGATGCAGCGCAGCAGCAGAAATCAGGTAAGCGGAAGTGGACATCAAGCCCACTCCGGCAGCAATGGTACAAACGCCCAATAAAACCGCCAATAAAACCCACCACTTTAGCGGGAAAGTCATTTTCAGCAAACGGGCAAAAGTTCTCATGCTGCGTCACCTCGCTCACGGTAAGCTCCCACCAGTTCGCGATATAGCCCATTTTTCGCCAGTAGCTCATGATGTGCGCCACTTTCAATCACGCGCCCCTCTTTTAGAACTAAGATATTATCGGCTCTGTAAACGGTGGATAGCCTGTGCGCGATAATCAACGCGCTCCGCCCCTCAAGCAAGCGGTTGGTTGCTTCCACTATTCGGGCTTCTTGTACTGGGTCGAGGTTTGCGGTAGCCTCGTCCATAATCAGCAATGGGGCGTTACGTAAAAAAGCGCGGGCAAGGCTGATGCGTTGTGCCTGTCCACCGCTCAATCTCGAACCGCGCTCACCTATAACAGTGGCATACCCTTGTGGCAAGGTGGCTATAAAATCGTGTGCATTTGCCAGCTTTGCCGCCTCAATCACTTCCTCAAGGCTTGCGCCCTGCTTCCCAAGCCTGATATTTTCCAATACGCTGGTATTAAACAGGTAGGGATTTTGCGGTATCCAAGCCACTTGCTTGCGCCATTCCTCCGCTTTAATTTCTCCCAACGCCAACCCGTTTACCCGGATTGAACCGGAATCCGGCTCAAAAAAGCGCAATAACAATTGTGCAACTGTACTTTTCCCGCCCCCGCTTGCCCCAACCAGCGCAATTTTCTGACCCGCTTCAATCGTAAAGCTCAACCCTTGCAAGGCGGGACGCTCTCCGCCGTTATAGGCATAATGCACCTGCTCAAATTCCAGCTTTAATGGTTCATTCGGTTCGAAGGCTAGGTATGGATTGGTAGGTTTGGCTTCATTGCTGGCAATTGGCTTATCAAGGATTTCAAAGATGCGTTGCGCTGCCGCAAAACCGGACATCCCGGCATGAAAACGCGCTCCCAATGCTCGAAAGGGCATATAAAACTCTGGCGCAAGCAGTAGCACAAACAGCGCAGATTGAAAACCAATCTGAGCATAGACCAACCGCAAGCCGATTTCCACCGCTACTATGGCGGTGCTGATAGTTGCCCCGATTTCCAATACTAGCGCAGAGAGAAACGCCACTTTTAGCACGCTCATTGTCAAACGTCGGAAACTCTCGCTGGTATTAGCTATGTTCTTTTCCTGTAATTTGCTGCGCCCAAATAGTTTTAAGGTAGTTAACCCTTGCAAGACATCCAGAAAATGGGCGCTCAGCAAACTCATTGATTTATATTGTTTTCTGGTAAGCACTCCCGCCATCCTGCCGATTAATTCCATAAAAAATGGTAGCACCGGGGCGGTAACTAACAAAACAATACCGGATAAAGTATCTGCGCTGAAAACTGCAATCAATATAGTGAGTGGAACGAGTACGGTTATAAAAATCTGGGGTAAATACTGGCTGAATAATGCGTCGAGGGCTTCAATCCCCTCCCCGGCAGTATTGGTAAGCTCGCCCGTTCGTTCACTTCTGGTATAGGCTGGGCCTAATTTGAAAAGATGGGAAAAGAGTTTTTCGCGAAGGTTAGTTTTTACATTTCTAGCTGCTCGGTCTGCCGCTACCTCGCTGCCCCAAACCAGCAAGGCTCTTAGGATGATTGCCAGCAGTAGCAGAAAAAGCCAGTCGCTTACCTGCTCAAGCTTTAGGTTTGAGAGGAATACACCGTCTATTATCTGGCTCATAAAATGAGCTTGCGTAACAGTCAAAATGCCGATTACCACGCTCAAACCGATGGTAATTACAAGATAGCGCCGGGCATTTCCGGTTTGTTGTAACAACCGTTTATCCAGCTTCATTTATCAACAACTCCAGCTATTCAAGCGCACTGCGGGCGCGCTGCATCGCTTAGGGATAGCGGTTCTCCAGTAAAGAGATAAGGTACACCCTAAGCGGTGTACCTTATTTAAGATACTGATTATTTTAGCATACTACTCACTTCAAAGAAGCCGCGCTACTTACAAGTGTCCGTGACTCTTAATACTTACCCGTTTGCGAAATACCCAGTAATTCCACGCTTGATAGAGTAGCATTATCGGCACGAAGCTGATCGCAACCCAACTCATTACCCCTAAAGTGTACTCAGATGATGAGGCATTGTACACGGTCAGGCTGTTCTTCGGGTCAATATTTGAAATCAGCACTCGCGGATACAAGCCTTGGAACATCGCTAGTGTTGCCAGCACAATCGTCAATCCTGTCATTATGAAACCCCAACCGCTGCGGCGGATTTTCACAAAATAGCCACTGGCGAGTAATGCTGCTGCTGCTCCAACCGCCGGAACGCCGGGGTTAATACCCAAGCCCTTGAAAATATCGGTAGCGAAGTAACCTGCTATTACAAAACCTGCTACCAGAATTACTGCCGGTACATAAGCATACCATGTAAATTTATAGGCGCGTTCCAAAATTTCGCCTTCGGTCTTTAACGTTAAGAAGATGCCACCATGTAGGGCGAACAAGGCTACAAAAGCCAAACCACCCAACAAGGTATAGGGTGTTAACAGATCGAAGAAAGTGCCAATATATTGTTTTTTGGCATCAATTTTGATACCTGCCAGCACATTGGCAATTGCTACTCCCCACAGTAGTGCCGGAACAAGGCTACCGCCAAAGATTGCCCAATCCCAGAACTTGCGCCAAGTCTCGTTCTCCTCGCGATTACGAAACTCAAATGCTACTCCTCGAAGTATCAATGCCACCAGCATAACTACCAGCGCAAGATAGAAGGCGCTGAACATAGTGGCATACCAGTTCGGGAAAGCTGCGAAAATTGCGCCACCGGCAGTCAGTAACCAGACCTCATTGGCATCCCAGAAAGGTCCAATCGAGCTAATGACTACGCTTCTTTCTTTTTCGTTCCTGCCTACAAAGGGAAGCAGGATACCCACCCCGTAATCGAAGCCTTCTAGGAAGAAGAAGCCGATAAACAGGATGACAATTAGGATAAACCAGAAAGTATTCAGATCCATAGCATCCCCTCCTAGTATGCGCCCACTAAATCGGCTTCTTCAGAATTTTCCGGCTTGGCGCTGGCATCATCTCGTGCATACTTAGCCAAAAGATATACGTCAACCACTGCTAGTGCGCCGTAAAGCAAGGTGAATATCACAACTGAAATTAGCACCGATTCTGCACCAACTGCGGTAGAAACGCCTTTCTCAGTAGTCATAAGCCCGAATACTATCCAAGGTTGCCGTCCAATTTCGGTCATAATCCAGCCTGAAGAATTGGCAATATACGGCAATGCCATCGCAACCAGCATTAGCTTTAGATACCACGAACGAGTGCTGAGCTTTCTAGATATTACCAAATATAAGCCATAGAGGGAAAGCACTATCATTAAACCTCCCGCGCCTACCATAGCGCGGAAACTCCAGTAAACCACCCATACCGGCGGTATATAATCACCGGGACCATAGGTTTTCTCATACTCAGTTTGAAGGTCATTGATGCCCTTCACTTCGCCTGAAGTATTGTTATATGACAGGATACTGAGCAAGGTAGGGAGTCTAATGGCGAAAACATCTTTGTTGGCATTTTCATCGCCAATGGTAAAGATGGAGAACGAAGCCGGAGACTCTGAATTCCACAGCGCCTCAGCCGAAGCCATCTTCATAGGCTGGGTTTGTACCATATGCTGCGCTTGAGTATGCCCAACCAGCGCTACTAACATGCTAGCGATTATAGCGGTAGCCATAGCAATACTGGCAGATTTGCGGAAAAGGTCAAGATCACCCTTTTTGCGTAGTAAATGCCAGGCGCTGATACCAATTACAAAGAATGAGGCAGTGGCGACACCGGCTGTGAACACATGCGGCCACTGTACCCATAGATTTGGGTTGGTTAAAAGCGCGCCAAAGTCGGTCATTTCTGCACGTCCGTTTCGCAGGGTATAGCCGACCGGTTGTTGCATAAACGAGTTGGCAATCAATATCCAGAGGGCTGAAATATTGCTGCCGACTACTACAAGCCAAATTGAGGCAAGGTGCAAACGTTTATTTAATCTGCCCCATCCAAATATCCAAACGCCTACGAAGGTGGATTCCAAAAAGAAAGCCAGCAAAGCTTCGATTGCCAGCGGCGCTCCAAAAATATCACCTACGAAACGAGAATATTCTGACCAGTTCATTCCAAATTGAAACTCTTGTACGATACCGGTAACTACGCCCATTGCGAAGTTAATCAAGAACAATTTGCCCCAGAATTGGGTCATGCGCTTGTAAGTATCGCTATCAGTTCTCACATATGCGGTCTGGAAAATTGCCACCAGCAAAGACAGACCAAGTGTGAGTGGTACGAAGAAAAAATGATAAATCGTGGTGATGCCAAATTGCCAACGCGCCAGCATTAGAGCATCCATGCCAACCTCCTTATACACGAAACAATGCTTTTGTTTCACAGCTTGCATTGAGGATAGCTCAAATCGGTAAAGGATGTAGTAATATTTAGTAAAAACAAGGTAAAAACTAAATTGAATCGGCAAATTATGCCTATTGGTTTTCCTTATAGTGATGCGCTAGAATTGATTCGTATTATGTTAACTTGTTAAATTATTAACAAGGAGTATAATAAATTCATTGAATGTGATTTTCGTTTAGTGGGCAAAAATTAGTAAGAGAAGATTACTATGAACGAGGATTTGTCAGATGTTCTTGCTTTCTTAACTGATGAGATCTGCTCCAAAATTGCATTGCGGGTACTGGCTAACCCGGCAAAATATACCATTTATAAGAATATCCCTCTAGAAGAATTGCATAATCGTTTTAAAGCCACATTCGTTTACTTTGTAGATTCCATCAGGATAAACTCAGCCAAGCCGGTATTAGATATTATCGATATTAGAATCAGAGAACTCTTGAAAAAAGGGTTTAGCTGTAATGATATTCTAAACATACTGGCAGTTACGATGGAAGAAACTGTACACTGTGCAATACGTAGTAAGCCCGGTGATCCTGCCTTTGCCAATTTTGTACGGTTGCGTATTAACTACCTCACTTCCATTGTAAGAACTCGCCTGATAGCAATCAGCATTGAAGAAAACTCAGCTTCAAAACTAACGAGCTTACCAAATTGACATATTCCGTCTAAATCGCCTAATATAAGCGCTATTATTTAAGCTTAAAAGTCTGGATTTTTACGCTATCCAGACCTTTATGTTATTAGTAGCAGGTAGGATATGAATAATCAATTAGCGGCTGTGCTTCAGGCAAGGCTGTCTGAAATATGTTCTGCTGCTGCTCGCCAGATATTTGAAGATAAAAACCAATTTCCAGCTTACAGCGCTATTTCGTTTGAAACTTTATGTGGGCAACTTAAAAATAGTTTTGATGCAGTTATAGCTTCAATAGATGCTAACAGTAACCGGGTTATGGTAAATTATCTGGACAAGGTGGTAACCGAACGTTTACGCTCAGGGGTAAGCGCTACTGAGATTATGCGTGTTTATGATGTTTGCCACAAGACGATGCTTAAAGAGGTTATTGCTTCTAACCCGGAATACAAGCTGCTAAATGATTCTGCTCGTCAGAAGTTGAATTATTTGAACAAGATTTTGAGGGTACGTCTGGTAGCTAAGAACTCCGAGATTTCAGAGGAGGAACAGTCGCTAGAAAATCCTTCATCTTCGCCGCCTGAAGCTGGGCTGTAATACAAATATGGTTTGCAAAGATTTGAACTTAGCTTGATTGTTGCTATTCATACCACCTCCGCGCTGTGGGTAAGATTAATTCTATATTGAGAGAGGCTAGCGCATGAGTGATCCATCGAATGCGGTTCAACCGCGTACCCTTTTTGAGAAAATATGGGAAAGCCATGTCGTAAGGGAAGAACCCGGTCAGGCTACCCTGATTTATATCGATCGACACCTAACCCATGAAGTGACTTCGCCGCAGGCTTTTGAAGGCTTGCGTGTTACCGGACGGCGGATTCGTCGCCCCGACCTCACTTTTGGTTTGATTGACCATAGTATCCCAACTACTCCGCTGGGAAATTATGGGAAACGTAGCAATGTTCCGGTTATTGACAAAGAAAGTGCCTTGCAGATTGCTACTATGGAGCAAAACGCCGCCGACTTTGGCATTAACTTTTTTGGGGTGGATGATACCCGCAACGGGATTGTACACGTAACTGCGCCGGAGCAAGGCATCACCTTACCGGGAACGACAATCGTTTGCGGGGATAGCCATACCAGCACACATGGGGCATTTGGCGCGCTGGCTTTTGGGATTGGCACCAGCGAGGTTGAGCATGTGCTGGCAAGCCAATGTCTGCTCCAGATGAAGCCAAAAACTATGGAAGTTAGAGTAGAGGGAGTGTTACCGCCCGGTTGCACTGCCAAAGACATTGTACTTTACATAATCGGTGAGATTGGAACGGGCGGTGGCACAGGTTATGCCATTGAATTTACCGGAAGTGCCATTCGCGCTCTTTCTATGGAAGGGCGTATGACCGTTTGCAATATGACAATCGAGGCGGGGGCGCGTGCTGGTCTGATTGCGCCGGATGATA
The DNA here is from genome assembly GCF_030389965.1 of Candidatus Chlorohelix allophototropha. NCBI lineage: Bacteria > Bacillati > Chloroflexota > Chloroflexia > Candidatus Chloroheliales > Candidatus Chloroheliaceae > Candidatus Chlorohelix > Candidatus Chlorohelix allophototropha. Next base: position 548,674 of record NZ_CP128399.1, read on the forward strand.
CCACCATAGATTATCTGAAAGGTCGTCCCTATGCGCCGCAAGGGGCTAATTGGGATGCCGCAGTGGCACATTGGCGAACCCTTCCCAGTGATTCAGGCGCAGTGTATGATAATGTTGTAGTGCTTGACGCTGCCGCTATTACGCCGATGGTCACATGGGGTACTACTCCCGGTATGGTAGCGCCTGTAACCGGTAACGTACCTGACCCCGAAAGTTTGGAAGATCCAAACCTTCGAAATTCCGCTTATCGCGCCCTTCAATATATGGGATTGACTCCAAATACCAGAATCCAGGACATTAAACTCGCCCGAATTTTTATTGGTAGTTGCACCAATAGCCGTATCGAGGACTTGCGTCTTGCGGCGCGTGTAGCGAAAGGTCGCAAGGTAGCGGAAGGTGTTTGGGCGATGGTCGTTCCCGGCAGCGGTTTGGTTCAGCAGCAAGCTATTGACGAAGGACTTGACATAATCTTCAAGGAAGCAGGCTTCGATTGGCGCGAACCCGGTTGTAGCATGTGTTTGGCTATGAATGGGGACAAACTAGAGGAAGGCGAACGTTGCGCCAGCACCTCTAATCGCAATTTTGAGGGGCGACAAGGCAAGGGTGGTCGAACCCATTTGGTTAGCCCGTCAATGGCTGCCGCCGCTGCTATAGCCGGACATTTCGTAGATGTTCGTGAGTGGGAATTTTAGGAGGATAAAAGTGGAACCCTTCGTTAATCTAAACGGTGTAGTGATGCCGCTTGACCGTGCCAATGTTGATACAGACCAAATTATCCCGGCGAAATATCTCAAGGGTATCAAGCGCACAGGCATGGCAAAAGGTTTGTTTGCAAACTGGCGCTACAAGCCCGATGGTTCGCCTGACCCTGAATTCCCGCTTAATCAGGTGCGTTACCAGAATGCCACTATTTTGGTAACACGTGAGAATTTCGGTTGCGGTTCCTCGCGTGAGCATGCGCCATGGGCTTTGAATGAGCACGGCTTTCGTAGCATCATCGCGCCGAGTTTTGCCGATATTTTTTACAACAACTGCTTTAATAACGGAATGCTGCCGATAATGCTTCCAAATGAGGCAGTGGATGAGCTTTTTGAAGAAATAGAAGCAGAGCCGCGTTTACGAATTCAAATTGATCTGCCCAATCAAACAATTACTGTGGCAGGGGGTAAAACTTATTCTTTCCAATTAGACCCATTCAAGAAAGAATGTTTACTCAATGGGTTGGATAACATAGGTTGGACTCTGAGTTTTGATGATAAAATCGCCGCTTTTGAAGCGGTACGGCGTGAGGCTACTCCCTGGTTATAGGGAAGGGCTACCTAACAAGCGGATGGACAGCTTAGCTCTCAGTTGAAACTGGCTTGCCCATCCGCTTGAAATTTTCCTGAAGATGTGGTATTCTTCTTCTCGCCTTAAAAGATCTAATAAGTAGTGCCGAGATAGCTCAGTTGGTAGAGCATGCGACTGAAAATCGCAGGGTCACCAGTTCAAGTCTGGTTCTCGGCACCATTTGTTTTTATAGCGGTTTTATTCTGCAATGATGTACAACCCCCTAGCACCAGTATCCGATACAGCAGTAATTTACCACGAAGTTTTTAACGAGCGTGGTTTTTCACGGCTTACCCGCTCATGGGAACGCTATCGTGTTGCTCTTCTTAAATTCCGCGAATTGGCTCTTATTGATTCCAACTATGACCCGGCAAATCCTCCTGAGATAAACTCAAGCGGTAGGGTTAGCGTTTACCACCCGGTTCAGGCAACTATCGAAGAATTGAGCATCGTACACGACCCTGCTTATATCCAGTTTGTCATTGAAATGGATGAAAAAGGTGAGGGTATGTTTGACCGAAACGATACTCCTGCTTGGCGTGGTATTTACCGCAGAGCAGCCATGGCAGTTGGCGCTACTCTTTTAGGGGCAGATTTAATTGCTACCGATAGGGTAAAGCATGTTTTTAACCCGGCGGGTGGCTTGCACCATGCTCAATATGATCGAGCTTCCGGCTTTTGCCTGTTCAACGATATAGTAATGGCGGTTCGGCGTTGGCAAAAGCAATACGGTTTTGAACGTATCGCAATTCTCGATGTAGATGGACATCATGGCGATGGTACGCAGAACTTGCTGTATCATGAGCCAATTCTGACCGTCTCGCTGCATATGTACGATGGGCGTTTTTTTCCGCGCACCGGAACGCTTGAAGAGCGCGGAAGTGGTAAGGGTGAAGGTTATTGCCTTAACTTACCTTTCCCCCGCTTTACCACCGATGCAGAATATCTGAAAGGTTTTGATTTGGCGCTTGAAGCGGTGGAACGCTACAGACCACAGGCTATAATCTTGCAATATGGCGCGGATGGGCACTATACCGATCGAATGTCGGGTTTGAAGCTATCCACCAGAGCCTATGAGTATGTGGCGGAACAAACACATGCATTGGCTCATCGGGCTTGTAATGGACGCTTATTGGTAGTAGGCGGTGGTGGCTACGAACCGGAGGTTGTGGAGCGGTGCTGGGCAATCTTGCTGGCACAACTTGCCGGGCAAAAAACTGTTTCTGCCGCCGCTTACACCGCTTTGCATGACCCACTAACCGACATGCCACAACCTAATCCCGATTCGATAGCACAATCCAGCCAAATGTTGAGCTTGGCTAAAGACGTTTTAGATTCTATGAATTTAAGGTAGCGCCTACTTTATACCGATACCATAGGTATAAACCAGTTCCCCACCATAGTAGCCCGTTGCCGACAGAAACCCAACCGCCACCAATGCGCCCAGAAGATACACTACTAGAAAAAAGACAGGCACAATTTGGGCACGTGCGAAAATAGCACCCAGAAAAACTATCGGGGAATTCTTGAGTTCTGCAAGTTTCTGTTTGTCACGCAATAAAAACCAACCCCAAATTGCCAACCTGAACATGATTAATAAGCCAAAGGCAACGATTGTTAAATTTGCAAACAGCTTGTGGGTTTCATAAACATCGGTAGAAGCGCCGCTGCGTCTTATCGCTGACATGAAACGTTCGGCGTTTTCTTCCCCGGTTTGGCGAGTTACCAAAGCGGTAATGCCACCAACCGCCATTAATACCATTTCCACCACCCGCAACCAACCGAGCTTTGGAAAGCTTGCAACAAACCCGGCTACAACACCGGCAATTAATAATGCTATGGGAAAATGAACAAGTAAGGGATGCAGAGGAGCGCCATAGGGGGTCATAAAATAGTTCCTCCAAGGTTTAACTAAATATAACAAAAGCTTGAATGTATCTGCTAAAATGGTATTATACTGCTAAAGTAAGCTTATTGCTTTAGTTTGGTAAAAAAAGTATTGGAGTAGGTTACCTCAAAAAGGGTAGGCAAATCGTGGCAACTAAAAAAGGTCAAGCACTGGCAAAATACGCCCCGTTAACTCAAAACGAGCAGGTAATGCTCCAGAACCTGCGTAGAAGTACGGTCATCGGTGATTTTGTAGCCATCTGCCGAACTGATTATGTTCAGCCTTATTGGGACCTTTGGGTTACCGGCTATAACTATTACTGGACTGAATGGTTATTTTTGGTGAAGAACTTATTGCAAAGCCCGGATGATCTTTCGACTCTGGTTTATTTACCGGAAGATTTGGGCGAAGTATATCTGGTGGATGTCCCTGCACAAGCGCCAACCCTGCAACACCTCACTCAAAAAGGGATACGCGATTATGAATTGTCTTCCGGTTACGAGGCTGCGGTTAATCGAGAATTATTGAAAGATTATGGTGTTGAGCCGTCCCGCTCTGTATTTCATTCGGTTGACCCACAGACTGGCGATTGGTGGACGGTTCTAGATCAAGGCTTATCCGTGAAATACAACAACTTCGAGGTGGAATTTAACGGCGTGAGCTATAAATATAGCTTCCCAAAAGATGTAGAAGCCGCCACCGCGATGTCTATGAGCTATGCCACTAGGCGTGGCGCTTATCCTATGGAAGAAAGCCTCAAAGCTAACCAGAAGTTCGATATTGTTCCGGCAATACCGGATGGAAAAACGGCTAACATTTGGGTGCGCGAGTTTTATGCCGACCCGTCACAGAATGCCCCTTTTGAGATAATGAGTTTCCAATGCACCCAGATGCCACCCGAATCTATTACTCCCGGCGAGCCTTCAGTGCATTTTAATCTGTCTTTTGGCAACCGTATAAGCCTAGATGCCAGCGTTGCCGATTACCTAGCGCGTAAATACGTCCAACTGGGCTTACGCAGCCCCTCAGTACGTTTTAAGAGTGTTTATTAAAGCTATCTATTCTTCAGGGAGATGGTGATCCGGCAGATTATTTTGTACATGATCTAGATGGTAAATCACTTCATTGAAAAGATTGCCAACGTGGTTATCATCTATCGAGTAAAAAATTGTGTTTCCTTCGCGCCGGAATTTGACCAGCCGAATATCACGCAATCCTTTTAAGTGATGTGAGACGCTGGAAGTAGAACTACCCACTACCATAGCAAGATCGGTTACCCTTAGCTCATGACGGGTGAGCGCGAGGATGATTTTGCAGCGGGTAGGGTCAGAAAGTGCCTGAAATATGCGCGCAATAATACCCATCTCTTCATTGCCGGGCATTGCGGCACGCACTTGTTCTAGCGTGGTTTCTTCATTTTCAAATGGAACACGGTGCTTTAGCACCAAAAGTTCCTCCATGCACTAAAATTTCCAAGAAAATCTAGAGGGTATACTAATTGAGTGGGCGGACGCTGTCAATTCGACTTCACTTTGCGCCGGATTTTTAGCCTCTATTGGAATTACTCTGCTTAGTTTGTGTTCAGCACTCTTTCGAGGGTTTGTTTTAGTTCTGTTAAAGTGTAGGGTTTAGACAATACACCCTTAAAGCCATGCTCGTAGAAATTAGACATCACTGCACTGGTGGAATAGCCACTGGATACAATAGCTTTAGCTTCCGGGTCAATTTCAAGCAGTTTTTTGATTGCTTCTTCTCCACCCATTCCGTCAGGTATAGTTAGATCCATAATAACAACCGCGACAGGCTCATCGGATAGCTGCTCTTCTTTATAAATTTTGAGAGTTTGTTTCCCATCCACCGCTTGCAAAACTTTATAACCCAATTTGGTGAGGGCGCGCTTTAGCAAGTTACGTACAGCCGACTCATCATCCATAACCAATACTTTGTATGCGGTTGGTTGGGTTCGTGAGCTTAGTGGTTCCATATCCGAATTCTGAGTTAAACCTGGTAGGTTACTATTATAATTAGTCCCGCTTTTAGTCTGTGATTCTGTGACAAGTGCCTTATTGTTTAATTCAGCAGCTTTATTTGGTGAATTGTTTTCTAATTCGGCTAACGTGTCCCGCAGAAGCTGGTTTTCCAAAATCAAGTCACTTACGGATTTGTTATTTGCTGACATTATAGTCTGTGCCATGTATTTTATAATGACTTAATTTTATTAGTGATTATATATATTCATTTAGGTAAATTTATAAATCCATTATATCTCAGTTTCTTATGAACTGTATTATTGAAAATGTAAAAACTAACATAACTATTCACCCCCTAACCCCCTCAAGGGGGAAAAGAGAGAGGGTGAGTTCAAGGGGACACCCCTTGCGACCCCGCACAGGGATTGCACCCCTGAGAACCCCGCTTGGATTCCGTTAGTTACATAGGTCTATTTTCTATCTGCCTGAATTGTTACAAACTAACATAACAATTGATTTTTGATGTTTTAGCTTATGCCAACTAAATTCAAAACTCGGCTTCCATTGACATCACCTGCAAATAGGGCTACTATAAAATTGAGGGAAAGTATTATTACTTCCCCTGTAATGGGGAGTAACCGCCCGCTGGTACGGGCTAGATAGTCGTCAGCACGGAGTATATCTCCCGGCTATCTGGAAGCGCTTTTTGTAAGGTGCTAACGGTGAGACCATCACGGCTTATTAGCGTGTGATGGTTTTTTCTTTTTCAGGAAAAGCCTGAACTAGAAAGGAGTATGTCCAGATGCCAACCCAAGTTATAACCTCACCTTCAACCCCTCCTACCAATTCAATTCCATGGCACACCCTTGAGCAAAAAGAAATAATCGCTCACTTCGAGGTAAATCCTGAAATCGGCTTTTCTCAAACAAAAGTTGACCAACTTCTGCTTGACTATGGCGCTAATGAATTGTTGGATAAAGGGGTTAAACCCCCCCTAAAAATTTTCTGGGAACAACTTACGGCTGTAATGGTGCTAATCCTACTGGCTGCCGCCGCGCTTTCATTATTTCTAAGCAAATTTCTTGAAGCCGGTTCAATATTAGCAATAGTTATCCTGTTTACCATTTTAGGTTTTGTACAGGAATATCGCGCTGCAAAAGCTATTGCGGCTCTTAAAAAGCTGGCTGTTCCGGCAGTACGGGTTTTTCGTGATGGAAAACTGGTTGAAATAAGCGCACGTTTCCTTGTTCCGGGCGATATTATTCTGCTAGAAACCGGCAATCTTCTTCCAGCCGATTGCAGAATTATAGAGAGCTTTAACCTGCGAATTCAGGAAGCTGCCCTTACCGGGGAATCAGAACCGGTAGAAAAAACTACTAGTGCCCTTGCAAATGCAGATTTACCTCTGGCAGATCGTCTCAATATGGGGTACATGGGTACGCTGGTAACTTATGGTCGTGGCAAAGCGCTGGTGGTTGAGACCGGAATGCGTACCGAGCTTGGCAAGATTGCCTCGCTTATTCAGAGCGTCAAAGAAGAGTTAACCCCCCTTCAGCAAAAGCTGGATAAAGTGGGTAAACAACTGGCGCTTGGTGGGGTGGCGGTGGCACTTCTAATAATGGTATTGGGTTTGTTGACCGGAGAAGAGCTTACCAAAATGTTGCTTACCGCTATCGGGGTGGCGGTGGCGGTGATTCCCGAAGGTTTACCCGCAGTTGTAACTATAACATTGGCGCTAGGAGCGCAGCGTATGCTCAAACGCAATGCTCTGATTCGCAAGTTACCTGCCGTTGAAACGCTAGGCTCCGTGACGGTTATTTGCTCGGATAAGACCGGCACGCTCACCGAGAACCGGATGGTAGTACAGATAATTGATGTTGCAGGGCATCGTCTTGAAGTAGCAAAGCAAGCTATCGCTTCACAGCAACCTGTTGGGGTGACAATGTTGCTGGCGGCGGTAACCCTATGTAATGATGCACATCTTCAGACTGCTGAAAATTCGGAAAATTCTGGGATTATCGGCGATCCTACTGAGGGGGCGCTATTGCTGGCAGCTTTACAGGGGGGAATGGTCAACGATGAATTGCTGGATAGCATGCCGCGAATCGGTGAATTACCCTTTGATTCTAGTCGCAAACGCATGACTACCGTCCATCATTGCCCCGATAAGCTTTTGCCGAAGGAAGTGTTAAAGGTCTGGCAAGCTATCCCTCAAAATCGCTACCTTGCTTTTACCAAAGGCGCGGTGGACTATCTGCTAAAGGTTTCCAGCCATGTTTGGCTTGAAAATGCGGTCAAGCCGATGGATTCTGAAATAAGGCAGCGAATACAAGTTGCTGGAGATGCGCTATCTGCCAGCGGTATGCGGGTGTTAGGTGTAGCCTATCGGCATATTAATCATACTGACATTAAGGAAGAAGACGAATCTGGCTTAATATTTATTGGGTTGGTTGGGATGATAGACCCTCCCCGCGAGGAAGTTCGTGAAGCCGTTACACGCTGTAAAACTGCTGGAATACTTCCGGTTATGATTACCGGCGACCATCCGCTTACTGCCAATTATATAGCGCGCGATTTGGGTATTACTACCGAAACCACCGTACTGACAGGCGATGAATTATCCAAAATGAACGAGCAGCAACTGAATGAGGCAGTTGAGAATGTATCGGTTTTTGCGCGGGTTGCGCCTGAACACAAGCTTAGAATTGTACAAGCATTGCGAAATAAAGGGCATATCGTAGCCATGACCGGAGATGGAGTAAATGATGCTCCCGCTTTGAAAAAGGCTGATATTGGCGTAGCAATGGGCATTACCGGCACCGATGTTGCTAAAGAAGCCTCTGATATGGTACTCCGGGATGATAATTTTGCCACAATCGTGGCGGCGGTAGAGGAAGGACGGGTTATCTATGATAACCTGCGTCGCTTTGTAATGTTTTCGGTGGCGGGGAATATCGGCAAAGTGGCAGTAATGCTGTTCTGGCCCCTACCGTTTGCGTTATCTGGTTTGAAAGTGGAGACAACGGTGGCATTATTACCCTTGCAACTGCTCTGGCTAAACTTGATGACCGATGGTTTGTTGGGCTTGAGCATGGGCATGGAAAAAGCGGAAAAAAATGTTATGAACCGACCACCCAATTCACCTGATAGCGGTATTTTCAGTGGGGGTATGGGTTTACGGGTGAGTTGGATTGGCGTGGTGATTGGGCTAATCGCTCTGGTAGTGGGCGTGGTTTACAATATGTTAGGTTTCCAGCAATGGCAGAGCATGATTTTTACTACGCTTGCCTTCTTGCAAATATTTCAGGCGTTGGCTACCCGCTCAAATTACGATTCACTTTTCAGCATCGGAATCTTCAGCAACCGGGTGATGTGCTATATCATTGGTATAATGGCGGTTTTACAGGTTGCGGCGATTTATACCCCCTTGTCAGTTTTTCTGGGGCTTAAAGAATTATCGCCGCTCGATTTCCTGCTTAGTGTTGCTTTGAGCGCTATATTACTGGTAGTAATTGAGTTTGTTAAGCTCTTCAAACGACGACGGGCTGGATTAATTCCCGGCTAATAGTCGTCGTCATCCTCCTCATCGTAGGAATGTGCCGGGTTGATTTCACTGATTGCCCCTTCGCGGCGGCATAGGAAAATCAGCCCGGCATTTTCTTTTCGGTCAACTATAATCTGGTCGTTTTCAATAAATTGGCCGTCCAGCATCATCAATGCCAATGGGTCTAGCAATAACCGCTGGATTGCGCGTTTCAATGGACGCGCCCCGTAAACCGGATCATAGCCCTGCTCAACCAAATATTCTTTCGCTTGCTCGGTTAATTCTATTTCGATATGTCTATCAAGCAATCGCTTGCGCACTGTTATTAATTGCAACTCTACAATCTGACCAATTTGGCGGCGCGAAAGTGATTTGAAGATAATAGTTTCATCCACTCGGTTCAGAAATTCGGGGCGGAACTGTGCGCGCAAAGCCTGTGTCACCAATGCACGCATCTCCTCAGCCTGCCCCGGTTGTAAGTCGATAATATACTGGCTACCGATGTTTGAAGTCATAATAATGACGGTATTCTTGAAATCTACTGTACGCCCTTGCCCATCGGTGAGGCGACCATCATCAAGAATCTGAAGTAACACGTTAAAAACATCCGGGTGTGCCTTCTCAATTTCATCCAGTAGCACTACACTATAAGGTCTGCGCCGTACCGCTTCGGTAATTTGACCCCCTTCATCGTAACCGACATAGCCGGGTGGCGCGCCGATAAGTCGTGAGACGCTGTGCTTTTCCATATACTCGCTCATATCAATGCGTATCATTGCCTTTTCATCATCGAAGAGATATTCGGCAAGTGCGCGGGCTAGTTCGGTTTTACCCACTCCGGTAGGTCCGAGGAAAATAAAGCTGCCTAACGGACGATTGGGGTCTTGCAATCCGGCGCGGGCGCGGCGAATTGAATTTGAGATAGCCCGTACTGCTTCGCGCTGTCCTATTACTCGGTCATGCAAGCGTTCTTCCATGTGTACCAGCTTTTGCATCTCGCTTTCCATCAAGCGGCTTACCGGTACTCCCGTCCAACGCGAAACCACTTCGGCAATATCTTCCTCATCCACCTCTTCTTTTAGAAGCATGCCTTGTTTTTGCAGTTCTTCCAGTTTTTCCTCTTTGCCTTTAAGCTCATTTTCTAACTGTACCAATTGCCCGTATCTAAGCTGTGCCGCTCGTTCATAATCCGCGCTACGTTCGGCTTTCTCTGCTTCGAGCCGGATGCTTTCTAGTCGTTCTTTAAGGCTGCTTACCGCTACAATTTGTTCTTTCTCTTGTTGCCAGCGCGCCCGCATACCTCCGGCGGTTTCTTTCTGGTCGGCAAGCTCTCTTTCGATGTTTTCAAGACGTTCTTTGCTGGCAGCATCCTTTTCTTTGCGTAGGGCTTCCCGCTCAATTTCAAGTTGGGTGATACGCCGTTCGATTTCATCAAGCTCAACTGGCATACTGTCAATCTCGATGCGTATTTTAGAGGCGGCTTCGTCCACCAGATCGATTGCTTTGTCTGGCAGGAAGCGGTCGGTTATATAGCGATTGCTTAACATAGCTGCTGCTACCAATGCCGAATCCTTTATTCGCACCTTGTGATGCACCTCGTAACGTTCTTTCAAGCCTCGCAAGATGCTTATGGTATCCTCTACGCCCGGTTCGCCTACCAACACAGGCTGGAAGCGTCTTTCCAAAGCAGCATCTTTTTCAATATGCTTGCGGTATTCATCCAGTGTGGTTGCCCCAATGCAATGCAATTCACCTCTTGCCAGCATCGGTTTGAGCATGTTTCCGGCATCCATCGCGCCTTCGGCTTTTCCTGCGCCCACCACTGTATGCAGTTCATCAATGAACGCAATGATGCGTCCATCCGCTTCTTGAATTTCTTTTAGCACCGCTTTTAGACGCTCTTCAAATTCGCCCCGGTATTTTGCGCCTGCCAGCATTGAGCTTAAATCAAGGGAAACAATACGTTTGTTTTTCAGTCCTTCCGGCACATCGCCCCGCACAATCCGCAACGCCATGCCTTCTACAATCGCGGTTTTACCGACTCCCGGTTCACCGATTAGCACGGGGTTATTTTTGCTTCGGCGGGATAGCACTTGTATTACACGCCTAATCTCAACATCACGTCCGATTACCGGGTCGAGTTTTCCGCGCCGTGCCAATTCGGTAAGATCGCGCCCGTATTTTTCAAGCGATTGATATTTCCCTTCAGGATTGGCATCTGTCACTCTTTGATTCCCCCTTATCGCTGCCAGCACTCCATAAATGCGTTCACTCGTTACATTAAAAGATTTTAGAATCTGATAGGCGGTGCACCCTGAATTATAGAAACCCTTGTCAGATTGTTGGTTAACCAACGCTAAAAGCAAATGTTCAGTGCTGGTGTAGTCATCTTTCATTCTTCTGGCTTCATCAGCCGCTATCTCAAGAACTTTTCTAAGGTGTGCGGATGCGAAAATCTGGTTGTTAGCATTATAAACCTTTGGTAATCGCTCCAAAATGGCGTTTATTTCATTTGTTAAAGCATTAATATCAACCCCAAGTTGACGCATTATTTCTGGCACTACGCCATCCGGTTGTTGCAAAAGCGCCAGCAAAAGATGTTCAGGTTGGATTTCGCTGTTATGGTAATTTTGCGCTATGCTCTGCGCCTCTATAACCGCATCTTTAGATTTCTGAGTAAATTTATCTGTATCCATTCTACATTTCTTTCTGTTTGAATTAGGGAATAATATTGTAGATGATACTACGGCTATTTTAGGATTGCCAATCTAAAAGCATGGGCGACAACTTAAGGATTTGACTGAATTGTGAAGCTCCAAAGTGAGAATTTATAGCCGAATTTAACACCAAATTTGTTGGGATTTGTATAGAATCGCAATTCTGGTGATTACACACATCTCCTAGAGCCTATTATTTAGAACCTGAAGAAACGCATGCTTGAGATTGCTTACCCGCGCTTCTTGTCTTCAATTAGGTTCAAAAGCAGCGATGTGTAAAATCACCAGCCATAATTTGCTCGACAAACTTAGTTGGAGCTTAAGCTGTCACCGTTGGACTTTTATATACTGGTTTGAACAAAAGAGCTACGAAGAAGTTATTAAATGCTGATTAGGTTTCTTACGAAATCTTTACGCCTGCGCTTTTTGAGTACTTTTGATTTGTTCCTGTATAAGTTGCTCGAAACCGCCTGTTATTACCAGCCTTTGGGCGACTGCGCCAAGTGGAGAAAAGCCAAACTTGCGCTCCCCGCAATGAATTTCAGAATTTACAAAATCAAGACGGGTGTTGATTCCGGTACGAATAGTTAACAGGTTGGAAGAATTGAATTTTTCTTTGAGCCAGTTTATCAGTTCGGGACATTCCAGCGCAATATAGCCGTTGTTGAAGGCATTGCGTTTGTAGGTTTGCGAGTATGACCCGGCAATTACCAGTTGCAAGCCTCGGTACTTCAGCGTTGTGGCGGCTTGTTCCCGTGATGAACCGCTTCCAAAGTTCCACCCACCTGCCAGAATATCGCCTTCGCGGGTTATTTGCTGGAACTCCGGGTCATAGTTAAGGAAGGCTTTCGTAGCCATTTCGGCGGGAAGCAGATTATCGTTATAGGTATATTCCTTGCCGTAAATCGCATCGGTATTCATGTTATCTTTAGGCACAAAAAGCAACTCCCCTTCGATAACGGTAGGAAAGCCCGGTAAAATATCCTGTGCAGCAGCGGCGGCTTGATTTTGTCGTGGGCGATTCTCAAGTCGTGCAACCACAGGTCTGGAAGGCAGCGTTTGTGTGCCGCAAATATATCCTTCCAGCGCGGAAGCGGCTACCACAGCCGGACTTGCCAGATAAACGTTTGCGCCCGGCGAACCCATGCGCCCCTTGTAATTCCGGTTGGTGGCAGAAATCGCTACTTCGCCCGGTTCTAATACGCCCTCACCTAGCCCGATACACGGTCCGCAACCGGCTGTCAGCGTTTGTGCCCCTGCTTCAACCAGCGTTTGCCAGTAGCCCAGTTCTTTTGCTTGTTGTTCAATTTGGGCTGATGCTGCCGCCAGATAGAATTTCACACCTGTTGCAAATTTGCGATTCTTTACCACTGCTGCGGCTTCTTCAATATCATCCAGACGACTATTTACACAGCTTAACAGATAGGCTTTATCAATTTTGATGCGTTGTTGCTCAAGCTCAGGTAGGAAAACCATTGCCTTTACTTCGTTCGGTCCTGCCACTGTGGGCGTAACCGAACCAAGATCAAAGATTATTTCTTTGGCGTAGTATGCATCAAGGTCGGGCTTCAAATCCATGCAGTCGGTTTCATCAATCATAGCGCGGGTGATTCGCGGGTTTTGGTCGCCGCGTTTTTCAAAGAACTCAACCCGGTTGAGCAGGTAATCCCGTACTCGGCTATCGTAAGGGAAAACACCTGCTAATGCGCCCCATTCGGTAGTCATATTCGCAATAGTTTTGCGCTGGCTCATGGTCAGGCTGGCAATACCCTCTCCGGTAAACTCAAGGCAAGCGTTTAGCACTTCATCATTGGCGAAAGTACCGATTAGGGCAAGGATTACATCTTTGCCGGTTACTCCCAAACCAAGTTTCCCGGTGATTTCAACCTTGATAATTTCGGGAATTTGCCACCAAGTTTGACCAGTCGCCCAGATAGCGGCAGCATCGGTTCGTACCACAGGTGTCCCAACACAGGCAAGCGCACCGTACAGATTCGAGTGAGAGTCACTTCCCACTACCACTGTACCGGGTAAAACAAACCCTTCTTCTGTTATAACCTGATGGGCAATCCCGGTTCCGGCGGGAAAGAAGGCAATCTCCTGTTTTCTGGCAAATGTCTCAATTTTGGTATATTTGCCGAGATTTTCCTTACTCTTGTTTTGCACATCGTGGTCGAGTGCGAACACAGGTTGCTTTGAATCAAAAACACCGGATGCGCCCATACTTTCAAATTTTGGGATTACTGCGCCGGTGTTATCGTGAGTCATTACGTGCTGAGGCTTCAACAATACGAAGTCATTAGCGTAAACCTTTTGTCCGGGTTTCAAGCCTACGGCATAGCGTTGCACAATTTTTTCGATTAGGGTCTGACCCATTGATTAGTTTACCTACCTTGTGAGAATTTAAAATGGAATTAAGTTTTGCCTAGCGAAAACAGTCAGTAATTATAGCATAACCACTTATTTTTTGTGGGCGGACGTTGTTTCAGAAGGGGACGAGTCCTCGCTTTGCCCTTCTGCCTCGAGTTCATCTGCATCAGGCGATTGCTCAGAAATTTGAGGTAGCCACAAGGTAAAGGTGCTGCCTTTGCCTTCTTCACTGTCTAGGCTGATGCGCCCACCATGCGATTCGACTATATACTTTACAATCGGTAAACCAAGCCCTGTGCCACCTCCGGCTCGCGAACGGGCTTTTTCTACCCGATAGAAGCGGGAGAAAATCTGAGATTGGTCTGTGGTATCAATTCCTACGCCGGTATCGGTAACTGCTACTTGCGCCCAACGATTGCCGCTATGCAAGCTAATAGTGACGATTCCTTCTTCGGGGGTATATTTAATGGCGTTATCTACTAGGTTTAGAATTGCCCGTTTCAATTGGTCAGCGTCTCCCACCACCTTGATAATTTCAAAATTGCCTAGTTTGAGAGTCTGGTGACGCGCTTGCGCCAACACTTGCGCCTGTTTGTACACTTCTAGCACTATTTCATCCAGATTGGTGGATGAAAACTCGATAGTCTGGTTGGCATCGGCTTTAGCCAATAGTAATAAATCCTCAACCAATTTTTGCATACGCTTTACTTCGCGTTCGATTGCTTGGAGTGATTCACTCTGGTTTACGGGGTCAGGATTTCGCCTTAACAGATCAAGATTACCTCTAATCACCGTTAGAGGAGTGCGTAATTCGTGCGAAGAATCGGCGATAAAGTGACGCTGTAACTTAAATTCTTTTTCAAGGCGATCCAACATTCCGTCAAAAGCGCGTCCCAAACGGCTCACTTCATCGTTAGAGAATTGATCAACCTGAATACGCTCGGTCAGATCGTTGGTTGCGCCGATGCGAAATGCCGCCCTAGTTATGTTTTCAATTGGACTGAAAGCGCGGCGTGTTATCCACCAACCGAAAATAACTAAGGCGACTACTGCCGCTATTCCACCGATTCCGAACGGATAAATGAGGCTGTTACTAACTGCCAGAGATTGCTTCATCGAGTTAATTGTCTGTACATAGCCGACAGTCGAGCCACGCAATGTGATACGCTCAGTATAACCTTTGACCGGTTCATCGGTATCAGGCATTCGGAATGTGAAATACTCCCCGGGAAAGTTTATATTATCTCGCAATATTTGTTGCGTCACTGGCTGAGTCATAAGCCGAATATCTGGCACAGCTTGCAAGAGATTACCTTTGGGGTCAGAGATTTGTACATAGGTAAGGGAAGCATCCAAATCGCGGCGGCTGGCAAGAAAATTATTACTTAATTGCCTATCGATTGAGGGAGATTTATTATCAGGTTCTATCCCTCCCAAGAGGGCGCTTAATTCCAGCAAATCCTGCTCAGTAAAGCTATTGCGTGAGGCAACATATTGACTGATTTCGACGGCACGGTTTTTGAGGTCGTGCTCCACTTCATAATTCAAGGTGTTCACTACCGAACGATAAACGGACACGCTTAAAATGACGAGGGTTACACAAACCACCGCTGAAAAGACTAGGGTTAATCTTAGCCGTATCGAAAAATTTTGAATGAACTTGCCCAAGGGTAATCCATTAAGGGTTAAGAACCGAATTACTCTTCGTGCGAGTTATCCGATTCTTTCATTACATAGCCAACACCGCGTACTGTGCGTATCAACTTAGGGCTATTGCCTGTATCCAGTTTACTACGCAAATAACGGATGTAAACCTCGATTATATTCGACTCTCCGCCAAAATCGTAGCCCCACACTTTATCATAGATTACTTCGCGCGATAGGACTTTGCGTGGGTTTAGCATAAAAAGCTGGAGCAGCTCGAATTCTTTGCTGGTAAGTTCAATTAGTTGACCGCTTCGATGCACTTCGTGGGTAACAGTGTTAAGAATCAGGTCAGAAAATTGGATAACCTGTTGGCTATCTCCGGGGGCAGTGCGCCGTAGGTGCGCCCTGACTCGCGCCAGCAACTCATCAAAGGCAAAAGGTTTGACGATATAATCATCCGCGCCGCTATCTAATCCCGCTACGCGATCAGTTACTGCATCTTTAGCGGTAAGCATTACCACCGGAGTGTCGCGGATTTTGCGCATTTCGCGGCAAACTTCTAGACCATTTTTACCCGGCATCATCACATCGAGCAGCACCAGATCGGGTGCGGACTCCCTGAAAATCGTAAGCGCGGTATCCCCATCGAGGGCAGTACGTACATCGTAACCTTCGAAGCGCAAGCCGCGTGCCAGCATATCGATGATCTCATTATCGTCATCCACAACTAGAATTTGCATTTCTTACTCCAGAATTTCTAGTAAAATTTCAGGCTAATCACTCTGTAAGGTGCTGTTTGTTGATATTAGTACGATAAAAAACCTTAATTGTTTCAGCAAAATGGGACTAATCGGCGAGCTTTATTGTGGGGGCCAAATGACCCGCCAGCCGTTATCTTGTTGTAATAATACCATTGCTTCAAATAGGCTGAGTTTTTGACCACTTTGCAGCGTAATTTCAAGCTGGTAGGTAACGCTGGCACGCTTGCCAACAATTGTTGAATCGCGATTTACCTTCAGAATTTCGGTACGTACAATTCCGGTGTCTTGCTTGGCGCGGGCAAGCCGATCCCCAAAATCGCTTCGACTGATTTTCAACTGAGAGTCGGCGGTTAGCACCTCATAGGCATTACCGTAATTCCCGTCCCGCACCGCTTCGAGATAGTGTTGGCTAACCTCACTGGGTGTCAGGTTGTCTGAGCAGGCGGTCAAGAGTAAGAGCAAAAGCGGTAAAAGCCAGATAGTTTGACGAGATTTCATTTCAGCTTTCTTCCTAGCACCCAACCCGGCGCGCCGATTACTATGTCTTCGGGTTTGAACCCAACCCAACCATCCCCGTTATAATCTTTTTCGCTCAAAGTTTCGGCTACTCTTCCAATAAAATCCGCTTCGATCATTCGCCGATTGTAGCCGTTCTCGCCTAGATAATCCACAATCAAGCCGAGCGCAGTTTGTCCGGCATTTGGGAAGGTCGGAGTTGCGACAATCGCCGCCATATCGCCCTGCGCGTCCAGCTTTGCCACAATTTGTCGGTATAATCCGAATATCCGCTCTGAACTGCTACTCACCACCGGTGCAGGCGTTCCAACCAATAGTTGCACCGAATAATCAAAAATAGCCCCGTTCAAGACAAGGCGCATACGTCCCCAATTAGTTTGTCCCGGCAGAATACCTGCTCCTTGCGCCGCATCTCGCTTAACGCTGATTGCCACCTTAAGCTCACCATTTCCCGAAAGATTTACAAAGCGATCGGGAATAGGCGATAGCCATGGAGGGTTTGAAAAGATGCGCCCTTTAATCCCGCCGTTCAGCTGTAAGGTTAAGGTTTTGGTTAGCGGCGTGCCGGTTGCAGCATCGGGCGAAGGAATTGTGCCCATAGAAATCAGGTCAAATGCAGGTGCGCTTCCGTCAAAATTGGGCGGCAAAACCTCTTCCGTTGAAAAAGAAGCAGGCAACGAAGGGAATAATAACTGAAGGGGTTGCGGCAAATAATCGCTGGTAGCAGGGTCAGTTTGAGTCTCCTCAGAATTAGCAAGGATAGGTGGTACAAATAATACAAGTAATATCAGTATCACCCATCCGGCGTATCTCGACATCCCTATCTGCTTGTGGTTGGAGTTGTAGATGGTGTTGTACTGATTACCGGCACGTTACCGGACACAGCCGCAGATGGTACCCGAAAAATATAAATTTTCTGGTCGGTTACTACATAAATTTTCTGATTAGCTTCGTCCACCAACAAGTCTTTGATGCTATCAAACTCCTTGTTTTCAGCCCGAATTTGCTGTACGAACGCTCCGTTTGATTTTTGGTATTGTAGGATGCGCTTTTCCGCATCTATCACGAAAAGATAAGGATAATCAAAACTTCCGATTTGCATCAGGTAAGGGCTATTCAAAGCGGGGCTAACCAATCCACCACTATTTAAATCAATCTGATTGGTAATTTCACCCTTATTCTTGCCGTTTGGTCGTTCCATCTGGTAAAGTACACCCTCTGAGCTTAACCCGAAGATGCGTCCATCCACTTCCAGCGTAACAGCGCGATCTAGGTTAGCGGTTTGCACCGCCTGTTCCGAAAGCCACTCATCCGGGGTGTTACTATACGAGCCCGATAAATATCGCAATATCTGTCCGCTTCCTGGTCCAACCAAATACAGGTTGCCCTGATAGGTATCGGCTAATCGCACCGATTTCACCCAACCGCTTGTGCCGCCAAGTGCAACCGCGCTCCATGAATTGTGAGAGCGGTCATAAATCCAGACGTTATTTGCGTCATCTAATATCAGGACGCTATCAAGGCGGGGTGTCATCAGTACGGGCTTGGTTAGAGTCTTACCGCTGGCAGTATCTCCTTGTTTCAGTATAGTCTTAATTTGACCTTGCATATCAAGTTGTAAAACCATACCTCGTCCGCTATCAAGGATAAAAACCACGTCATTTGTACTTGAAAAGATAGCGCGACTCATTTTAATGCCGGTCTGGTTGGTCAAATCAAGGGTAACCCGAATGTCTGCCGGAATCACAACTCGGTTGATGTTGTCCGATGTAACTTTCAGGGCGTTGGAGGTAATAGTAATATCTTTTAATTCTGGCTTTTCCTTGCGCGCTTTATCGAGGTCAGCCTGAGCATCGCTTATTAATTGCCGTGCTTTGGCTGGGTCGATTACCGCAAAGGTTTGCGCTTGTATTCGTTTGGCTTCAGCTGAACGTACAAATCCCATCGCTTTATCATTGCTACCGCCCACTAGGTTAACTGCGGCAGAGACTAGAAATAAAGCTGCTACGCCCAGTAATAATATCAGCCCACCGATTATCAGGAAACGACCACCGCGGAACCCACCCTTTCGTTCATCCTTGATACTTTCAAGGGGTGGTCCGTAACCGCCGGATACATCCACAAATTCAGCCGCTTGTGGTGGGCTGTCGGGCTGTTTGCCTCTTTTCTTTTTGCCTGTTTCCCCAATCGGTGGTATAGCTGCGGCTTCCTCAGAGAAGGCAAAATGAGGTTTCGGCGCTTCCGGCGATTGGTAATTACGCGGGCTAAAGGTAGCCTTTTGTTCTGGCGATCCTGAACCGGGCGCAGGGAATACGCCTGCTTGTTGTTTCTTGAACCGATCGGTTTCAGTTGGGTCGGGGCGATTTTGGAGATAGGGGGGTTTTTCCAGCCCGTCCTTCTCACGCCGAATCCAAGGGTCAGCAGCAGGGTTATCGTTAATCAAATTAACCAACTCGGTTATGCTACCCGGATGTTGTTGGATAGGTGGTTGTGCTTGACGTGGCTCATTATCCACAAACTCGAAATCTTGATTCCAACGCACTGGAACGGCTTCGGTCGGTGGTAGGCTTGCTTCAAAAATATATTCTTCCTTATCGGGTTCATTTTTATCAGGGTTGAAGCGAGAAGCAAAGGCGCTCATCGAAACCGCCATGTTGTTCATTGCGCCTTTAAACCCGCCTTCTTCGCTACGTTTAGTGGCGGTGTGGGCTTCAATTCTTTCTTGTGCTGCTCGTTCCAGACTCCTGGCGCTGTAATCGCCCTTCATTGAAACTGCTAGAGCGTAGCCGTTCTCTATATAATGAACTCGCGCAAATTCCGAAAGATTATAAAGCGCTTCGCGACTAGTGGAGTTCATAAAATAGTGTTCTAGCTGGTCTTCTTCTAATGCCTGTGCCAACGAGGAGGAACAAAGTACCAGTAGGTCGCCATCGTCAAAGTAGGTGCGGTTAAAAATAGGATCAATAGTTGCGTAGCGACCAAGTGCAGGGGTATAGGAAGAATGCTTACCACCTGTGGCGATAGGCAAAGGCTGAGTGGCGCGCGGGTTGAGCGGGCGCGGACCTTTACGATAATTATCTGGCATCGGATAATAACTCATTTGCCCTTGATGTACTACATAACTCTGAGTGGGAGGTAGTTGTGCCAGAAATAGTTCGTTATTTCGCACCAAAGCCAAGGTAATACCCACTCCGCGCCGTTCCGGCGGAAGTAAGGCGCTATTGCGGTTAAATAATAGTTGGTTCGCCACTTCCAGCGCGTGTTTTAAGGCGCTAGTTACAGTGGCGTTCTGATTGAATTCGTAAAATTCCTTGATGATTGCCATTTGCGTATCGCGAATTAACTCGTAATTGCCTGCACGCAAGGCTTGAGAGGAGTCTCGGATTGCCTCAACTTCGGTCATTATGTAGAGCGCCCCTCGTTTTTGGATTATCGGGGGCGGCATCATAAGCTCAGCATCGAGGAGACCTTCTGCTCGGTCTCGTCTGATTCCACCGCTGATTTCGAGTTGAGTCGCTATTAACTGAAGATCACTCATTCGCCACCTACCGCAAAAACTATGTGACCGTAAAAACAGGAAATAGAAAGACCCGACCCCAGCAGTACTTATGTCATGTTATTGGATGAATTATAATCAAATTCGCTAAACTTGACAATACATAAATGGGATAAATCGCGCTTTGTTCGTAGATTCGATCCAATTACCTACATTTTAGGTAAGGGCTTAGCAGGATTAATCTTTAAATCTGCTTGATTGATTCGCGAACTACTTCGAGCAGACGCTTTTCGGCACGGGTAAGTTCTTTGTCACGGCGATATATGGCAGTAAATTTGCGACAGCACACCAATCCTTCAACCGTGATTACTTTCACCATTTGGGCTTTTATTTCGGGGGTAAGCGAAAAGACAGAAAGCATACCAACACCAAGTCCGCTACAAACTGCCCGTTTTACAGCCTCATTACCGCCCAGTTCGATTGCTATTTTCGGTTTGATACCGAGGTCTAGAAGCGCTCTTTCAGAATTCAGACGAGTGGCAGAGCCTCGCTCACGTGCTACGAAGGGTTGTTGTGCTAATTCTTCTGGGGTAATGCTTTTGCGGCTTGCCAATGGGTGATTGGTTGCTACAAACACTCCGATTTCATCCTCACATAAAGGTTCTATTACCAAATCGTTTGACTCAATCTCATCTCCTATGAAACCGAGGTCAAAATGTCGTTCGCAAACCCATTCTACCACCTTGGTGGAGTTGGAAATTTGCATTTCTAACTGGATAGTCGGATAAGCTGTTTTGAATAGCCCTAATGCATGCGGTAAGATACATTCCGCCACAGTAGTGCTGGCAGCAATGGTGAGCCGCCCAATCGACAACCCTTTTAAATCTTCAATGGCATGTTCAAGCTCATTGGCTTGTGCAAAAATCTGGTGTGCGTAGCGTTGGAGGAGCTTACCAGCTTCGGTAAGATGCATGACTTTGCTGCCCCGCTCAAAAAGTTGGAGATCAAGCTCCTTTTCAAATTCCCTGACTTGGGCTGAAACAGCAGGCTGGCTGATTGATAGCTTTTCGGCTGCTCTGGAGAAGCTTCCGCATTGTGCTACCTCAAAAAATAGATGAAGCTGGTGAAAGTTCAAGATTCAATCTCCCAATGCGTATTTTTGACGGTGAATAACTACAAGTATAAACCCTAGTTATAGCACATGCAAACTAATCTTATGCATCTTATGAATCTATTTTTTACTTGGTGGTTTGTTCATTTCTGTTTATTCCTAGCAAGCAAGAGTTGATCTTTTTCTTTTCCATACCGTTGCTCCTTGGCTAAGAATCTGCGCTGTATATTCGATAATGGTAAAGCGAGCTTTGGGTAATAAGCAGCTCAAAATATATTTAGTGGACTAACTTGTGCAAGGTATTATCGTTGATACAAAAAAGGCGAGGGCTTGATTTAAAATTTCTGTTATCCTGCCTCCCGCCTTCTCATAAAAGCCTCAATGCGTGGTTTTAGATTCCATCGCGCCGCAAGTGCGCCAATTGCTGTTTACGCCTCTGTGCGTCCTCGTAATTTTGCAGAACTAGCGCAATCGTACCGTACAAACCGACATCATCTCCTAAATCGGTGGGTACTATCGGTACGTTTTCGCGGAAAGCGGGCATTGCTCGTCTGTTTACTTCAGCGCGTAATGGCTCGAATATAAGGTCGCCCACCTGCGAAACGCCCCCTCCTATTACCACAATTTCAGGATTAAACAGATGTAATATGTTGGTGATACCCACTCCTAGATATATTGCTGTGTCGTACAAGAGTTCAAGTGCGGCTTCATCGCCCAGCTTGGCAGCTTTTTCCACCATTACGGCATTTACCGAGTCCAGATTGTTATTGGATAACTCTCGTAACAGAGTCGGGCGATTGGTGTTAAGTAGGTCAAGTGCGCGCTTGCGAATCGCTGTACCGCTGGCAAGTGCTTCAAAACAGCCAATATTCCCGCAATTGCAAACAGGCCCATCGAGCTTGATGGTCATATGCCCGATTTCTCCGGCAGCGCCCCTTGACCCATGAATAATATTGCCATCTTCGATTATTCCACCGCCAATTCCGGTGCTGACGGTGATATATACCAGATAGCGGTATTCTTTACCTGCGCCAAAGGTATATTCGCCCAATGCCGCTAGATTTGCGTCATTGCCGAGATAAACTGGCAAACCTAGTTTGGCTTCGATTAAATCGCGTAAAGGCACATCTGTCCAGCCTGGTAGGTTTGGAGGTGAAAATACTACCCCGGTGCGCGGGTTTAGCGGTCCCGGTGCGCCGATTCCAATTGCTAGCACTTCTCCGGGGGTGGATTTGCTCATAACTTTATTTATTACTGAGACGATATTATCAATAACGGAATCCAGACCTCTATCTGCTTGTGTTGGACGGTCAGTTCTAGCCAATAGTTTTCCGGTTCCATCTGCCAGAACTGCTCTTACTTTAGTTCCACCTAAGTCCACACCAACTATATTCATCGTTTATACACCACTTTTATGCAACTAATGAGAACTTTCGCTACCTGCTTCAACTTGCGAGGTGTTTACAGCTATATTATTTATTCGCGGGCTACTTTCACGTTTATTTGTGCGTAAGTAGGCATAGCATACCATAAACAGGCTTATCAGAAAACATAATATTGCCCCATAGCCGAAGACTTTTGCCATGCGCGTTGTTAAGCCTAATTGATCTAATGAGAGTGAGCGAATAACGTTGTTATCAGGATTCCAGAATAGCTCAAAATGTGCTCGTATAGGCGAGTAAGCCGGAATAAAAATATAATTGGCATCCCAACCGGGAAGATAGTGAGTTATATTGCCCAGATGTGTATTGAAATTTACCGTAACACCCAACATTTGCACAAATATCGCTAGCGGAAACAAACCTACAAAGAGAACAGCTACCCATTTACGGCTGTTTTCGAGCAGCGCACCCAGAAAGATTATAGCAAAGGGCAGTACCGGCACCATGAAGCGGGGTCCCCAGCTAAAGCCGCCATACCACGCCCACCATGCTGCATAATATACCAGCGTTATCAGGATTATTGCGCCGAAGAAGTAAGCTTCCGGGCGAAAACGTTTTGAAAACGGACGCATCGCAAAAGGTACGGCTACTAATACCGGAGAATAGAGGAACACGCTTTTTCCGGTGCTAAATAATAACCCCCATAACCCTTCCCAAATGGGCGTAGTAAAGCCTTCGCCCTCGTAGCCGCTGCTAAGAGGGTTGCCAAAACGCATCTGGTTAAAAATGGCAGTAAGCGCAAAGGAAGGAAATACTGCTGCTCCGAATACCAGACCGTACTTTATAAAATCGCGTGGGCGGTTTTTGCAAATAAGCCATAGGTATAAAGCAAAAGCGGGCAGTAGCGCAATTCCCGAAACTCTGGTCAAAATGGCGTAACCAAAAGCCAGTCCGGCTGCTATTAGCCACAGGTATCTTTGCCAGCTATGGCTGGCTTCTTTGAACTGTAATAAAGCATATGCGGCTAACACAGTACATAAGCAGAAAAGCGGCTCACTGAAAAAGAAATGTGCATAAGGCCACGCGCTCGTACCAAGTGCGTATAATAACGCCAAACCTATGCTAATTTTGACCGAACGATACAGCTTTCGGGCGATAAGATAAACCAACCATGCCGTTAATGCTGTAGCCAGTAGCGGCAGCAATGTGACTGCAAAATGCGCGATTGGTTCATCCCATTTTTCGCGCATAAAGTTGAACCAGAGCCATTTGCCGAAGCGGAAAAAGAGTGAAGCTAGCAGCGGTTGTCCCAACCCATATTTACTATAAAATAGACCATCGTTTCCCTGAATGATTTGAGTAAGACCGGGCGTAGCGGGTTGATCTATGCGATTTCGCAGGACTATTTCACGGGCGGTCTGGTACATCACCTCGCCATCGCTGATGAAAAAGTCAAACGCGCTGGTCAGAAAATAAATCGCGGAAATGCCGATTAATAACCACAAACCGGGGGTACTTACCCACTCCCAGAGCTTCAGCGCTAGTTTTATAAATTTTGAGTTTGGTGGGGTAATGGTTATCATTCCAACCGGAGAATCGCTTTACAGGGCATATTTTTCCATCTCTCCCCAGTTCAAGCCATATTTTAGATCGGCTTTGAGCGGTACACTCAGTTGCACATCTTTCTCAACCGCTTCCATGTGCGTGTGAACCAATGCCGCCAACTCTGGTAATTCACTTTCGGGCGCTTCAAATACCAATTCGTCATGCACTTGAAGTAATAATTTAGCTCGCAGCTTTTGGCTGTTCAGCGCGTCCCAGACACGCCGCATCGCAATTTTAACAATGTCGGCAGCAGTACCCTGCACCGGCATATTAATCGCGGCGCGTTCGGCTTCTTTTCTCAAAATGGGGTTTCCGGCGTTTAATTCGGGCATATAGCGCCGCCGCCCGAACAGGGTTTGCACAAAGCCGGTTTTACGTGCCTCTTCGGGGGTACTTTCCAGATAATGCCACACGCTTGGATATTTCGCTTTGTAATTCTCGATAAATGCGGCAGCTTCTTGGTAAGTGATATTAATTTGCTGAGTGAGTCCGAACGCGCTCAAGCCGTAGATTATGCCAAAGTTGACGGTTTTTGCCACCCGTCGCATATCATCGGTAACCTGTTCTTCCGGTATTCCAAAAACATCGGCGGCAGTAGCGCGATGAATATCCTTGTTGGCAAGGAAGGCGCTGGTCAAACGCTCATCTCCGGTCAGATGCGCCAATAAACGCAATTCGATTTGGCTGTAATCGGCAGAAACCAAAATAGCTTTGTCGTTGCCGAACAGTCGCTTATTGCTGATGTTATCGGCAATGAAGGCGCGGCGCACCTCTCGCCCAATTTCGGTACGAATCGGGATATTTTGCAGGTTGGGGTTGTTGCTACTCATGCGTCCACTACTCGCCCCAATTTGCTGGAAAGAGGTATGCACCCGCCCGGTTTCCAAATTTAGCAGTAAAGGCAGGCTGTCCACGTAGGTTGATTTTAGCTTGCCGAATTGCCGATACTCTAGCACCAAATCCACGACAGCATGCGCGCCTCGCAGCGTATCCAACGTTTTTTTATCGGTTGAGAACTTTTTAGTAGCGGTTTTCTTGCCACCTTGCAAGCCCAATTCTTCAAATAAAACCTTGCCAAGTTGGTCAGGCGAATTGATATTGAACTGGTGACCTACTTCGTTGAATATATTCTTTTCCAATTCGCTAATTTTCTGGTAAAGGCTGGTGGAGAGCGTACCAAGACGAGCGGTATCCAGCGCAACTCCCACCAATTCCATTCCGGTCAGCACCGGAATCAGCGGCATCTCGATCTCGTGAAAGACTTTTTCCAGCTTGTTTAGGCTCAAATCCTTTTCAAAAACAGATACCAATTTCAGGGTGTTATCGGCATCTGCGGCGGCGTATTGCCCCGCTGTCTCAATCGGTACTCGATCCATTGTAGTCTGGTTCTTGCCACTGCCGATTAGGGCATCAATGCGGGTCATTTCCACGCCTAACTCTTCAAACGCTAGGTCTTTGAGTCGCGAGGAGGTTTTTCCGGCTATCTGCGCTGCCAGCATCGTGTCGAAACTTATATCGAGTCTTTCCAGCGCCATGCCATGTCGTTGCAAAATAGCCAAATCATACTTGGCATGATGGGCAATCTTGCGGATGTGGCTATCGTTGAAAAGCTCTTCTAGAACAGGGCGCACTTCCTCCCATTCAAGTTGATCGGGCAACAATTCAAATACCGCGCTAGAAACCGCTTTTACATGTCCTATCGGTATGTAATAGCTTTCGTCAGGTGTAGGCGCGATAGATACGCCTACTAGATTCGCCCGCATAGGGTCTTCGCTGGTGGTTTCGGTATCAAAGGAAAGTACACTGGTTTGCCTAACCCGCTCTACCAACTTTGCCAGTGCGGAGCTATCCCTGATTAGTTTGTACTTGCTTTCTGTTTCGGGTTTAGTTTCCGGCGCTTCAGGCGCAACCTCAGGCATATCCCAGAGATTTAGCTGCTCATTCTTATTTGAAACCTTCGTGCTGGCTTTTACAATAGCCGGAGCATCAGGTAGGTGGTTTAGCAGACTGCGAAACTCGACTTCACGGAAAATGTTAACTACCCG
The DNA here is from genome assembly GCF_030389965.1 of Candidatus Chlorohelix allophototropha. Taxonomy (NCBI): domain Bacteria; kingdom Bacillati; phylum Chloroflexota; class Chloroflexia; order Candidatus Chloroheliales; family Candidatus Chloroheliaceae; genus Candidatus Chlorohelix; species Candidatus Chlorohelix allophototropha. Next base: position 575,055 of record NZ_CP128399.1, read on the forward strand.
GTCGCGATCCATCTGATGCGCTCGCGCCATGTCAAGGTCAAGTTTTATCGGTACTTCGGTAACAATGGTCGCTAAATACTTGCTCTTTAGCGCCTGTTCTCGAAATGTCTCCAACGCAGTTTGTACTTTAGGCGGCTTTATCTCAGCCAAGTGTGCATAGATATTATCAAGATGCCCGTATAGGTTAATCAGCTTACGAGCGGTTACTTCACCCAAACCGGGGATACCCGGAATATTATCGCTTTTATCTCCGGTGATGGCTTTATAGTCCGGTATATATTCCGGGCTAAAAGTGTATTTTTCCTTAACCTTATCTACGTCAAAGTAGCGCACCTCACTGAAACGGGCTTTCGGTCCTGCTCCCGGCAAAGCAGCGTGCGTATGTTTGTTGACCAGTTGCAACAGGTCGTTATCTCCGGTGATAATTAGAACTTCCAACCCCATCATTTCAGCCTGACGCGCCAAAGTACCAATGACATCGTCCGCTTCAAAGCCTACTGCTTCGTGGATTGAAATACCTAACGCTTCGACAATCTCACGGATACGGGCGAGTTGACCGCGCAAATCTTCCGGCATTTCGCTTCGGTTTGCTTTATATTCCACATAATCGTCGTGGCGGAAAGTGCGTCCGGTATCGAAAGCCATCACTATATACTGAGGCATTTCGCGTCTCAGCACTTCCAGTAACATCGAAGTGAAACCGAAGGTAGCATTGGTTAGTTCACCGCGCGAAGTTACCAATCCGGGTGGTACAGCGTGATATGCTCTGAATATCAAGCCGAAGCCATCAATCAGCATCAAGCGGGGTTTATTACTCTGGCTGCTCATATATCTTTTTTGCTTTCTTAGAAAGAATAAAGGAGCTTTTCAGGAAGCCTGATTATACCAGAAAACCCGGTATTTCTGTTCAGGCTTACTTGAATTAGGTAATCTGGCTACACCTAAATAGGTCTTTAGTCCAATAACAGATAATATATCTGCTGGTAAAATAAAAAAGGTAGCGAAATAAAAAATATTTGCAACCAAAATTGAGATAAGTTAAGAGTTTGCGCGGTTCCAACCGCCATCTTTTTCTTAATTAGTTATCCTCTCAAATCTCCTACTACTACTAACACTAACGAAACCAACCATCGAGCCGCTGCTGGCGAGCATAGCGGCTCGAAACATTTCATACAACTTTTCCTGCATAAAAACTAAAACGGGGTGTCAGATTCACCCCGTTTGTACAAACTATTAAAAGTTTGGCATTATTTGGTCAGAATTATTGCAGTGGTTGTGTAAGCCGGGAAAACATAGTTGAAGGCTGAACCGGATACCGCCAATGGCACAGGTTTTATGCTAGCCAAACTGCCTGCCACATTCATCGCATCTACAGATACATCGTTAATAGTAGCGGTCGCATCTAGGCTGGCTTTGGTTATTTCGGTTGGATTCGCGCTCTTCATTTGGTAAACGCTGCCTGAACTTGCGTTGAACCCGGCTAGATTAATCGGTGCAGTAATATCCGAACCGGAGAGGTTGGTAACCATCAGTTTCAACTTGGAAGGGTCAGACGTATCACGCGAAGCCCAAATAGAGATATTTGCATTGTCGAAACTGCTCGATTCTACTATCTTATCTCCGAAATAGTTGGCGTACATCAGATAAGCGTAGTAAGCGGGGCTTACATTGATAATCGTAGTGCCATTCACTTTGTCTGGATATATTATCGAATAAGATTGGGTAGCATATCCCTCCCAACGAGTGGCAAAATTAACGCCGTTATAGTTCATTCGCCCTAACACATCGGCTGTCCACAAAGCGTTGAGGAAATTCCCATTCATTGGATTATCGAAATTACAAGCATCAAAGTTATATTCAGTTACTCCCTGTGGGATTGTGCCTTTGGTTAACTCTTTTGTAATACGTGGCGGGAAAATATCTGCTTGCTTTCTGGAGTATGTATTGCGCCAAGAGTTATCGGCTATATTCGACCAAGTGTAACGTGTTAAGTCTGCAGGGTCATTGCTGTTGCATGCCTGATACCAATGGTATGACACTGCTTGTATTTTCGCCCCTTTGGGGCTGGTTACCGCAAAAGGTTTGGTCAAATATTCAGATAGACTTGTTATAGTGTCACTGTAGTTCTGGCGAGTAGCTTCATACGGCGAGGCTACGCCGGAAGCAATTACTTGGATAGAAGGGTCTACCGCCAGCATCGCGTCTAAGTAAGCGCTGACATCATTTGCGTATTCGTCAGGAGTCGGTCCATTCTTTGCTGCATCAAGCTCATTGCCCAATTCCCAGTATTTAAATCCGTAGTTGTGTTCCACATTGGTGTACTTAACCATGTCAGCCCACATAGCCGGATTGCTGGTAAAAATGTTTACTTCAATCATAACATCTGCGCCCACAGCCTTTGCCAGTGTGGCAACACTATCGATTTCTTCGGGGTTGTACTGGAAATAGTATGGTCCGGTTTTTCCATCGGGCCAACCTATGTTGGGGTCTCGCACTTGGTTGCGATCCCAGCCTACGGAATTACTCCAGTTACCACCAGCGTAGCGGATAAGCCCAACATTGGCAGCTTTAAGCGCTTGCACTAGCCCCGGCACTTCACTGGGATAGGGTTTGCCCCAGCTATGTTCCCAGTTTACGAAGTTTACGCCCAACATCTTGTTGGAAAAGGTGTTTTTATCTACCCCGAAATTAACGTTTAACGCTTTACCCGCCGGGACTGCCCGCGTTGGCTGGGGTGTGGCAGCCGCAGTAGTGGTTGGAACGGTAGTAGCAGGAGGAGTGATAATGGGGCTGTTGTTGAGAGTGTAGCGCCATTTATAATAGTGTTGTCCTACGTTCCCCATCTCCACTTTAAACCCTACCGGATTGCTGGGAGTGTAGGTCAATACCCTGCGCTCAAATAATTGCACCAATACCATTCTGTCACTACCTGCTACCTGTGTCGAAATCCAAAAAGGTTCGCTTATCGGGCGACCTAGCACGTAAGTTGGATTCCCATAGAAAATAGAACTGTTCAGATATGAGTTACCGTTCCACACTTTTCCGGTGTTTTTGCCGTAATCCACAAAAACATCGGCAATATTATGCTGTGTAACGTCATCATAGCCGCTGCTACTGTGGGTTTCCGGTGGATTAATGCTGCTAATATTTCCGGCTTTATCAATACTGGCAGTTATGATACTACTGTTTGAAGAGGGCTTGCCGTTTTGGTTTCCAAAAATAGTTACTACATTTCTAAAACTGGCGTAAGTCGGCGCATTAGGGTTAGCGTTACCATCGTTGGGATCACCCGCAACCTGCACGGTGCTAGGGGGGAGTTGGGTAAAGGTTTCATCCCCATCTTGGCGCAACCCGGTAACCAATTCTTTGACCAGCAACCCGGTAGTTACATAGAATAGGTCGTTCTTGTTACCTGCCGGATTATTGATTTCCATGCGGGCTTTTTCGAAATAAGCCACTTTACGGACGGTGCCATTATATGACTCGCCTGAAATAGATTCGGCACCTACAACTACTGGTCCCCAAGTATAGCCGCGCCCTGCTGCGGCTTGTTCAAATACGGCTTTATCCAAACCGTTCCAAGTTTTTTCAAAAGCGGGATCGGTGAAAGATAGAGTAGCTGAAGCAGGTTTCCACAAAATCAAGCCCACTCCTAGCGCAATAACCACAAATCCTAGCCCAAATACCCCCGGTATTATCAGTTTTTTCATTTTGCTCCTGTAGTATTCCAAAGTTAAATACTCATTTCTATTCAAGTATTTCCCGCACTAGACATGGTAATAAACGCAGGTTACAAATGAATTAATGCCGGGCGGTTTAGACCTGTTACTATCTTCCTATTTTTTCCTATTTGAAATATGCTCACTGAAAAATGCAAGGGTACGTTGCCAAGCATCTTTGGCGGCTTCCGGGTTGTAATTGCTCCATGTGTCGTTAAAGAAAGCGTGATTGGCATCCTCATATACCTTCACATCATGCGGTATGCCAAACTCTTTCAATTTTTTTTCAAGTTTCAAGCCCTGTTTGGCGAAAAACTGATCTTTGCTACCATAACTTGCCATCACCGGGCAAGCTTGTGCTACCGAATCCAACGGACGTGGGTTCATACCGTAGAAGGCGCTTACCGCCTTTAGTTGCTTGCTACTAACGGCGAAAGCTAGCGCATAGCCCCCACCCATGCAAAAACCGATAACTCCTAATTTTTCGGGGCTAACACCGGGTAGGTTTTTGAGCCAATTTGCTGCTTCATCCAGTGCACCCATATGGGCAGTTTTACGCGCGCTAATAATCATCCCTGCTACCGTTTTGAAAATGCAGAGTTGCCGTACATTCTCTTTAGAGTACAAATCAACTGCCAGCGCAACATATCCCTCACGGGCAAAGCGCCGGGCAATATCACGAATGTTTTCATTCAAGCCGAAAATCTCATGAATAATCAAAACACTGGGTAGGTTTTCGCCGCTTTTTGGGTGCGCCAGATAAGCCGCATAAACTCCAGCTTTTACCTCTTCAGTAATCAGTTCTTCCTGTTCGTGCATACAGTTTGCCTCTATATTGAACTAAAATTGTCAAAAGTTAGTTGTTGATTATTGTACCAGAGATAAGAAGTAGTGTTGAAATAGTATGAGCTAAATATAACCAGCCTCAATTGTGCTATACTTATGGTCGGTTGAAGAATAAAACAGAATTCAGAATATGTCAGTATTAAACGCATACAAACTTAGCAAATCCTACAATATTTATCCTGTCTTTAAAGACGTCACCTTTCAGGTTAACGAGGGCGAGAAAGTCGCGCTGGTTGGGGTGAACGGCGCAGGAAAAAGCACCCTTCTGCATATCATTGCCGGGCAGGAAAGTGCGGATTCCGGGGAGATCGTGACCCGGCGCGGGTTTCGCATTGCCTATCTTCCCCAAGAGGCCACCTTTGAAAGCGAAAAGACTCTATATGCCGAAATGCTGGAGTCTTTTGACTCTTTGCGTGCCGATCAGTTAGAGATAGCCAGCCTCGAAGAGCAGATGACTGCCAGTACCGAACATAGCGGAGAGCAATGGGAAGTTCTGCTGGAGCGCTATGGTGAATTGACGCATCGCTTTGAAATGGGCGGTGGTTACGATTATGAGGTACAGATTGAGCAGGTGCTAACCGGGCTGAATTTCCCGCGTCCGATGTGGCAACAAGCTGCCACTCGTTTCAGCGGTGGACAAAAAACCCGGGCAGCGTTGGCAAAAGCGCTACTCTCTACCCCCGATTTACTACTGCTGGATGAGCCTACTAACCATCTCGACCTTAAAACGTTGGAATGGCTGGAAAACTTCCTTTCTAGCTGGAACGGCACGCTCATTGTAATCAGCCACGACCGCTATTTTCTGGATAGGGTAGTCACGCGGGTATTAGACCTAAGCTTCGGAGTGGTTGAAGATTATCCCGGTAATTATAGCAAGTACCTTTCCTTGCGCGCCGACCGCATAGAACGGCGAGTGGCGGAATACGAGGCGCAGCAAGAGCATATTGCTAAAACCGAAGATTTTATCCGGCGCTACAAAGCCGGGCAGCGTTACCGACAAGCACGTGGGCGGCAAAAGCAATTGGATCGTTTGGCTCGATTAGCGCGTCCCAAAGAGCGAGACAAGTTGCATATTGCCTTGCAAACCGAGTTGCGCAGTGGACGTTTGGTGATGGCAACCGAAGAGCTTGAAATCGGTTATCGAGATAAGCAAGGCGCACATTCGCTGTTCAAAGCTCCAGACCTTGAGGTGCAAAGAGCGGAACGCATCGCTATTATCGGTTCTAACGGTAGCGGAAAAACCACTTTTCTGAAGAATATTATGGGTGAGACAACCCCGCTTAACGGGTTGGTGGAACTGGGAACTAACGTGCGGGTGGGCTATTACGCCCAATCGCACGAAGGCTTGAATTTCAAAAATACGGTGCTGGAAGAAATACTTTGGGCAGCGCCGATGAGTGAAGGCGAAGCACGAAATTATCTAGGGCGCTTTCTGTTCAGCGGTGATGACGTATTCAAGAAGGTTTCTTCTCTGTCGGGCGGTGAGCGCAGTCGGGTATCGTTGGCAAAATTAACGCTGACCAAAGCTAATTTCCTGATTCTTGATGAGCCAACCAACCATTTGGACATTAATGCGCGTGAGGCTCTAGAAGAGCTTTTGAGCGAATACAATGGCACGATCTTATTTGTTTCTCACGACCGTTACTTTATTGATGCGTTGGCAACTCAGGTTTGGGCTATTGAGGAAGGTGAACTCAACTCGTATCTGGGCAATTACAGCGATTTCCAAGAATGGAAAGCTCGCAAACGCGCGGAACTAGAAAATAAACGAGAGCAGCCAAAAGTGGTAAAAACCGTAACTCCTGCTCAAAACGGCAAATCTTCTAGTGATAAAGAAGAGCGGCAACGCCTACGCAAAGTCACAGAATTAGAAGAGTCGATAGCAAAACTGGAAAAACGGCTTAATGAAATCAGCGAGGAATTGACCACTGCCAGTTCTCGCCAAGATTTAGAGGCAATTTCGCGGCTGAGTAAGGAATACGAAACTGCCAGCGCGGAGCTTGATCGTCTTTTCAAAGAATGGGGCGTATTGGCAGGCTGAATTACAAATAAACTGAATAAGGGGGAACCTATTAAAAATGGCTTACCAGTTTGTATTATTCGATCGCAGCGAGGGTGTCGGGTTAGTGACTTTGAATCGCCCCGAACAGCTTAACGCCTTTACGCTCCAGATGCTGGAAGAGCTACTTAATGTGTTCAAAGGAATGGAACGCGACCCGGAAGTGCGCGCGATTATCCTCACAGGTGCAGGCAAGGCTTTTTGCGGCGGCGAGGATTTCAAGGCACGCGCCCAACAAGAAACGCAAGCGTTTGAATCTGCTCCTGCCCCTGTAGCTCCTCCCGCTTATTCCTATAATCCCCAACCAATAGTGCCTCCTTTGCCGGTAACGAATCCCGATTACACGCCGCTAAATCCGGGACCTCCACCGTCTTTTCAGCGCAGTGAGCCGCAAGACCCCTTTGCTCCTGTTTACAGCCAGAATCCTGCTCCAAAAGCTCCTGAAACTGCGGTTTCAACCCGTCCGAATTCAATGCATGATTTGATTCGCCGTTCTTATTCGCCGCTTTTACTACAAATCCGGCGCATCCGTAAGCCTGTAATCGCGGCGATTAATGGTGTGGCAGCCGGAACCGGTTTTGGTTTGGCATTAGCTTGCGATGTGCGCTATGCCAGCGATAACGCCCGTTTTCTGGAGGTTTCCACGCGCGTGGGTTTAATGCCCGGTGGGGGGTTAGCCTATCTCTTGCCGCGTCTTATCGGTACTAGTCGCGCGATGGAACTAGCTTTTGCAGGGGAAGAAATGACCGCAGGAGAGGCGCGCGATTTGGGATTAGTCAGTAAAGTAGTTACGCCCGAATCCTTGCTGGATGAAGCCCGTAAGTTGGCTTTGCGCCTTGCCAAAGGCCCGACTCGTTCGATTGGGCTGACAAAAGCCCTTATGAATGAGTCCTCACAACTGAGCTTTGAACAGGCGCTTAACATGGAAGCGCAATTGATGGAAGAATCATCTCGAACGCAGGATTACAGGGAAGGTTTAAAAGCATTTTTGGAAAAACGTGCGCCCAACTTCAAAGGAAGCTAACCTGCCCAAATAGAAACAACACGCCCCTTCTGCCGTATATTCTGGTAGTAGGGGTTTTTAAATTATTGTAGTTGTTACAAACATTTTATGTGTAAAAGTTAATATCACTACAGTTATACCTATAATTTATACGTCAAATACCTTAATATGGTTAAATAACTATAGGTAATTGTGCGCTGTTAGGTGTTATAATTTGAGCTATAATTTTATTAATGTGCTGGTTATCCAGAAACGTGCGAAAGAATGTCAAATATCAATCAAGATACAAGAATAAAGGTACTGCTGGTGGAAGACCATGCGGTGGTACGTGAAGGTACTGCCGAATTGCTCAACCGCCAACCAGACATGACCGTTGTAGGTGAAGCAGGTGACGGACAAACAGCCGTCGAAATGGCGTTACGGCTGTTACCCAATGTGGTATTGATGGATGTAGGTTTACCTGTGCTGGATGGAATTGCCGCTACTCGCCAGATCAAGGCGCAACGTCCTACAATTGCTATCCTAGCTCTTACCGCACATGATGAAGACCAGTATGTATTTGCTCTTCTGGAAGCGGGTGCGGCAGGTTACTTGCTCAAGACCGTACGAAGCCATGAGTTGGTGGAAGCAGTTAGGGCGGTGAATCGGGGCGAGGCGGTTTTACACCCTACGGTGGCGAAAAAAGTATTAGGACGCTTTGCAATCAAAAACCAACCGGGGTCACTAGGCAAATCCGAACCCAACCAACCAACCGAGCATTTGACCGAACGTGAACTGGAAGTTTTAAAGCTGGCGGGGCGAGGCTTGTCCAATAAAGAAATAGCCGATAGATTGGTTTTAAGCCCGCGTACAGTCCAAGCGCATTTTGCCAATATTTTCGACAAACTGGAAGTTGGCTCACGTACCGAAGCAGTTTTACAAGGTTTGAAAAGGCGTATATTAAGTCTGTCCGACCTTGATTTGGAAGAGGGAGAGTAGTACCTATGTTGAGTATAGATCGGGATAATCGAGATCGCAAAGCAGCCCAATTGCGAGCGGTTATGCAAGTCAGCCGGAAAATTAATACCACCCTCGATCTCGAACAACTGCTGATAGAAACGGTTGATTTAATAAAAAAGACCTTTGATTTCGATGTAGTGTCAGTATATTTGCTAGATCAGTACGACCGCAATTACATTTTTCATACTGCTTGTTCTGAGGCAGATCGGGCTAATAATAATATCTGCCTACATGCCAAGCGTATGCATATCAGCCAAGGTATGGTCGGCTGGGTGGTGCGCAATGAGCAGACCCGTCTGGCGAACGATGTGAGCCGCGACCCCTATTATATTCATTGCATTGATACTCAGGCTGAACTGGATATGCCCCTTAAAGTCAACGATCGCTGTATCGGGGTTTTGAATATCGAACAACCTCATATTGATGCGTTTGACCCAGAAGATGTGCCTGTGCTGGAAATTCTGGCAGAGCAGATTGCTACCGCCATTGATAACGCCCGTTTGCACGCCCGCGCTCGCGAAGCAGCAGTGGCAGAGGAACGTAATCGCCTCGCTCGTGAACTGCACGATGATACGGTACAGGGCTTGATAGGGCTTGGGCGGCAGATTGACCTGTTACGGTGTGATCTGACCGATACCCTGAAGCCTTTATCAAGTAGCAATGAAATGGGTGATGAGAACCCGCTACCTCCTAATATTGAGAAACGACTTAATCGTTTACAGGATAGTTTAGAAGCCACTATCAGCAATCTGCGCTTATTGAGCCGCGACTTACAACCGAAGATTTTGAGCGATTTGGGTTTGATTGCAGCGTTAGAGGGTTTGGCGGGGGACATTTCACGCCATTCCGGGGTAAAGGTAAAAACTACTCTTAACGAGGATGTTGCTGGTATACTTAATCCACCCCAAGAATTAAATCTTTACCGAGTAGCCCAAGAAGCGCTATACAATATTGTGAAGCATTCAAAAGCGCAAAACGCATGCATCAAACTTACTCTGTTGGAAGATTCTATCCGGTTGGTAATTTCGGATGATGGCTGTGGTTTCGCAATTCCAGAAGATATAAACCGATTGGCAATTGGTGGTGGTTTAGGGGTTATCAACATGCGACAACGCGCCCGTGAATCCGGTGGTCATCTCAAGATTGAGAGCAAACCGGGACAGGGTACGGTACTTGATTTACAAATTTCACTGAGCAATCCCCAAAATAAATAGCAACTTGAGATTATCGCCTAGATATGCTAATATTTAGCGGTCTTGGGGAAATGTTGGAATTGGCAGACAAGCATGACTTAGGATCATGTGCCGAAAGGCGTGAGGGTTCGAGTCCCTCTTTCCCCATAATAGATAAGTTAAGGGCGTTCCGAACGTCCTTTTTTTATTTTATGGTTTCCCTTTGAACTCAAAATGACCTACCAAAACCTCACTATATCATCATCATATTATATTTCAATGATTTAACGGACTGAAATGGCTACAAGTCCGAGGCAATTATTGTAATATGTACTTGTACGAGTATAGTTCAATGATGAAACAATATATGACCGAGAGAGACAAGGAAAATGGCACATAATCTTTTTGATACTCTTCAAACCTTTGAAATCGACGGCGGGCGCGCCGGACAGTATTATTCACTGCCACAATTAGAGAAGGCAGGCGTAGGCTCTATTTCTCGCCTTCCGGTCAGTATCCGCATCGTACTTGAATCGGTGCTGCGAAATTATGACGGTCAGAAAATACTTGAAAAAGACATTTATAACCTTGCTGGCTGGAAACCCAACGCATCCCGCACCGATGAAATCCCCTTTGTAGTAGCCCGCATTGTTTTGCAGGATTTTACGGGCGTACCTTTGTTGGCTGACCTTGCTGCCATGCGGTCTGCCATACAGAAATTAAACAAAAATCCCGGCGTTATCGAACCGCTTGTGCCGGTTGATTTGGTGGTTGACCACTCAGTACAGGTTGATTTTTCTGGGGACAATGATGCGCTACGCAAGAATATGGAACTGGAATTTGAGCGCAACGCGCCACGCTATCAGTTTATGAAGTGGGGCATGCAAGCCTTTAAGAGCGTTCGTGTAGTACCGCCCGGCACGGGTATTGTGCATCAGGTAAACCTTGAATATTTGGCGCAAGGCGTTCTGGAAAATGAGGGCGTTTATTATCCTGATACGGTGGTCGGTACCGACTCACACACTACTATGATTAACGGTCTCGGTATTGTAGGTTGGGGCGTGGGTGGCATCGAAGCGGAAGCCGGGATGCTAGGGCAGCCCGTGTATTTCCTGACTCCCGATGTAGTGGGCGTAAATCTGACTGGCGCATTACGCGAAGGTATAACTGCTACTGACATGGTTTTGACCATCACCGAGACTTTGCGCAAGCACAAAGTGGTCGGCAAGTTCTGCGAATTTTTCGGCGATGGCGCATCCAGCCTGTCCCTAACCGACCGCGCTACTATCGCCAATATGGCTCCTGAATACGGCGCGACTATGGGCTTCTTCCCGGTAGATGATGAAACCATCGCCTATCTGCGAGCAACCGGGCGCAGTGATGAGCAAGTAGAAACGGTAAAGGCTTATTGCAAAGCGCAGGGTATTTACGGTTTCCCCATTAAGGGCGATATTGATTATAGCTCGGTGGTGGAAATTGATTTGGCTTCAATCGAGCCGAGCGTAGCAGGTCCCAAACGCCCGCAAGATCGGGTGCGCTTGGTCGCCCTGAAAGAGACTTTCAACAGCCTATTGGCGAAGCCTGTAGCCGAAAACGGTTATGGCAAAGCCCCTTCCGAACTTACTGCTGCCTCAGTACAAGTCAAAGAACATGATTATAGCCTCAATAATGGGGACGTGCTGATTGCGGCTATCACTTCCTGTACCAACACCTCAAATCCTGGTGTGTTACTGGCGGCGGGACTGGTAGCGAAAAAGGCGGTTGAACGCGGTTTGAGCGTTTCTCCCAAAGTCAAAACCTCAATCGCACCCGGTTCGAGGGTAGTTACCGAATATCTTAAAGCTGCCGGATTGCAGCCATACCTCGATACACTCGGCTTTAACATTGTTGCTTACGGTTGTACTACCTGTATCGGTAACTCTGGACCACTTGACCAGAATATCGAGGAAGCGGTGTTGAAGGGCGATTTGGTAACTGCCAGCGTGTTGAGCGGCAACCGCAACTTTGAAGCACGGATACATCCCAACATTAAAGCCAACTTCCTAATGAGTCCCCCGTTGGTGGTGGCTTTTGCGTTGGCAGGGCGGATAGATATCGACCTCACTACCCAGCCTGTCGGCAAGGATAAAGAGGGTAACGCGGTTTATCTGAAAGATATTTGGCCCACCAATGCCGAAGTAAAAGCTTTACTAGGCGTGGCGCGTGACCCCAAAGTTTATCGCCGACTTTACGGCAATTTTGTGGAAGAGAACGACCTGTGGATGCAAATCCCTAGCAACTCCGGCGATGTGTACGAGTGGGATCGCGAATCCACCTATATTCAAGAACCACCTTTCTTCCTGGATTTGAGCGCGGAACCGAGCGCCATAACTAATGTTACGGGTGGAAAGTCGCTGGCTATTTTCGGCGACTCAATTACTACCGACCACATCAGCCCTGCCGCCTCAATCAAAAAGAACTCACCTGCCGGTAAATATTTGCTGGAAAAGGGAGTTGCTTTTGAAGATTTCAATACCTACGGGACGCGGCGCGGTAACGACCGGGTGATGTTGCGCGGTACTTTCGCCAATGTGCGCATTAAGAACCAGATGGTTCCGGGCGTGGAAGGTGGCGTGACCATCTACCAACCGACCGGTGAGCAACTACCCATCTTCGATGCGGCGATGAAATATCTCGAAGCAGGTACTCCGCTCTTCATCTTTGCCGGGCAAGAATACGGCACAGGTAGTTCACGCGACTGGGCGGCGAAAGGCACAAGCTTACTGGGCGTGAAGGTGGTAGTAGCGGAGAGTTTCGAGCGCATCCATCGCAACAACTTGGTAGGTATGGGCGTGCTGCCTTGCCAGTTCAAGGAGGGCGTGAACGCACGTACCTTGCAACTGGACGGCACCGAATCTTACGAACTGTTGGGCTTGGAAGACCCGAATCTAAAACCACAGCAGGATGTTACGCTGGTTATTAAGCGGGCGAACGGCGAAACGTTGCAAGTGCCGGTTATTTCGCGTATTGATACCCCAATTGAACTCGAATACTACCGTCACGGTGGTATCCTGTCCTATGTATTCCGCCAGCTGGTGGCAAAAGCTTAATCTAAAAACTTTTGACGTAATAGAATGGCTCGGTTTGTGCCGAGCTATTCTCTTTTTATATGGACTATTGCACCCTTTTTAAGGGTAGAATTTAAGCAAGGGGGTCAAGGTGAGCGAACTGATTATCCGGCGCTACCGTCAAGAAGATCAGAGCGCGGTATGGGAACTGCACGTGCAAGGGTTGCAACAAATGGGGGCTTACGGCGGGGATGGTCCTTGGGATGATGATATGCGCCACATTGAGGAGCACTATTATCAAAATGAAGGTGAATTTCTGATCGGTGAATATCAAGGTAAAGTAGCAGCGATGGGGGCGTTTCGCAAAACAGGCGAGCATGAAGCCGAAATTAAGCGGATGCGTACCCATCCTGATTTTCAAGGCAAAGGCTTTGCACAGCGAATTTACGAACTGTTGGAAACAAAAGCCCGCGCGCTGGGCTACCTCCGTTTGCACTTAGATACCGGAGTGAATTTAATTCCCGCTCAGAAGCTTTACCTTAAAAACGGCTTTGTTGAAATCAAACGAGACTATGTTCACATGGGCATCCTCGCAATATTCTATGAGAAGAAACTGGGATAAGGGCAAAAAGGTGTAATTATGTATGAATTGGTAAGAGAATCGGCGGGTCGAGTACTGGAAAAAGCACGCTATATATGCTTAAATCGCCAAAAACTGGCAGATTTTGCCGCTACTATAGACCCGCGAGAGATTCAGAAGCGCTACACTTATGAGGACGACTTTCATCTACTGGAAACCGCGCACAATCCTGAACTTCAGCTTGATTATGTGATGACGGTGGACGCGATTAACTTCGGGTCGGGCTTCTCGCCACTATGGAAAGCACAATTCCCCCGCCAGCAATCGCTGTATATGACCGTAGCAAGTGGGTTGAAACGCTATGTTGAGCAAGGTGGAAAGCTGGATGCTTCCTTTGCTGCCTCAGTTACTCCTACACGTCTTGCAGAATTGTTCGGGGTTAGCGTCGATTTTCCGCTGATGGCTATGTTCGCGGAGAGCCTGAATCAGCTTGGCAATTGGGTTATGGCTGAATATGGCGGAAGCTATGCCGGATTGTTAAACAGGCTGACAGGGGAAAAACCCGCCGCCGAATTAATCGGTTTACTGGCACAAAAGCTGTCCTGTTTTGATGATAGCGCTCTTTACCACGGCGAAAAGGTTTATTTTCTGAAGCGCGCGCAGATTCTGGCAAACGACTTGTATCTGGCATTTGAAGGCAAGGGTTACGGGCGTTTCCCAGATATAGCGCACCTCACGATGTTTGCGGACAATTTAGTGCCGCATGTATTCAGAATAGAGGGCGCGTTGGAATATGACCATGATCTGCTGGCGCGTATAGAAAAAGGCGAGGCATTGGAGGCTGGTAGTCTAGAAGAAATCGAGATTCGAGCGGCAGGAATCGTTTGCGTAGAAGAGGTAACCAACTTACTTGGTAACGGGCTATTTCCGGCGATGGTGGACGTGTACCTCTGGCATTTGGGTCAAGCAGCACGTTATAAGAGTTATCTGCGCCACCTGACCCGTACCTATTTTTACTGAGCGAAAGCTTTTCGCAGTTCCGCGGCAACATCGGCATGGGCTTTGCGCGCCAAATCAATTTTGGCAGCCATACCCCAGAAACCGTGCATCACCCCTTCATAGGTTAACACTTTTGCGGGAATACCTTCCACTTTTAGTTTCTCGGCATATTTGACCCCTTCATCGTAAAGCGGGTCGTATTGTGCCAACACTATTAGTGCTGGCGGCATATCCTCAAAACCGGCAGCCGACAAAGGCGCAGCGTAAGCATTCTGCGAGTCTTCGGTGCGTCCTAGATAACTATCCCAATAAATTTTCATTGCCTCGGCAGTAAGAAAATATCCTGTTCCATGTTCTTTGTATGAAGCTGTACCGGGATAATAAAAATCCACTACCGGATAAATTAGCACTTGGTAAAAAATCGGAGGGAGGTTTCCCCGGTCGCGCGCCGCTACACAGGTGGAAGCCGCCAAGTTTCCGCCCGCACTATCGCCGCCCACCGCAATTTTGTCCGGGTCTATTCCCAAACTGGCAGCATTATCATAAACCCATTTGGTAGCATTATAGCTTTGCTCCATCGCTACCGGGAAAGGATATTCCGGTGACAAGCTATAGTCCACCGAAATGACCTTGCAGCCTGCCAAATTAGCCAAAGTGCGGCAAGGGGCTTCGTGAGTTTCAATACTGCCGAAGCGCCAGCCTCCCCCGTGGAAATAAACCAGTGCGGGCATTTTGGGTTTGTCGGCAGGGGTATATATCCGTACCTTTACATTACCACTATGGGTTGTAATGGTGCGATCCTCGATTTTGTAAATCGGCTCAGGGGGTCCTGCCATTTCAACAAAGGCGCTCAACGCATATTTACGCCCCTCTTCAGGGGTCATAAGGTAGCGCGGTGTTATACCTGAAGCGATTAACTCGTCCATCAGGGCTTTAGATTGTGGCTCCAACGGCATTCTTCTGTCTCCTCTTTTTTAGCGACCGCCTAAAACATTGATGCGGTCGGCGGAACTATTTGCCCAAAAATCATTGGTACCCGGCGCATTTTTAATAACGTAATTATAAGCGTCTATTGCTTCTTGGCGTTTATTCAATTTCTCATAAAGTTCGCCAAGATGATAAGCTGCTTCAACAAATTTCGGATTCAGTTGTAGGGCTATATTATATTCTTTTATTGCTTCGTCGGTTTGTCCTGCTGCTGCCAAACCCAGCGCATATTTATTGTGTGCCGCAACATTTTGGGGAGCGACTATTGTTGGTTCTTTCCAAGCAGATAATGCTTTTTCATTCTCGCCCATTGCCGAGAAAATATCACCCAGCACATGATACGGATTGACTTCTTTCGGCACAATCCTTATCACTTCTATCAGTTGTAGCGCGGCATCCTGCAAATCGCCCCTTTTGAAATAATAAACCCCCAAATCATAGTGGGATTGATAATCCTGCGGGTTGCGTTTTACTGCGTCGAGTAATCTGCCCAGTTTAGGGTCGGTGGTAATGGTCTGACCCGGATTGGCAGCGGCTAATGTGGGGTCAACTATGCCAGAGCGCCCTCGTGGCGTTACCTTCAGCACAGTGACACCCGGATTCTGATAGGCTACTTCTAGCAAGCCCATGTTCACCATCTTGTCGAACTTTGCGAGTCCTCCATCACTTACCAGCGGGTCGTAACAAGCCGGAACAGTGGAACGGCTTGTATCACCCGGTTCACCGGGATAACAGGCGCGGAATACTTCCGACTCGTGTTCGATAATGCCAAGATGAATATAGGTGATGTGATAATAATTCAGCAAGCCTAACGCTGTTTCAATATCTTCCGTATTGTATATCTCGTGGATGTCGCCGTCTCCACCGCCATTGCTGCTTCGTTTCCAAACCTGCGCATCATAATGCTGCTGCGATTCATGGTGGTCGTAGCCTAGCACAATTGGCAAGCCTGTATTTATTGCAATCCAGCTACCATTACCCCGATAGGGCCATATACTCGCCTGTAGCACCACCGGAGTGCCCTGTATTTTATCGTAGAACTCGTGGAGGGATTGAGCCTCGTATAACATATCAAAGGATTTGCCAAGCGTCATATTGGGCATACCCATTACTTCGCGCAACGTATCAAAATAAGCGCGTCCGTCTAGGGTCGGGTTGGGTAATGGCTTTTCCATGCGTTCGGCGATGCGGGTTGGCGTTACCAAAATTGCATAAAGCGAGCAACCGATAGCCAGCATTGTGGCTGCGCCGATCCACAGGAAGCGCATAGATAGGCGCAACTTGCCGATACGCCGCTCCACATCCGACCAGCGTGGCGCAATCCAGTTCGTCCATAACACATATATAGTGAAAGCAGAAGCCAACGCCAGCATTGTCCAAGCTTGATAATAGAACTTGAAAATTGAGTTAGCGCGTTCGCGATAGCTGTTAGCGAAATCGTCTGCTACATATACTACTTCCAATCCAGCGATTATACAAAATGCTGCCAGAATCATCAGCTTCGCGAAAAGGGTGGCAGGATTGCGGGCTTGCGCCGACTGTTCAGGGTCGGGGTCATAGGCGCGTCCGAAAATCAAGAATAAGAACGCCAAAGCCAAAAATCCCATAGTGGCAAAGCTCGCCCAGCGCGGTCCGGTGTGGGTTATGCCCGGTCCAGCAGTTTGGCAGAAAACAGACTCAAATTTGCATTCCATTGTAACCGGGAAAACCCAGGCGATAACCATTATTATGCCCGCTATCCCCAATATTATTAACCATGGCACACTATAGCGGTTATAGCTGTTTGTTTTGGTTGGAGGTTGCCTATCCGGTGAACTTCCCCCTCCCATTCCTGCTTCAAGGCTACTCCCAGAGCCAGCCATTGCAAAGGCTAGCTCGGCTCGTTGCGTTCTTAAAGTCGAGGGTTGCGATACAAAGGGGTCGTCCAGTTCTTCATCCAATTTGTAATTAGTTTTAATGTCTTTAGGTGGTTCAGACAGACGCGGATTTCCACCCCTTCTCCAACTGAGCCAGCGCCAATAGCTCCATATCGCGTAGGAAATAACGAAAAAGAAGGGCATTAACCAGAAAAAGATAATTTGTCCGAAATCGGTATAGAGGCTGGTTAGTTTAACTTCGCTGTACAACGCCTGATATTTGTTAAAGAAGTTGCTATACATCAGGAAAGCGGAATATACAATCAAGCCGGTGGTTATCCCTGCTGCTGCCAGTTCTACCAGCAGGCTCAAGGGGCGGAATCTTGGGGTTTGCTCTTCCGCCTCATTCTCGCTTACTGTTGGTTTTTGAGGTCGCCGGAAAAAGGCAAAGAACAGCGACATAAAGATAATCATAATATAGGTGGGCAAATCCCAGATATTGGTAGCCCCGATCAAGCCGATTACTACCGCAAACAGTAAAGGTATCAGCAGTGTCCCATCCAACGCATACCAGAGCCGTTTTATGAGCCGTATAGGCGGAGGATAGCCGGTATCGTCGTAGCCTGCCCAATTAGCCGAAATTAGGTTCAAAGCCAAAGCCAACAGCAATAGGGTAAAGGGCAGCGCAATAAGGTGTGCGTGTAAGTCAGCATATAAGAAGCTGAAATAGGGGAACTCGTTGATGGTATCTGGAATAACCCTCGTGCTGCGGAAATAATCATAAGCGCGTAATTGCTCTGCTCGTACCGGGTAAATATTGAGGGCATTGATAAGTTCGGCAAAGGCGCGATTATGCTGTAAAAGCTGCACCAGCCCATCAATATTTGCCGCAATTGCCAGCGCAAATGCCCCGAATATACCAGCCCACATCGGTCCGGCTTTGCTTAAATCATCCGGAGAAATTTCTCGTGGGTGGATTTCAGCCTTTCCACGTAACTTTGAATCGCTTGCCCAGTTATCGCCCAAATACCGCGCTCGCCGCGCTCGCCATTGCTGGTAGATACGCGCAAGGTTAAAGGAGATGGAGAAGCCACCTGATAGTACAAAAGCGTATAACAGAGGGATTGCCAAATTAAAGGCGATGGCGGTTTGGATTCCGGTGAGCTTGACCCATGTGGAAACTACATATTGCCCGTAATAGTAATAATTCATGTAGCCGTCGCTAAACCACGGGTCGTAGGGTGGCAGATACGCGCTGCGCACTATTGCGTTGAGTTGCGCAAACTCCATCGGCTTCTCACCCCCAAAATAGGGATGCCACAAGTCGGGGTTGCCTAGCCTTATCAGCACAAAGGCTACGAACCCAAGCAGGAAAATACCTTCCTCAATTATTATCAGGGTGCGATTGTGTTTCCAAAAGTAGGCTAACTCTTCGCGATAACGCCACCATAGCCACCCACTGATTACCACTGCCACTGCTAGGCACATGTAAACGGTGGCGATGGTGTATTGGTACAGGCGTGTTGCTACTACTAGGAAAATAATCAGCGCCACTAACGCCGCCCCGATAGGTTTCGCCAGAATGTAACCCTTGTCGGGCAAGCGACGGAAAGAGCGTAACGCTAACGGTAACCCTATTAGACCCAACACTTGTGCCATTACGAACCAGATAATTACCGCTAGCCATTGCTGCTCGTTGGCAAGCTGATTCCAGCCGTTATCATTGACTTCAGGTTGGCGATCTACAGGTTTATCCAGCAACAGGCTTTTGCCGCTATCTACTCGCTGCGCTTCACCCGTACTCTGCAAAACGCCATCGTTCTGCTTCGCCGGAATAACCGGCAAGTCACCCTTGGCGGGATAACGTTTGGGAACCCACGGCGCATTAATAGAAGGAGCAAAAAGGTTGCGATATTCTACTTCGGATAACTGATCTTTTTTCTTGAAAATATATACTTTTGGATGATCATAGACTGAAAAGCTCTCATCGGCGGTATCGTCATTAATTTGCCATCCGACCAGTGGTACGGTGGGATAGTTAGAAACCTTTTTAACCAGTTGAAAACCCAAATCCCCCTTGAAAAGCATTTCGTAAAGTTGGGTAGTAACGGGATAACGCCACGGCAATTTTGGGATGGTGGCATATAGGCGGTTGCTGGATAAGACGATATAATCGGTGTTGCTTAATTTGTCTGACCAATATTGCGTCATTTCATCGTTAGGACGATCTTCGTAGCTATTCCAGTCGGTGTACTGGTATTGCTCTCGGTATTTTGCTTGATCGGGCAGTGTAACCGGCAATGATTCATCCCACGCTTCACTGCTTAACCGCGCGTCTGCCGGTATATTTTGATAAATCCATTCGCTGGCAGTTACTCGGCTGTGCTCTTGCCCGTAAATCTGAGAAAAGCTTATCGCCCACACCAAGCCCCAACCCATTATAAATACGCCCAGCCCTACCACCAAAAATTTCCGCAGCTTGTAGAGCGTAGCCGTGTTGCTGTTGTGCGCCAGAAGATACAGGGAAACCAGCAGACGGGCTGCTAACACTAGCGCAATTGGCGTAATCGGTAGCAAATAGCGATTGAATTTGGCTTCGCCCGTAAAAGTGATTAGCATGTAGGGTACGAGCCAGCAATAAAGCAGGATTTCCGCTTTGAGCCTGTACCATACCGCGTGATAAAGCCCGTAAGCCAACGCCGCTACCGCCAGCACCCCAAGCGGGATACTCAAGCCCCATTGTATCCAATTACCGAACTGGTATAAGAATGGAATAGTGCCGACATATTGGCGGGTATAGGGATAATCTGAAATGCCTCGCGCCATTCCGTTTTCCGCCATTACCCGATCAAACCAAGCGGTGAAATCGAGGAAAGCGTAGGGCATGGCGACAAACCAAACTATGAGCGTAGCTAAGCCGCTCAGGATTAGGTTTACCAGTGTTCTGAGAACAAGGCGCGGACCTAACCCAACTTTCCCAAAACGTTCTTCTCCGGGTTGCCCGCTTAACTTGGGTTTTCCGGCAAATTCGCCGCTGTGTTGCGCTTTTCCGTAAAGTCCATAGAGCAATGCCGCCCCTACCAGCACCAAGCCCAGTGGTAGCGCACTAACCTTGCACGCTAGAGCCAAACCGAAAGCCGCTCCCATTCTTATCGCGCTCCAGCGTGAACCGCTGCGCATGTGTCCGATAGCGACGAAAACAGCCAGCGTTACAAAAAAGGTAAGGGCTACATCAAAGGTTAGGTAGTGAGCAAGCTGTATATCCAGTACCGAAACCGCCAGAAAAGCGGACGCGCTCAAGCCGATTGCTGTACCAGCCTTGCGCCCCAAGCTAGGCGAAAAGGCGCGTCTGCCTAGGAAGAAAGCCAGTAACACTGTTCCCAAGCTGAACACGACAGAGAGAAACCGCCCTACCAGATACAAATTGGCGTATGCGTTCCATTGTGAACCAAAAATAGAAGCGGCTACCCAGCTTGAAAACTTGATGAGGTACATCGGGAACGAACCGTAGGCGAAAAAGTGCGGGTTTAAGGGGCTAAAAGCGGCGTTCCAGAAATTAATTGCTTTGTCGGGAACTGGTTGATCCGGTGGTACTACGTTAGTAGGTAGCGCATATTGCTTGCCTTGTATTTTGGCTGCCGTGAAAAGTTTTGTTTCTTCCTCGGTAGCGGGGCGTAGGTTTGCTGCATCATTGGGGATAAAAAATTGCAAACCCCCGGGCGGGAAACTCACCGAAGCGCGGGTCTGTCCCAGATTGTCAAAGCCGCCGCTGGTTTGAACCGTCATCAGGTTCATTACGCCCTGACCGTTCGATTGCCAAATTATTGCCCGTTCATCGGGATGGAAATACTGTCCTTGATCCCAATCTAGACTCTGTAAGCGGAAACCACCCGCTACCAGCAAGATTATGAGCAGAAGACCCCAGACCAGTATATCGCCGCGTTTGTTTTGCCAGAAGTTGTTCATTTAATAGAGGTGTAGAGTTAATATTTGAATTGGTAGTGAGGCACGCGCCTCTAACTATATATTGAGAACGACATGCCAGCGATTAATGTTTCTTGATATTCTATACTACAACGGTGCACTCGGCAATTAAGGCTAAACAAAATAGGTTGCTGGGGAGAAGAGCAAGTCCGAATAGGGCTATAATCAAATTTACTGGTTTGTTTTGACTTAATTAAAAGTCTAAATACATTATTTAGACGTTGACTTTACTTGACAATAACATGTATAATAGTACAGAACTTGTCATAACAAAAATTAGCTCTAGACTATTTGTGCGTCTCTTCCTGTGGGGCGGTATATACCGCGTTGAATGCCAAAACCGGGAGTGGCTATGAAACCTGAAACACTTGCCTATCGCGTGCTAGTGATTTTCACATTATTTGTCGTATTGTTGAGCACTGGCGCATGCAGTGATAATACCCCAAGTCAAACTCAAAATGACTCTGCTTATATACAGGCTCAAGTAACACCAACCAGTGCGGTTAGGTTGATTGGTACTGCCGGTATAACCACTACGGTGGGTCGTATCAATCCTACCCCAACCGAAATACCGTTAATATTGCCTACGCCCACAGAAGTAGGGGCGGGTACTCCTGTTGCAACCAATGTTTTGGTCGCGCCGGCAACTAGCACACCTTTCCCGACTCCTACGCCGACTCCTGCCCCGCCTCCGCCCACGCCCACGCCCGCGCCAACACCAACACCTGCACCATTAATAAATGTAGTGGGTTTGGTACAACAAGAATTCCCCGGTTTTACCGATATAAGACGCGGCTTTGAGTATCCTATAACCAACCAGTGCATCCGTAACGCTTTCCTGAATCCGGCAGCGGTTGCTAAAACTGCGGTGCCCTATGACTTTGGTGCTCAGGCAACCCGCGCCGAGGAGAAGGCTTGGTTTGATGCGACGGTAAGTCAATACATTCGCACCCCTACTAATACTTACATCCAGCTAACCATTAATATCACCGGGGCTAATGCCTATGCTACTTCTCAGGTTGAGTTTCAGCCTGATCTAGTGTTGTTTTGGAGCGTAACGAATAATCTAACCATTCAAATGCTCGATCCTAATACCGACCCGGCAATTTATCAGCGCGCTTATGAAGAATCGCTTAACCTTTACGTGAACCGCATGCTGAAAGATACCAGAGCGCGGATTATCATCGGTAATGCACCGGATGTAACCTCGATGTGGTACTTCAAGCCTTGCTTCACTTCCGAAGTATTACGCAAGGTTCAGCAAGACTACAATAATATCATTGCCAATGTGGCAAAGAAAAACCCGACCCGTGTATTTGTAGCTGACCTTTCCAATATTGAACTTGGGAAGTATGCACAATATATTTCTGACGAAGACGGTTTCTGGTTTACCGTAGCAGGGCATCGCGAGGTAGCCAAAGTGTTTGGTGATATCATCAATAAAAAGTTGGGAATAACCACTCCGGTTAAACCACCTTCGCTTTATTATCCCGGTAGCCCGGTAGCAGGTACAACCGCTGCTGGTGGTACCTCGGGTACAGTCGCCCCTACTACGGGCGCTACTACTCCTGCTGCGCCTCGCTAAACGGCGCATCGGTTATTGAAAATATGTTAACATGGAACGGTGTGAGCGTAATTCTCTCATCGTTCTTTGTTTTTTTAGCCTAAAGAGGTGTCCTGATGAATATGGAAGGTTTCTTTTTAAACGACGAACCCCCCAACCCCGGCGAAACTCTGGGTAAGTTGCATGAGAAAATCGACCCATTTTTCGAAACTCTGGCTGAAAATGTAAAAGGTTCACATATCGGTGGGCGTGCGTTGGTGTTGGATGTGTTGCTTAAGCCAAAGCCAGCCCTGATTAAAGACGGTTTTGCGGATATAGTAGTTGGTGTAACTTTCCGCGACCCGCTTTATGGCGCGGGGGCAGCCCGTGACTTGCCGCGCAAAGGTAAAGAATTGATTGACTACGCCCATACCCGTTTCGGACAATATGGCGCGTTGCCGCTCCTGCTAGTCTATCCCGGTTTCTTTTCACATATGCGCAATGAGCAAAAGCAACGACTTGGCGAAGCCACCGGATTTTTCGAGCGATTAATGGCTCAGTTCAATGTAGGGGAACTCAAACCCGAAGCTAAGAATCTGGTGCTAACTTTCGGAGGTACGCGCTATTGGGATTCGGTGTTTGGTGTTAATTCCGAGCGCAGTTATCATTTTACACCCTTGATATTCTGAGTAATAGCCTCGAAAAGTAGTATTCGGCTAAAGTCATAGTTGACAACTTAAGGATTTGAGAGAGGTCAAGAAAAAAAGAGAGGAACGGAAGCAAAAAGAGTCGATAGCGGTTAAAATACCGCAATGAGTTAATCAACAAAATGAAAAAGGCTAAAAATAGTGAGGTGCGGCTATCGCATTGGATCCAACCAACCGAGTGTTAAATGAGGTAATACAGCCGCTTATCTTAACTGCCTTTCGTTCTTATCAAACACCGATGAGCGAGCGCAGCAATTTTACCCGTGATCGGCTGACAGGCAAGATGGTATGCTTCTTGTCGTCAATAATCAGGTTGTAGGTTCCATTGAAATAAGGTTGCAATTCTAGAATATGTTGCAAGTTGGCAATATAGCTGCGATGAATACGTACAAAGCCCTGCGTATTTAAGCGTTGCTCTAGCTCTGCCAACGAGAAGCGACACAGATATTGCTCGTTCATAGTATTCACGAAAACTCGGTCATTATAGGCTACGATGTAGCGCACATCTGAGAGGTTTATCAGCAAAACCCCGTCGCCTTTTTCTACCGGAATCTTCTTGAAATGTGCTTCATTGGTTGGTTCTTCCTGTTTAAGATTAATTGTCCCGCTTTTGCTGCGTTCCGGTTCAGGCTGCTTGCCCATATTGCTTTGCGCTTTCTGGATTTTGGCAATTGCCTGTGCCAATCGCTTTTCGCTGTAGGGCTTTACCAGATAATCCACCGCGTTCAGTTCAAAAGCTTTAGCGGCATGCTCATCATAGGCGGTTACGAAAACAATCAGCGGTGGGTTCTGAAGTTTGTTAATAATTTTAACGGCTTTTAGCCCGTTCAATCCGGGCATCTCAATGTCCAGAAAGAGCGCGTCAAAAACATCTTCATGCAATAATGCCAGCGCTTCGGTTGCGTTAGTACACTCTGAAACTGACTCCACCTCTGGCAGTTTCTTTAACATATACTGAAGGTCTATTCGCGCCAGTTGTTCATCATCTACAATTAGAACTTTTAGTCGGTTTGGCATAATAGCTAAACTCTTTTTACACGTGGCACTCTAAAAACTACTTTTGTGCCTTTACCTAGCTCGCTCTCAATCTTCAGGCTGTATTGTGAGCCGAATAGTTTGTGCAACCGCTCGTTAATATTGCTGAGAGCCATGCCCAGTCCTTCGCTATGTTCCGGCTTCAGCGCCTTCGCCAGCGTGGCTTCGTCCATACCCACCCCATTATCGTTCACCTCAATAACTATGTCACCGTCATCTATGGTACGAGTTTGGATTACGATAGTACCTCCGCCGATCTGGGGGGCAAGCCCGTGATTTACAGCGTTTTCCACCAGCGGTTGAACCGTTAGCACCGGAACCACCACTTGCTCGGTGCCTGTTCCAATATCGTAACTAACGCGGATATTTGTGCCAAAGCGCACTTGTTCCAGCCTTAGATAGTGTTTTACATAATCCAATTCTTCAGAAAGTAATACAAATTCGCCATGCTGCTTCAGGGTGCGTCTAAAGAAGCTGGCGAAATCGACAATCAACTCTCGGGCACGTTCGGCATCCAAGCGCACCAACGCTGCGATTGTATTCAGCGTATTGAAAAGAAAGTGCGGCGAAATCTGGGCACGCAACGCTTTTAACTCGGCTTCGGCTAATTGCCCCGCCGAACCACGCAAACGGCACATTTCAAGATTGAGGCTTACCTCTTGGGCTGCCCATCGCGCCAGTTCGAGATTAGAAGACTCAATAGGGGAAAGTTCGCTGCCAAAGATTAAGAGTGTGCCGCATACTTCCAATTCATTCTCAAGGGGAATTGCCACTAACCAGTGTGGATTTTGCGAATCCCGCTCTTTTTCAGGCTGGACGCTACTCCAGCAATTGCTCAACAGGTGGTCTTCGGTGTTGTGGCGGCAGGTCTGGTTTTTTCCAATTTCGAGGCAAAGGCGCACCGCCGGGCAGAAACGTTCTAGGTGAGGAGCTTCACTTTCATACAAAGGTCCGACATAAGCCAAGGTAGTCTGTCGCTCGGTTACTGCCACGGCGGCAAAGTTAGCGGCATTATAAAGCTCGTGCGCCAGCGCTGTCGCCGTATTCAGATTCACACCGCTTTTGAAAAGACTCGCTGTAACGCTTATTCGCCGGAAAAGCTCGATGGACTCTAGTTTCCAGGATGGTCGGGATGGGCTATCAATGCCGGAGAAACCGGAGTCGTGCGACCACTCTTGAGGTTGCTCAATTATCATTACCAGTGATTAACTCCCTTTAGCATTGATTATAATCTTTTAATCTGGCAGGTTCAATATAGGGTACTAAATGGTTATTGAATTATTACATTATTGTTAATATATTGTCTTAGAACCAAATATGTGATATATATCACTTGTTGGCATTAAAAAAGTATTAAAATAGCAAAATAGCTAACTATGCTTTTAACTATGCTTTAAGGGTTACAATTAATTCGTTACAATAGCTGGGCTTTTGCTAACATAAATATGTTACATCAAACAAGAGGTTATACTGTTTGTCTGTTAACTTATTTTAAGCTACTGCCCTAAAAACAATGATGAGTGTTGCATGAATAACGTTTCACCCCAACGCTTTGTATCATCTCAGTTATGGGTAGCGCCGCAGCATTATACCTCCAAACCTGTTCGCGCTGGATATTTAGGCGTTAAAATTCTACCATTATTTCTGATGACTCTGTCAGCTTTAGCAGGTGGTGCGGCAATAGGCGCAATTGCAGGTTCTATTTCCTACAAGTTTTTCTCCTTGTTATTCATTTTCACAGTAGGCATGGGTTTGTTGGGCGGCGCTATAATCTACGCTGTTTACCGGGCTGCTCAGTTTCGCAATCCTCACATAGCGTTAATATTCGGAATTTTAATAAGTTTTATCGCTTCCATCTCTTGTCAGGGCACAGAATACCTGCTTTTCAAAGAAGATTTTAAAGCTCAGGTACAGAGCCGCACTGTTAGTATGTACTCATCTGATTCTGACCTACTCTTCGACCGCTCTTTGCTAGAGCAAACCGGTTCAGACGGGCTTTTGGGGTACATGAAATTACAGGCACAGCAAGGAATCAACATCACCGACGCTTCCTCCGGCGAGGGTTTGGTATTGAAAGATGCGTTTGCTTGGTTCTACTGGTTGGCTGAACTGCTATTTGCATTACTGGCGAGCGCTTATGTTGCGTGGGTTAGCTCAATTAAGGCTTACTGTAACAATTGTCGTCATCCTTTTAGTGTGCCAAATTCCATCGGTTCGGTGAAAGCAGGGTTAGAACATCAATTTGTCACTTTGCTGCGAAATCAGCAATATCATATAGCTTCCCAATTGTTAGAACCACTCACCAACCGAGCAAATCGGCTTGAGGTTAAGCTGGAACGTTGCGCAACCTGCCAGTTTAGTCACAGTATTGTAACTACTGGTAATGTTAAACGCTTTTGGGGTAGCAATTCCCCTAAAGAAGTGGCAAGGCAGGAAATTTCTACCGCTCAATATCAAGAATTGGTTTATTCGATACACCAACTTTAACCTGTAATAAGCAACGCATTAAAAATTCTTAATTCTTAATTGATATTTTCTCTTGTAACAGTTCTTAATTAATGCAAAAAAAGAAGCCTTCTGTTTTTAGGCAGAAGGCTTTTCTTTTCTTCGAAAGATTGTATCACTCGGTGGAGATCGAAGGATCGACCTGCATGTTTACAGGTTGTACCTTGAGGAAGTGCTGTTCAGGCGCTTCTACAAGGAAGGCGAGTCGCTCTACATCCTCCCGCTGTCCGCTGCTTTCCAGTTCGTTGAAGTAATACTGCAACAACTGACGGACACTCACTTTGTCTCGGTCGTTGAGGCGACTCAAGCCGACCTTTGCACCTTTAGCAATGCGCCGTTTGAGAGCTGCGAGGTCGAGACCCATATCGGGTTGTAGGCGCAGATAAACCGTACCGCCGGTCATACCGCTACAAATCCACGGACCGGGATCACCTAGTACCAATGCACGCCCGTTGGTCATATATTCGAAGGCAAAGCCCTTCAAATTGCTGCGTGCGCCGATGTAGCCGAGGTTGTCGTCCACCGTCTCGTACAGTTCGCCACCGATAATCACGTCCGCACCGGAGAGGCGGATACCGAAACGACTGTCAGCGTTGCCCTGTACAATGAATAGCCCACGTTGTGCCCCGTAGGCAAAGCTCTTGCCCACGCCGCCGTCCACGCGCTTGCCCCAGCGATTTTTGCCCTTCATGATTACAATCGAACCGCCAAGTGAGCTTTTGCCGACACCGTCCTGCGCGCCACCTTGTACTACTACTTTCACGGCGCGACTGTTAAAGGCGGCTAACCCATTGCCGGGTATAGAGCCACTATTGAGCATCAGGTTGACTTTTTCATCTTTGCCGATGCGTGGCTCTTCAATATCGCTTACCCCGACAAGGTTGTGGAGTCCACGAGAGCTGATGTTGTGGGCGAAACTTGGACCGGCGCCAAAACCGTCACGGATCAACGCTCCGGCGAGGTGTGTACCTACCGAACGATCTATCGAACCTAGATGCTCTTCCTCATGGAAGAATTCGGTTTTCGAGTGACCGTTATTACTAGTTCCGGCAGCTATCATATCGTGTACGTGGGTGGTGATTCGGCGGGTGGTATCGCCACTGTAAGCTGCAACCGGTACAGCGGCGCAAGGCATACAGATACGGGGTTGCCGCGCCCGCTCTTCGGCTTCGGATTTCTGCCGTTCAACCCATGCCGAAATTGGCTTGAGCATTTCCGTCCAGTCCACTAGGGTTTGTGCCCGCTCCTGTACCAACAAATCGCTGCGCCCTACCAAGTCTTGTAAACGGTAATAACCTAACCGAGCCACTTGAGTCTTAAGCTCCTCGCCCATTGCGGTGAAGAAGGTAACGAGTTGTTGTACTGCGCGCTCTTCCATTTGTGGCACAAATCGTTTCAAGCCGCGTTGCTTGGCTTCTTCTTCCGACTCAATTTGAGTGGCGATACCTACGTGGCAGGTATCTTTCTGGCAAGCACGACAGATTGTACAACCGATTGCGACCATCGCTAGTGTAGCGAAGCCAACCCGGTTTGCGCCTAACAACACCATTTTTAGCACGTCACTGGCGGTTTTCATGCCACCGTCTACCCATACTTCTACCTGATCGCGCAAGCCTGACGCTACTAGTGCGCGGTGGGTTTCAACCACACCCACATCAGAGGGCAAGCCTACATACTTGAGGGCGTGGGTGCGTGCTGCGCCGGTGCCACCGTCGAATCCGCTCAACGTAATGATGTCCGCTCCGGCTTTGGCAATACCAACCGCAATAGTGCCGATGTTAGCCACTACCGGCACTTTAACCGCAACTCTGGCATCAGGGTTGGCGGTTTTAAGCTCGCTGATGAATTGCGCCAAGTCTTCGATGCTGTAAATATCATGGTTGTTGGAGGGCGAAATTAGGTCAACCCCTTTGGAAGCGTTGCGGGCAGCCGCTACCTTTTCGGTTACTTTTGAACCGGGTAGGTGACCGCCTTCACCGGGTTTTGCCCCCTGCCCGATTTTGATTTCGAGCAAGTGCGCCGAGTTGAGCAACTCAATGTTCACACCAAAGCGCCCACTGGCTATCTGTACGCCGCGCGTATTATAATAGCAGCCGAGTATCTCTTTCATCTCGCCGCCCTCACCGTTGAGTGTTACCATGTTAAGCACTTCACCGGCTTTGGCATAGGCTTTGTATGGAATTTCACCTTGTGAGCCGAAAGACATTGAACTGATGGCAAACGGCAGGTTATGCCGCTCGATGGTTATATCTACTTCTTTAGGGTCAACCGGTGTCAGTTCGTTTGCGGCAGCGTTCCTGAAATCAATGTCCAGCACATGCCGCATACTGATAGGGTCCTCCGCCTCAAGCGCCTGTACTTGTTGCTCGTATTTGCTAAAAGATGCCTGCCCGATGGCGACTTGTCCGGCTGTCTTCCAGACTTTCGGATAGAGATGGAAGTCGCGCACCATTTTGGATTCTTTATCGCCACGCAAGATTTGCCGACGTTCTTCCGAGTCCGCTTTCATCGCTGCCCAACCAAAGCCGCCCTTGTTGGAGCCGCCAAAGTTGCGAGTGTTGAAGTAGCGGGCAATTTCGGGGGCAAGCCCGATGCTTGGGAAGAGGCGACCATAGCCGCGCAACTCATGGATACCCATTGTGCTGATGACTTTCTCAAGACCTTTCTTGAGACCTTCCACCAGATTTTCTATGCGCTTGCGGATTAACTTCTGACGAGTTTCTGGTTCGGCGCTCTCCATTTTTGCTTTGGAGGCGGCAACTTCGATCATCAGGTAAGGGCTAACTGCATCTGCGCCCATCCCGTAAGCTAGGATAATGTCGTGCAGGTTGCGGAGACTACCGCTACGCATAATGATGCTGGTTTCGCGTCTCAAGTTGCGGAAGCTTTCGCCTTCACGTAGGGGCGCTTTGGAATTGCGCAACCCCTCGTCCAGCGCTGCCACCACCAGATGCGGGTCGAGCCAGAAAACTTCGCCATTCAGGGCTTCCGTATCATCCACAACTACTATTTTCGCGCCTTTGCGCACCCCGTTTATAGCTTCATTAAGCATACGTAGTATTGCGTCAGCAGGCTCTTCATCTTCCTGATAAACGCTACTGATGATACAAATAGCTTCCTGACGGAAACCGTTTTGGCTAACAAATTCGACCAGTTCTTCCAGTAGATAGGTTTCAGTGGCGCGGGCTGACTCCCAGTAAAGGTCAGGCGAAAGCGGTGCGCCATCCCCGGCATGTCCACCTAGTAAAATGGGGCAGCTTAATTCAACCATGCGACTTGGGCGTGGTTTGAATTTGGTATTGATACCCAACCGAAGCGGCCCGCTGCCGGGTCGTGGTAGTCCGGTGCTACCATAAAGGGAAGGACGCGCTCCTAACGCTACACGGGTTGAGAAATGTTCAATCTCACGTTCGCGGTCGATTGCCGGGTTGGTAACTACCGCCACGTTTTCCTTGAAAAAGTCGGCGATATTGCGTTGTTCCTTGTTAAGCGCGGCTAAGGGGCCATCGTAACCTAGCGAGCCAATCGGCTCGTTTGCGGTATCGGCTAAGAATTCAAGATAATGCAAGTCATCACCACTCCAGCCCAACGCCGACATTAAAATCTCGGTGCGAACTTCGTCTGGATGCTCAATCTTGCTTTCGGGTAAGAGCCGTACTGCTGTATCATCGTCCGGCAAAATGGCGGGTGGTTGCGAGAACTGAATCAATTTGGCGGTATCTTTAGGGATTACCAACCGGGCGCTGAAGCGTTTTAGAGCTTCTTGTTGCACACGTGGATAAGACCAGATCACGTTTTCCTCGCCGTGAGCGCGCACCTGCACGTAAATTTTCTCTCCGGGAGCCAGCGGCTTGGGGTCATAAACCATTTCTTCAATGGAAAATACGCCTTTTTCGCTGGAGAAAAAGTAGGTTTCATCTACTTGACCGAACCACAGTGGGCGCAATCCCAAGGCATCCACTGCGAAGATCAGTTCATCCTTGTGGCGGCTGAGAATACCGGCAGGTCCTTGCGCAAACGGTCCGTAAGCTTGTCGCAAGAAGACGTAAAGGTTTTGCAAATCTGGCTCAAGTTGCTTGATTTCGTTCACGATAGGCGGGAAAGCGATTTCCATCGCTTCAAGCAGCTTGTAATCGTAATCGTGAATGAGGGTAGCAATGGTGCGATCGAGGTCTTGCGAGTCGCTGCCATCAATGGGAAGTTGCGCGCCGAGCATGCGGGCTTCCTGCTGCAAACGTCCCACCGTGTTAATTTCGCCGTTATGGGCTAGCACAGGGAAAGGTTGTACCCGGAAGAAACTGGTTTGGGTATTGGTGCAATAGCGGCTATGCCCTACTACCGAGATTGAGGTGACTTTGGGATTTACGATTTCAGGGAAGTAACGTTCAAGGGCATCACCGGAGCCGCGGATTTTGTAAACTACTGAGTGTTTACTGAGAGAAGAGAAGCAAACGGCGGGATTTAGCTCTGTCTGTAGTTGCACCTTGAACAAGGTTCGCTCTAGATCAGAGAGGTTGCCTCCAAACTGAGAGATGCCTGCAAGTTGCCATTGGTAAGGCTCTTCCTCTCGCCCTAACTTACCAAGCGCCTCACTATTTACCTCTGTGTGTCGGGTATAGAGTACTCGTAACCCTGCGTTTTCAAAGTGCCGTAGCACCTCTCGAATAGTTTGATCTTCATCGGCTTTGCGGGCGATCATCAAATGACCTACCCAAAAATCTTCACGGTAGGCAATTACAGGGTCTTGTCCAGATTCAACCAGCTTTTGTTCCCAGAGTTGGTGCGGCAGGTCGATCATGATGCCACAACCATCGCCCTCGCCGTTTACCATACCGGCACGATGGCTCATTTTGATTAGCCCATCGAGGGTTTGTCGGATGGTGTTATGCGTGGGATGCGCGGATTTATTGACTACCGCGAGCAGGGCGCAGGCATCATGTTCACGTTCGAAATTGTTAAAGGGTGAAAAGGGATCAATATCCGAGACCAGTTCAACAGGTTTTTCCTCGCGTCCGGCAAAAGCAATTGGTATAACCGAGCGAGTGGGGGAGTGCATAGGTTCTAGAGCAGCTAAATCCGAAGAGTCGTGTTCAAAATTAAGGTCAGACTGAGGCTTACAATCCCCCTCATCTCGTTTGTTCATACCTAAAATCCTCCTCAATGCAATGCAGGTAAGACGAACATAGCGCGCAGCGCTTCAGGTTCTTTAATTTAGTCCCCGGCAAAAGGGACTGGGTTTAAATAAATAACTCTTAAAGCCACAGTTGCTAAAATTTCCGTACTGACTTTGTACGCTTGCGCGGGCGGGGGTATTGCTGAAATTCCTTGCCCAGGTTCGACATCAACACTGAGGTCGAGGAAGTGCGGCTTTGCGGTGCAGATTTTTATAGAATGCCGGGTTTTGAATAGTGTAACTTCTTAAAATTAATGAGTTTCGCTGCCCCTAAGCAACGATGTGGTTCAACCATAAGCAGTTCAGGATAAAATATTCTCTTCCTAACTACCATCAATTATATTGTGATAGATTATACAGGTAATCAGGAGTGAGTCAAGCGTTTTATGGCATTATTATTATAAGATATTATATCATATGATAGATTATAACGAATCAATAAATCCTCTGATTTTGCCTTGACATAAGTAATAACGAACCCGTAATAAGGCTGACTACAAAGGGCTTGAGCAGTTGCCTTTCTACTGTTTTGCGCAAAGTCTCGCCCTTATTTGCGCAAGATAAGAGTTTACCTGAAATCGCTTCTCTTGCATGAACATCTACACCGTACGAATTTATCAATACCGCACATCGGTTTATGAAGTACTAGTACCAAGCGCTCCTAAAGTTCCATTTGGGACCTATTTTTTTGTTAATTCACTTGATATTTAATGCCCTTCCCTTATATATAATAGATATTAAAATATAGGGATAACCGCATTTTGCTGAGGCGGTTGATGCCAGTAGTTATTGCGAAGTAACAGACCTGTTAAACTTAATGCCCCTTTCCCTCCTTTTTGCAGGAAAGGGGAAACTACGCCTCCCTTCTTTCCTTCCCAAGTTGGACATAGCCCCTTCGGCATGGTAATATCCGTTTATCAGTGGGAAAAATTTTCAGGAGGATAGTTTTTATTATATTGGGCAAGTTCATCATTAAAACGCTTTACTGCTTTGTGCTGGCGCTTTTGGTTTCCGGCTACTTGTTACAAAACGTTTCTGCTCAGACTCCAAACGTGTCTCGCATTTCTTCTCAACCCGAAACTCCCCTTCATAGTGTCAATGTTGCTCCCGCCCTTACTGCTCGTGCTGCTATCGCGATTGATGCCGATACCGGGAGAATCCTGTATGCCAAAAATCCGCACCAGTCGTTACCGATGGCAAGCACTACCAAAATTATGACCGTTTTGACCCTTTTTGCTATTCCCGGCACTAGCCTAAACGATTATACGGTAGTGACAAAGGATGATTTGGTGGGGGAAGCCAATATGGGTCTGGTAGAAGGGCAGCGCATTCGAGTGCTGTTTTTGCTCTACGGCGCATTGATGGACAGCGCAAATGATGCTGCCACCGCTATTGCTCATTATGCTGGTTCAAAATTGCCCGGCAGCGGCGATTCGATGGCTAAATTTGTGCAGGAGATGAACCGTCAAGCTACATTAATGGGGATGGAAGATTCGAATTTTGCTAACCCGCATGGGCTGGACAATCCCTCTCATTATAGCAGTGCGCAGGATTTAGCGATTGCAGGTTGGTACGCTATGAAGAATCCGACAATAGCCAATGTTGTTAAGTTGAGCGAAACAACGGTGGAAGGCAACTATTTCTTTAATATCTCAAACTTTATCAGGCGTTACCCCGGCGCAAATGGAGTCAAACCGGGTGAAACCGATGAAGCGGGGCTTTGTCTTGTCGCTTCCGCCAGCCGTTTTGGGCATAATGCCATTGTGGTTGAGCTTAACAACCCCAACTTGCGTACTGAGAGCGATCTGCTTATGGATTACGCTTTTAACCAAATTCTTGATTATGAAAAACCCGGCGTGAATCGCCAACTCCTGCTTGGTTACATCGGTTTGCCAGATGCGGGCAAGTTACGCCCTTATCGCGCTCTAGTAACCGACTTTCAGCGCAATTTCAGCGAAGCAGCGCGTTACTTGCTGGCATTGCAGGGGTTATTTGCTAAAGTCGCTTGATAGGTGTCTCCTTAACACTATGTTAAAGACTCCTTAAAAGGGTATTAATCGGGTTACTTTATAATGAAATGCACGTTTCTGATATTTCTGCTTGAATAAGTTCTCGCAGAATGGGTATAATCTGTATAATATGAAGCGTGCGGGTTGCGGAGAAATGTCTCGCTTTTAATCTGTAGCCTGTAATCTGTTTTGCAGAAGCATTGATTTAAGTCCTGTAACAAGGCTAGGTTTCCGCGAATAAATTGAGGTTGTATGGCAACAGTACAGGAAAAGCTTGTCACTGCTAATAAGATTGAGTTGCCCGGCGAAAACTCTGCAGAGGTAAAGCGTCGCAAATTCAGGAAAATGTTGCGAAGCTCCTTAAAGGCTTACCTTTTTATCGCCCCTGCGTTAATCATCCTCTTTTTCTTCCACTTCATGCCGATAATCTATGCTTTCTTTCTCAGTCTCTATAAAAGAATCTCAGCCGTAAAAGGTATTGTTCCTCCTGCCGAGAATTTCGCAGGTTTTGATAATTACAGTAAATTGCTGTTTGATGACCCTGATTGGTGGAATGCTTTCTGGAATACGCTTGGGTATGTAGCGCTTTCGGTGTTTCTCGGTATCGCGGCAGCGCTTGGGGTGGCGTTGATGCTAGATAAGGTAACCAAAGGTAAAAACCTCTACCGTACACTTTTCTTCCTACCCTATGTTACTTCATTGATAGCTATTGCCGCAGTCTGGAATATCATTTTCGCCCCCTTTTCTTCCAATGCGCTGACCCGCGCTAACCCCGATCGTCCCGGCGGTCTGGCAAATTGGGTTTTTGCGGCGATAGGCATTCCGATGCAACGCTGGAGACTGGATGATCGGGGTATCCTGAAGTTGATATTCGACAATGGCGGACGTGGTCCCGATGTTGGAACGCTAGCGATAAAGTTGGTATTGTTGGCAGGGCTGATGAGCTTTATCGTGTGGCTATACCGCCATTTTGAGGGTGGAATCTGGAACTGGCTTACAGGTTTGCTGACGACCTTTGCCGCGCTTGTGGGTTGGTCTGTAATTGTAGAACTTGCTCATTTCTTCACTTGGGATAGCTTCTGGGGCGGTCCTAGCATGGCAATGTTCACGATGGTCATAATCTCGACATGGCATATTTTGGGCTTCAATACGGTGCTACTACTGGCAGGTCTTACCAATATTTCGCGGGAACTTTACGATGCGGCAAAAATTGACGGGGCGCGTGGCTGGCAAATGTTTACCAAAATGACCATACCATTGCTTTCGCCTACACTTTTCTTTATGGTGGTGGTAGGTACTATCGGCGCGTTCCAGTCTTTTACCCTGTTCTTCGCAATTTACAACGGTTCTAGCACTAACCGCAGCACTACGGTGCTTTCCATCTTCTATTATGATGTAACCTTTGGGCGCGGTTCCGGTTCGGACACCTCCGGTTTCGGTTATTCCTCTACTATTGTAATGATGATGCTGGTAATAATAATGGGTATCAGCTTTGTACAGCAGCGGATACTGGGCAAGCGAGTGAACTATGATTAAAACTGCCGGAACTCCGCAAAAGGTTAAAGCCGGGTCTTTGTTATCTAGCCGTGCATCTAACAGGCTTGGGCAGCTATTTCTACATATACTCATTATCATGCTTCTGTTGTTGATGTTAATGCCCTTTTTCTGGATGGTTGCAACTTCGTTAAAACCGGCAGCCGATGCTACCCCACAAAGCCTGAACGGTGAAGATAAAAGCATCTCCCGTTTTCTAGGATTTTTCTTGCCCAATGGACTTCATTTCGAAAATTACGGCGATGCTTGGAATGGGAATTATGGCTCGAGCGCAAAAGTTCCAAAAGACTTTTTCGATGCTCCTTTCACCCGTTATTTTACCAACTCAATTATCGTTGGGGTAGCGCAAACTATTGGCGTATTGATTACGTCCACACTGGCAGCATATGCTTTTGCCCGTTTGAAATTCTGGGGTTCCGGTATTCTCTTTGGTTTTATTCTGGCGACAATGGCAATTCCCCATGAAGCTAGCTATATTCCCAATCTGGTAATTGTGACCCAATTGGGGAATGTAGCGGGTGCTTTGGGAACGAATACCTATACTGCCCTGTTTTTGCCTTGGATTTCATCGGCTTTTTATATCTTCTTGCTACGACAGTTTTTTATGAGTTTGCCGCAAGAACTATACGAAGCAGGACAACTGGACGGTCTTACCGATATAGGCTACCTTTGGAGAATTGCGGTTCCTTTGTCTATGCCCGCGATTCTAACCGTAGCCCTCTTTGCTTTCCAGGGAAGCTGGAACGCTTTCCTGTGGCCTTTAATCGCAGCCCCTACTATTCCGGTTATCCAAACCGGGTTGCGTACCTTCCTCGGCAACTCCGAGGTTGGCACCGAGTGGGATCTATTGATGGCTGCCGCTACTATTGGTATTGTACCGATGATGTTTTTGTACTTTCTGGTGCAACGCCGTTTTATCGAAGGCGTTTCTCGTACCGGAATCAAATAGGTTTTTCTGGCAGACGTATTTTACGTTTGCTTCGCTTATTGTGTTATCGAGTCTCTTAAAGGAGGAGATTCTGAATGAAAACAATTAACCGGAAGTTTTCGGTGCTGGTGGGTTTGTTGGTTTTATTGGCGACTTTGCTGGTTGCCTGTGGGGATAATACCGCCACTCCAGTGCCTGCCACTACGACTGCGGCAGCCACCACTGCCTCTGCTACCACCGTTGCTGCTACCACTGCCTCTGCTACTACAGCAGCAGCTACGACTGCGGCAGCCACCACCACTGTTACCACTGCCTCTGCCACTACCGCAGCAGCAACTGGCGTGGGTGTGACCGTTGATGTGGATGGCACCAAAGTTACTATTAAGCCGGGCGGTGGTCAGAAATTCGAACCTAAGAGTGAAGTCACCGTTACTATCTGGAGTAGCCAGGTCAAAGGTAACGGCGAACGCCTCGCCACTATAATGAAGGATTTTGAAGCAGCCAATCCTAAAATTAAGGTAAAGATTGACACTCGCAACGATACCTTTACCTATAACGACATCCTGAAAGCTCTTACCCAGTCCGCCACTGCCGGTGGTATGCCCAATATCGCGACCGGCTACGAAAACTGGGTTCCCGCTTTTGTGGATGCCAAACTCGCTCTCGGTTTGAACAAGTTTATCAGCGGTCAATACGGGTTGAGCCAGAAAGACCTCGAAGATTATCGCCCCAATATGTTGGCGCGTGGTATCTTCCCCCAATACAATAACGAAACCTATACTTGGCTATTCAGCAATAGCGGTCCCGTTATGTACTACAATCAAGACCTTTTTACCCAATATGGTCTTAAGACCCCAGATGAAAACTATACTTGGGATCAATTCGTATCCGACTCCAAGACCGTCACCGAGAAAAGCGGCGGCAAGGCAGTTGGTTATGTTTTTCCCACCAAATCCGTTTCTGAATTAATAGCCATGCCGATTTACGCCAGAGGTGGTCAGATTTATGACTATCAAAACGGTAAGTTCCTGTTTGACCAGAAGCCCGCGCTTGACCAACTTAACATGCTGTACGATGGGGTTAAAGCTGGTTACTTTGCTACTGCCGACCCCGGTGTAGCATTTGATAACCAAATACGATTTGAGCAGCAGAAGTCTTTGTTCTATATCGCCAGCACTTCCAGCCGCTCCTTCCTTGCTGATGATATTTCTAAAGGTAATAACAGTGCCAAGCCTTTCAACTGGAGTGCAACCGTGCCGCCTCACGCTGCCGGAGTAAAACCAGTAACTACTCTCTACGGTGGCGCTATTCTTGGGTTCAAGGGCAAGAGCGATGATGAAGATTTGGCGACTTGGGAAGTGATGAAGTTTATGGGTTCTGCCGGATTCCAGGCAAAGTGGGCTTCCGCCAGCGGTTACGTACCGGCTACCAAGAGCACCGTTGACGACCCGACCTATAAAACCTTCCTTGCCGCTGCTCCTCAGAACAAAATCCCGTTAGTAGTTTACGATTATGCCAGCGCTGCCGAGCCAAAACTAGGTCAGTGGCAGCAGGTGCGCGACCTCGTGGACAGCAATGTGGACGCGCTTTTCCAGGGCAAGGGTACTCCTGCCGATACCGTCAAAGCTATAAATGATCAGGCAAATGCTACCCTCAAAAAGTAACTAAAAGCTGGTTAGATATTACCAAAAAGAACTCCCCGGTGCTTTTTGCCGGGGAGTTTTTCTATACCTTTGTTTTTTCTGGAATACACATTATACTGCCCTTAGAAGTAGCTAGAATCGATTCTCTAATACAAATCAAATATGCAGAGTATTGTATCTGTACATATATGTTAGTAATATATGACCATGACATATATAGCAGGCATACGAAGCTCTGCTTGGGGGAGACAAGAAAGTGCCTCACGGATTTGGTGGTCCTCCGTGGCACGGGGGAAAACGCGGTGGTTGGTTTATGCAACCGCCGGTATGGGGGTTCTTGCAACCCAACCTGCTATTGATACTGGCGCAGGGACCGCAACATGGTTATAGCTTGATGGATGCATTGGATAAAAGCCAATTCCTCGGCAGCGCTGTGGATGTGGGCAACCTGTATCGAACGTTGCGCCGAATGGAAGCGGAAGGACTGGTTGTTTCTACCTGGAGTGAGGACGGTCCCGGTCCAAACAAACGGGTGTACAAAATTACCGAAGCAGGCGAACAACTGTTGCGGTTTTGGGCGAGTTCGTTGGAGCAACGTGTACGGGTAATTAACCGCTTCATTGATGAATTTCACCGAGTTTTCGGCGAAGAGGAAGGCGCTTCTGCCGGAACTACAGGCGAAGGCTCGGATGAGACAATATAAGTAGTTTGTATTTAGAGAAAGGTTTTAACTATGAGCAGATTTAACTGCGACCCTGCCACTCGGCAGGCAAACTTTGATAATTATGATGAAGGCGCAAATTCGCGCCCGTTTGGCGGTGCCGGTTTTGGGCCGCGCTTTGGTTTTGGAATGCACGGGTGGGGTGCGCCGAAGTTCTCCGGTCGTCCGTCTGGATTTGGTCAATTTGGGGGACATCGCCACCGACATGGTGGACATGGACACGGTCACAGTCACGGACAAGAGGACTGGAATCAATTGGATAATATGATTGTGGGTCTCGAAAAGGTTCAGGAATTTCTAGGAGAGAAGCAAGCCCGGATTAGCGCAAAACTTCAGGAATTGCGCGCTGAACAAGCTCGCCGCAATGAAAGCCGTCCGACTGAGAGCAAACCTCAAAGCGGTAATGTCGATTCCGACTTGCTATAACTCGTAAAACCTTACTATGCCAAAAGCCTTGGCAGTTGAAAGTTGAGTCTATAAACCGCCGGGAGGGTCTTTGACCCTCCCTTTTATTTTGTATTACTTTAACGAAAAATTAGGGTTTTTGATAAAACTTAATTGATTGCCGAAGGGGTCAATTACCGAGGCAACCTGAATACCCTCGCCTACATCCCGGACTCCACCGTTGGCGATTGCTCCTAGTTCTAGCAAGCGTTGGTGGGTAGCTTCGGCATCTTCCACTCCCCAATAGACCGTAGAACCGGTAGCCGAACCCGGGTTAGCATTTGGGTCTAAGCCCAACTCGTAGCCTCCTACATTAAAACCCACATAATAGGGTTGGTCAAAATAGGGCGAGAATCCCAAAACCTGAGTGTACCATTCTTTAGCCTTTTTAATATCTGGTACACCATAAATCGCAGTTCGTAGTCCTTGAAACATTCAAGTTCTCCTTATTTAAAATCTCAAATTTAGAGTTAGCTATCAAAAGTCGAAAGCTGATGGAATCAATTTCTTATGGTCAGTATCCTGACATGCTAATATTTGTGCCGAACAACAAGGAAAAGGAGCTATTCTTGTACATTGCTCATATATATAATCTACTATAGTACAAATGAATCCTATTTACAGATAAATGCTAGAATATGCGGAACAAAGCGCACATGCCAAAATAGAATCAAGGAAAACTGATGCGAAAAACCTATTATAGAGCAGCACTTTTGTTAGTAATTCTTCTACTGTTACAATTGGCTTTCAACCCTCTTATCACTCAAGGAACTCTTCTACAGGATTCTTCAAATTCTGCTATCCCCGGAACCCCGCTAATTTTGGTAACTGACGGACAGCCAAACCCGGTTAAGGTGGCACCACCGCTTAACTTTTCGCGTAGGATGGCAAAATCCAACAGTGTGCTGGCTACTCCTACCGCTACTTTTTCGGTAACCTATAATGGCTTCTCGGCTCAGGCACAAGCTGCTTTCCAATATGCGCTTGACATTTGGGCGACACAAATTACTTCTCCGGTGCCGATCACAATCAATGCTTACTGGACAAATTTGCAGACCTGTTCTTCGGGGCAAGCTTGTATTCTTGGCGCAGCCGGACCCTACGAAGAGTTCCAGGATTTCTCCGGCGCAACATTAAACAATACCTTGTACGCTGCCGCACTGGCGAATAAGTTACACCGTTCTGATATTGATCCAGTTCTGTCCGACATAATTGCACAGTTTAACAGCGGATATCCTGACTGGTATTACGGAACCGATGGCAATACCCCCTTAAATAAGATTGATTTTGTCAGCGTGGTTTTGCATGAAATCGGGCATGGGCTGGGTTTCTTTGGAGATATTAGTTACAATACCACCACTTTCAAGGGCAGCTATGGTTATCCCGCCATTTACGATCGGTTCGCGGTGAATGGTTCTGGGCAATCCCTGCTTAATACTACGTTGTTCCCTAACCCCTCTACTGCGCTTGGTTCTCAACTGGTAAGCAACAATCTTTATTTCGACTCGCCTACCGTCAGAGAAATAAATGGGAGCAATACTGCCAAACTTTACGCACCATCTCCTTGGGAGCAAGGTTCAAGTTATTCGCATCTGGACAATATATATAACGGTACACCGAACGCTCTAATGACTTATTCAATTGGAACAGGTGAAGTACAACATAACCCCGGTTCGCTAATACTGGCGATGTTCAGGGATATGGGTTGGACAGTCGCCCTTACGCCCAACGATCCAACCTTATTGGTTGCCACTCCTTTTTCTAGCACTCGGATTGATCTAACTTGGCACGATAATTCCAGCTACGAGACTAATTACCGAATAGAGCGCAGTCCCAACGGCAGTTCTAATTGGTCATCAATCGCCATGCTTCCCGCTAGCAGTACTAGTTATAGTGATACCGGGCTTTTCTCTGCAACACTTTATTACTACCGGGTGCTGGCTTCTAATTTGGGAGTTGATTCTGGTTATTCCAATACGGCAAATGCCACTACCAACACCGGAACTATCTGGACAGTCACAAGTACTGAGGATTCAGGTGATACAGCAAGTAAGGGTACAGATGGTACTCTGTCCTACGCTCTCAATCAAGCTACCAACGGGCATACTATTAAATTCTTATTGAACGGTGGTGCAACCACTATCAATGTTAGTGGGGCGTTAAGAGCAGTTCAGGCAGGTGTGATTATTGACGGAGGAGCTTGCACCAGCGGGACTGGTATTACCATAATGGCTAAGCCTGATATGGCTGCTGCTACTGATATAACAATCAACGGTCTGGTGTTGGGTGGTGCAACCATCCGCAATATAACAGTCTCAGGCTTTGGTGGTAGGCAGATTGTAGCGAATCCCGGACGAGATATCCTATATTGCTCCAAAGGTAGCAAAAAATAAGAGAATACCTATGCCTCAAAAGTTGTAGTTTCTGTCACCGACACCTATAATGGTTGGGGCTATGATGCTCTTACCTAAGAGCGGGTAATATTCATTTAATTTGGAGCAAAATAACATGCTAAAAATAGAATTGTTTTCGATAGTGCTGGCAGGTGAACCGTTGGCAAGTTCACAAGAAGGGAATACCGCCACTGTTTTGCGGATGATGCTGTTTATGCTGGCGCTGGTAATGTTTGTGCTATTGGCGGGGTTGGCATGGAGAACCTTGCCTTTTTTGCGTAAGATTATACCCACTCCGCAGGAAGTAGAGGAGCGTGAGCGCCTTGAGGCTGAGAAAAATGCCGCTACCGCCCGTCCGAAACGCACTATCAACCTTACTCAGCTAGAACCGCTACAGGTAACGCCAACTATTGCCGAATCAACTACCGAATCGACAGCGGATGATGCTGCGTTGGGTGAGGCGGGCGCAGTAGTTAACAATTTGGAAGTGGCACTTGCCGATGCCCGCCCCGGTGCAGTGATAAACGCTGCCAGCGATTTGAGCGGGGTAGGCACCAATTTGCCGATAGTTATCGTAAATCGCGAGGATAGCTCCCCGCAGAACTAGCGTAATTTTCCAGAAGTACCCGGCAGCTTTGA
Source organism: Candidatus Chlorohelix allophototropha (assembly GCF_030389965.1). Taxonomy (NCBI): domain Bacteria; kingdom Bacillati; phylum Chloroflexota; class Chloroflexia; order Candidatus Chloroheliales; family Candidatus Chloroheliaceae; genus Candidatus Chlorohelix; species Candidatus Chlorohelix allophototropha. The sequence goes on from NZ_CP128399.1 coordinate 617,600, forward strand.
TGTTTTGCCGGGTATTTTTATTTGCCGGAATTAGCTGTAGCGCCACTTGTAATAATGTAATCCCACGTTACCCATCTCCACGTTAAAGCCGCTAGGGTTGCCGGGAGTATAAGTCAGGGTGCGCCGCTCAAATAGCTGAACCAATACGTCTTGTTCTAATCCCCCTACTTTGGCGCGTACCCAATAAGCTTCGCTGATGGGGAAGCCAATCGCGCTCACCCAATCGAAAACGCCTCCGTCCGTGTAGGTATCCGCGCTGCTGTCGTAGATTCGCCCTTGCGTTTGAAACCAGTTAAAGAACACGTCCGGTATATTATGTCCGGTTTCAGGAACATAAAACACATTGCGGGCAAGCGGTGAAAGCGCGTAGTTATAACTTTCTCGCCCCTTTACGTCTAGCGTGGCTGCTACCGCTCCGCTATCCGGCGCAACTTTACCCCGCGCTACAATCTCTTTGAAACTGGCGTAGGTTGGGGCAGTATCGTTCAGACCGGGGGTATCATTGGGGTCGCCTGCAACCGCTACCCGACTCGGCTCTCGCGGGATAAAGCTGCTATCGCCCATTTGCTGCCGTCCGCTGGTCATTTCCACTACCAGCAACCCGTTGGTCACAACCCCGCTCGTTCCTTTGGTCAGTTCCATTCGCGCTTTGTCAAAATAAGCCACTTGTCGGCTTCCCCCTGTGGCTTCGGCATAAGCCTCACTAATGCTATGGTTTGGCGCTGGTCCCCATAACCAACTTCGTCCGGTTGCTGTTCCGGTGAGAAGCGGTCGGTCGGCTCTGCTCCAATTATCCTCAAAAGGCTGTGCCAGAGTCGGGAAGAAACGCTGTGACAATGGGGTTGCTTTATACCCGCTTATGAGCAACGCTGCACGAGTCACCTCTGCCATAAGCGAAGCATCTAGGCGTAAACTGCCATCTGATTGGTACAGTTTGTCACCGGGCGAGTGGTAGCGCGGGTCGCCGCTGATGATGTCTCGTGCATCCTCGTTAAAAAAAATCGCGCTACCCACCTGAGTCTCCCAGAAACTGCGCTGGTCGCTGTATTGGTTCGGGTCGCGTGCCAGCGGAAAAAGGTCGCCAATGGTATAAACCTGATATTTCAAAGTGGGTAGATAGCTTTTCACCAGATTACTGCCTTCGTTGGCAAGCGCATAACTGCTGCCCGGCACTGAAATAGCGTAGAGCGTTTGGTTGGTTGTGCCGTCGCGAGGATAGCCGATCATATCAAGGTTGATTACCGAAGCGATAGGGCGTTGGGTGCTCTGGTTTTGGAGATATTGGCTCACATAGTAGTGACTGCCCAAATAACCGAACTCCTCGCCATCGAAAAATACCAAATCAATATCGTCTTTAAACTGCGCGTTTTTCAGTAATCGCCCGATTTCAATTAACGCTGCAATTCCGCTGCCGTTATCATTTGCGCCATACGCCAGTTCGTTGCAAGTAGGGGGAAACAGGCGCGTTGGGCTACTGTCCAAATGAGCAGTGATGAGGTGGCGTTGCGCCGGGTTTGCGCCGGGTTTGTGGACAATAATATTTTGCAAGCGGGTTTCTCGTAACCCATCCACATAACCGCTAAAGGGTTGTATTTCTACCGTTAGCCCTAATTGTTGCAAACGATTCTTGATATAGGTGATGGCAAGGTCGTGTCCTGTGTCGCTGACACAGCGCGAGAAACGGCTTACTGCTTGCACTTCTGCCACCAGCCTTTCAGGAGAAACCTGTGAGATTAAGTCTTGTAATGTGGCGTTAGTGATCGGGGCAGCAACGCTGGTAACAGGCAAATAGCATAGCCACTGTAGAGACAGGTAAACCACCAGAATTAATGTATATTTTTTCACATTATATTTCTTTCATTATCTAACAATGATATTTCAATATTTTAATATTACCATTTTGATATACTAAAAATTAGTGTTATACCTCTATAATCAATATATGTAATACTTCGTCTACCTTTTTATTATTAATTGGTACTGTATAGTGTTGAACACAGCTTAGTATTATAGCTAAATCGTAATATATATTGTAAAATCAAAATATAGTGTGCAGAATCAACCATCTTGATACGGGATAACGCTGCATTTGAGGAATCCTATGCTGGACAAAGATGATATTAGCGGAATATTCGCAAATGGCAATTACCAAAATGGTAATGGCAAGCATAGTAATGGGGTGAACAAAGCCGATTCCAGCCAAACGGCTTCTGAAATTCTATCACCACCCTCACAGATTAATCGCGGGCAACGCAGCGCCTTGACCCAACCCTTATCCACCTTGCCGCTACATCGTGCCCGTTATGTCCCCAAAAATTCGGTACCCGCTCAAGTGCATAGCCCTCAAGTTGTAATGTCGGGCAGCATGGTCGCTTTTTCCACCAGTGCATTGCTGTCTCTTCTCAATATCCAGAAGCAAACCGGGATGTTACATCTCTATAACGGGGATACTTCTGGCTTCATTTACATTGAACGGGGAGAAGTTTACGATTCTAAACTGGATACTATGACCGGGGCGCTGGCGTTGTTCCAGCTTTTTGGTTGGAAAACCGGAGACTTTGCTTTTGAGGTAAACGTACCGCCTCCCGGTCGTCGCACCATTCAGGCATCTTTGCCGGTATTGCAAGTGCGGGCTACTCTCTGGTTGGATAACTGGAACAAGCTGAATCCGATTATACCCACAACTTCGCATCGCATTGGGATTGCCTCTGACCCGGGTACTAACGTGGTTATTGAACCTTATCACTGGTCAATTCTAACCAAAATTGTCAATTCCCCGATTAGTATGTCACAACTCGCTTCTGAGTTGAATCAGGATGTAATGACCGTAACCCGCATCGCTGCCGACTTGGTGAAAATGAAGATCGCGGTAGTTTACCCGCCCACTTCCGAGCCATCATCCGAGAACTAATGTCGGTATAACTTCAGAAAAGTGCAAAGACAAGGGGCGTAAAACCCCTTGTTTTGCTTTTATAATTTTAAGATTCGATTCATTTCATATAATGTAGCGAAGACTTGCTCTGTTGGGTATAATTAAACCGTAGTCGCGTTACAGATAAACTTTAGTCTTTCGGAATCCACTGTACTATCTTATCAAGTCAAACGGCAAGAACTTGCTTCCGATAGCAATGACAAAACCATCACACACTACACTAATGGAAAAGTATGAATGACACTATTCTTGTTGTAAAAGAACTCCAAGCGGGCTATCAGGTTGATAGATACCTCCTAGAAGAACCTTTGGGTAGAGGCGGATGTGGTGAGGTGTGGTTGGCATGCCACCAAAACAAGAATCTGCATACCAAGAAATACGCCATCAAGTTTCTGACTAACCCCGGGCCTAGAGAACAGAACCGCTTTGAGCGGGAAATGCAAATTCTGGCACAGCTTGACGACAATCCGCACATTATTAAAGCGCTTGATTGCGGAGAAATCATTGGAACTCTTCAGGCGTTAGATTTGGTCAACCGGAAAGTAACGGGCGAACAGAAGGGTCAAACAATCCCTTTTCTGGTGATGGAATATGCCACAAAAGGGGATATTTCAAAGCAAATCGGGAAAGTATCCCCGCAGGAAATAGCCGAACATCTGGAGCAAATAGCCGATGGGTTGGATTATGCCCACAAGTTGGGGATTATTCACCGAGACTTAAAACCGGGCAATTTGTTGCTGGATAGCCGAAACGAGATTAAAATAGCCGATTTTGGAATAGCTCATACTGAGGATAGCCACCTTACAAGCGCTGGTAGCAGTTTTGGTACTCCCGCTTATATGGCTCCAGAACAGTTTAGCGATGCCGGGAATGTAGGCAACGCCGCTGATGTTTACAGTCTAGGCGTGGTGATATTTCAGCTACTTACAGGTAGCTTGCCTTTTGAGAGTACAGATTTTGCCCAGTTGATAATAGCTCACTACCAGAAACCGCTACCAAAGCTGAGAAATTACGGGGCGAATTTGCCAGAACAACTTCAGGAAGTGTTGGAGAGGGCGACGGCGAAAGAACCAAGCAGTCGGTATCTATCGGTGGGGGCATTTGCGACAGCTTTCAAGCAAGCACTTGTGCCGAAAGTAGCCGCGCCAAAAATAGACGGTTATTCCGCTAACATTAAACCTATGCAAAAGGCTCAGTTTGCACCAGCGCCTGTTATAAACCCGAATCTTGTCACACCAACCGAAGCACCGCGGTTACTCAGGGAAATTGCCGACCCGCGCACCACTCACAAACGCCGCATGGAAATCGGTGACCGCCTGAACGAAATCGGTGACCCTCGTTCGGGTGTGGGATTACGCTCGGATGATATCCCCGATATAGCGTGGTTGCTGGTAGCACCGGGGGGCTATCTGCAAATAAAGGGAACACCTTTTGATGTGCAACCCTTCTATATTGCCCAATACCAGATAACCTACGCCCAATATGAGGCATTTGTGAAAGCAACAGACGGCTATAACAATCCGTTATGGTGGAAGGGCTTTCCCAGAGAATGCCGGCGGCAAAAGCTGGATAAACAAAGCTATGGCTTGTTGAGTAACCCGCGTGACAGTTTATCGTGGTATCAGAGCGTAGCGTTAGGGCGCTGGTTGAATAATTGTTTGCGCGGAATGCAATTCCCGAATCCGAGCGGGGGTGACTATCCATTAATTGTTGGTGATAACGCGCAAGTACGGTTACCTACGGAGTGGGAATGGCAATGGGCAGCGCAAGGGGGCAGCGAGCAGCGGAAATTTCCTTGGGGCAAGTGGCAAGAAGGTTATGCCAATACTGATGAAATAAAATTAGGACGAGCGATTGCGGTGGGCATGTATCCGCAGGGAGCGGCGAAATGTGGCGCAATGGATATCAGCGGCAACCTGTGGGAGTGGTGCTTGAATAAGTACAAGAAACCGGGTGAGGCAGATGCAGACGAAAGTGAGGCTGCAAAGGTGCTGCGGGGAGGTTCTTTCTCACTCAATCAAGCATATGCCTCATGTATATATCGCTACCATGATGAACCAAAGGGCAGTCTCTACGATGTTGGCTTTCGGTTAGTGCTGTCCACCCCCATCGCGGGTCTTTGATAAAGAAGGGCGGTTCATGCCTGTTTACGTATTTGATTCACAGGCAAGCGAACCGCCTTTCTAGATGTTATGTCCAACCAAACGCGGCTTTGGCAGAAGCGAAGGTTATTTCGGCGAGTTTGGTTTGACCCGCTAGGGAAGGGTGAAAGTAATCGCGGGTGGATACTTGGCTGGCGGTAAATTGGTAATTGTACACGGTGTTTGAGTCAAAGCGGCAGTTGGCGTATTTGGCGCATTCGGTGGCAAGTGCACTGTTAAAGTCCTTTACGCGCTGGTCAACTCTGGTGCGGCGGGCGGTATCGGTAGCGCTGGTTGAGGTTGGGTTAGCCAGCATCGACTGACAAGTGCCTAATAACCCCCATATGGTACGCGCCCAGAAATTACCTTTCAACAATGACCAAAGCTGTTTTATATTGGGGATGCTGGCAACGAAAATCTGGGCATTGGGGTCTTTAGCTGCAATCGCGGTGAGCGCGCTCGCGAACTGGCTTTGATAATTGGCTACAGTGGTCATGGCGGCTTCGCTGCTGGCGCAGGCATCGTTTGCGCCCATCAGTATGGTGACATATCCCATTCCGGCGGGTGAGGCATTTACCTGACCGAGCAAATTGCTCATCCTCGCTCCGGTAACGGCGTTGTTGTAATTTTTGCCGGAAATAGCAGGGTTAGCCGCGAGAATACGTAAATACTGGCTGTTAACCGAAGCGGTGGTGCCGGTTGACCACGCATTCTGAGTTGCGTCTGAGAAGGCAGTAGAACCGGTGTTGAAAGCGCGAGAGATAGAATCACCGAAAGCAACCATCGAGTTGGGATAGGGATTAGCTGCCTCTGCCATTGGCACCAATAGCATGGAAAGCGTTACAACCATCAGGAGCGAAACCTTCATCCTAGAAAACAACCTTTTGGACATGGCTAATTCTCCTTCAAATGCTAACTTTTCAACTTTATAAAAATAAGGGGAGTTTAAAAATTATAGCATGTAAACTTTAATCATGCTACCCAATATCCGGCGCAAAAACGCGCTACCAGCAAGCCTAAAAGTGGCAGGGAAGCGGTGAAATATCCCTGCTTCAGTAGCGGGAATCGCTTTGAAGTTGCTGCGAGAAAGAGGAAAGCGGGAAATATTATCAGCATAAAGCGCGACATCGAGTATAATCCTACGTCGGTGGCAGGCGCAAAAAGCGGTTGTATTAGGCAGAACAGGAAATAGACGAAATACATGCCTCGCATGCGCCCTTTCCACACTAACCAACCGCACCCGACCAATAGCAACAGGAACAGGTAAGTGAGCGGTACGTTGATAAAAGACATATCAGTTTGGAGTTGCGCTGGTGGATACCAGATTTGGCGATCAAAAAGCTTGTTCCAGAAATTTCCGGTAACGGTTGCCATCGTTTCCCACGGTAGGCTGAATTCGCGTTTCCAGAAGCGTTGGCTATCGCTGAGAAAGGCGAGCGGGTTGCCATAATTAGCCCAGTTGTAAGCCGCCCAACTTACCAACGCCAACCCCGGCAAAGCGAAATAAAGCAGCTTAAAATCGAGCTTGCGCCAGCGCCATTCACGCTGCTGCCCGTATTCCACCAGTAGCGCCAACGCCACGAAAATACCTTGATTCTTGGTGAGGGTTGCCAGCGCTGCTAATACTAGCGCTAATAGCCAGCGTTGTTGTCGTGCTGCTAGGAACGCCCCCAACGCCAGCGCAAGGAACAGGCTCTCGGAATAGACCGCGACCATGTAATACGAGGTAGGGAAAGCCAGTAAGAACGCCACGCTAAGCCACGCAGTGTCGTGTTCGTAGTCGTGCGCCACCAAACGATAGAGCAGGACGCAAGCGAACAACGCCGCTAGACTGGCAAGCAATAGTCCTGCCCATTTGTAGGCAGTTTCAACCGGACTACCTACTCCCAGCACAAAGCCTATCCAGCGCACCAGATGTGGGAAAAGCGGGTAAAAAGCGTTTGAACCTTCGCGGGTATAGCCCTTTTCGGCGATGGTGATGTACCAACCTCCATCCCACCCCGTCCAATTCCAGATCAAATGCTCGAACCAACCATCCGATACTTTGGCAGGTAATGCGGTTGGAACTTCGGCAGGTGGTATCAGCATTCCCACTAATGCCGGGAATATAAAAAGTCCCACGCGCCACAATAGCCATGTTTTGAGAACAGGCGCAGGGAAAACCGCGAGTATAGAAGAACCGACTCCGTGGAGTATAGCGGCATTTTTCGGCTGTGCATTTTCAATCATCAGCGCGATTGTAGAGTCTGGATTGCTTAACTGTCAAATCAGGCATAGAAAAATCCCCGCTCCGGCGTTTGTCCGGAGAAGGGATTATGAAAACATCTGACTTGTTAGCAAAAAGTAAGTGTCACTCTAGCCATTAGTGCCGGTTCCGGTTTTCCCCGGCTCGGTTTTCCGTTCGAAAGGCTTAGTAGCGTCATTATATTTGTAGGTGAGCAACTTTATGCTTTCTTCAGCCTGAAATTCCTGTAGCACCTGCTCGAAAAGCGCATCCATCTCATCACCGCTGATAACCTCTTTTTCTAGCACCAGATTAGAGATGGCTACCAAATGTCTGCGATAGGTGGAAAGAATGGAGCGAGAACGGTTCAATGCCTCGTTTATCATCGCCGTTACTTCACGGTCAATTTCGAAGGCAACCGTATTGCTGTAATTGGCGACACGCTGACGACCACCCATGTTTTCGCCGTAAGCCACCGGACCAAGCCTGCTCATACCATATTCTGTCACCATCGCCCGTGCCATTTGGGTGACGCGCTCAATGTCATTGCTAGGACCGGTGCTAGCTTCGCCAAACATCAACTCCTCGGCAGCATGCCCGCCCAAAGCAAAAGTCATAAAGCCTTCGAGTTGCGTTTTGGTCATCAAGCTGCGATCTTCATCGGCGGCGACACGGGTATAACCGCCCATTCTCCCGCGCGAAATAATAGAGATTTTTTGCACCGGGTCAACCCCACCCGCCAGTTTAGCGCACAGGGCATGCCCTACTTCGTGATAGGCAGTAACAATTTTTTCGTGTTCGCTAATAACTCGGCTTTTGCGTTCCGGTCCGGCTACTACCCGATCAATTGATTCTTCCAGTTCATCCATTCCAATCTGGCGTTTGTTGCGGCGCGCAGTGAGAATAGCAGCTTCGTTGACCAAGTTTGCCAGATCAGCGCCGCTAAAACCAGCGGTTTGGCGGGCGATACGGTTGTAATCCACTTCAGGAGCAAGTGGTTTGCCTTTGCTATGTACCTGTAGAATAGCGACTCGCCCAAGGTAATCCGGGTTGTCCACCTGTATCTGACGATCAAACCGACCGGGGCGCAGGAACGCCGGATCAAGGATATCGGCGCGGTTGGTAGCAGCGATGATAATGATATTTGTGGCGCTATCAAAGCCATCCATTTCAACCAGAATCTGGTTCAGGGTTTGCTCGCGTTCCTCAGTGCCACCCCCTACGCGCACCCCACGTTTGCGGGCGAGGGCATCGACTTCATCAATAAAAATGATGCAAGGCGCCATCTTTTTAGCTCTAGCGAACAAATCGCGCACACGCGCCGCGCCTACACCTACGAACATTTCTACAAATTCGCTACCGCTAACGCTCATAAAAGGAACGTTAGCTTCCCCTGCTACTGCTTTTGCCAGCAGGGTTTTACCGGTGCCGGGCGGACCTACCAACAGCACGCCTTTGGGAATGCGCGCTCCTAATTCGGTAAAGCGGGTATGATCCTTGAGAAATTCAACTACTTCTTCCAACTCTTGCTTGGCTTCTTCGTTTCCGGCAACGTCGGCGAAAGTGACGCCCACCTTTTGAGGAGTGACGGTTTTCGCGTTACTACGCCCGAAGCTAAACTGTGAGTCCATCCCTCCCCCTGACCCGGCAGAGCGGCGACTCATCAAGAACCAGAAACCGAGGATAATGATAACCGGCAGCAGCATCAGCAATACGCTGCGTACTCCGCTGATCCACGCGCTACTATCGGTTTTCAGCATAGGGTATTTGTCCAGCGGTACACCGTAACTGATTAATACATCATCTATGCGAGTAAGACCGCCGGGCAAAGTAGTGGTATAGCTTTTATCCGGTTCGCTCCCAACTGTAAAGTTGATAGTATGATTGCTTTGGTTAGTGGTAATGGTGGTAACTTCACCGTTTACCGCTTTCTTCAAGAAATCATTGTAATTTACCGTTGTACCAGTCGGACCAGAGGTAAATAATATAAGAAAAAAGGCGACGATTGCCGTTAGTATGACCGCGCCTATTATTAGTTTTCTTTTGCTCATAAGTACATTTTACTTTCGATTGGAGACGGAATTGCTCTATTTTATTAATTCCAGAAAATTATAAGGTAAATATCAAGATAAGACTACCCATAAAGGGGGAGTGTTTATTGTATTATAGGGGAAGAATCGGTTTATAGGTCCTGTTTTTGTTCTTGCTGATTGGGTTTGCGATTGCGAGGGTGATAATAAACGCTGTAGAGGATGATGGGCAGCAGCAGGATTACCAATACAACCAACGCTAGGAATTTTATCCACGGCTCTTGCGTGATGGGCATTATACCCACCAACCCAAAGATGATGGTTAGGGCGTAGAAAAAGAGTACGATTTGACGCTGGCTGTAGCCCATTTCGAGCAAGCGGTGGTGTATATGGCTTTTATCGGCTTTCCCGGCGCTACGGCGGTTGTAGAGCCGATACAGCACTACCCAGATGGCATCCATAACCGGTAATCCCACCACTAATAATACCGTTGCCAGTTTTGCCCCATCAATGATAGACAGAACGCCCAGCGCAAACCCAAGAAACATTGCGCCGCTATCGCCCATAAAGATACTGGCGGGATGCCAGTTAAAGGGCAGGAATCCGGCTATTGAAGCTGCCAGTACCACTGCAATCAGCGCGCTGGTAAATTGCCATTGATAACCATGCTCGGCATTGCGCCCACCCAAAAGATTTTCGAGGAATAGCATTATCGCTGCAATGAAGACGATACCGCCCGAAAGCCCGTCCAACCCATCTATCCAATTGATGGTATTCATCATGCCCACAATCCAAACGAGGGTGATGATGAGGGCGAGAATTGGAATGTCTCCCAGACGGATGATCCCCCCAAAAGGATTGTTTATGATGTCGATCAGTACGCCCGGTCTGCCGGTAGGGTAGAGTACTTGCGGCACTACAATTATTGCAGCGCCCAGAAAGTGAGATAGCAGGCGAGGTAAGGGGGAAAGTTCTTTGATATCGTCAATGGTGCTGATAACCGCAATCGGTAATGAACCAAGCAACAGCAGGATAATACGCCATAAATCGTCGCCGAGCCAGAACTGTCCTTTAAATAATCCGGCGGCAATGAGCAGAAAGCTGATGGCGATACCTGCTATGATGGCAAATACAAAGCTGAGATAGATAGCAAGCCCGCCGATTCGTGGGGTTGGGTTAACATGCACTCGGCGCGGAGAAGGCGGCACAACCCACCCCCGCGTAACCGCCCAGTTTCGCAGAAAAGGGGTGAGCCAGATTGAAACGCCAAATGCCACTATGCCGGAAACGCAAAGTATGATTGTATCAGCCCATGACTTGTCAACGCTCATAGGCTGTATTTTAGCATAACTAAAGTAATATTGCCGTGAAGTCTAAAGCGCTATCCAGACTTCTATTAAGCCTTCCTCCATCGAATAACGGCGTTTGAAACCGACTCGCTCGCAGACTCGCTGCATGTCCATGTTCTCAGGGTGGATGTAGCCTATGATTTTGTCGAGCTTCTCATCGCGTCCAATCTGAATTAGGCGCAAAAGCAGTTCTTTGCCGTAGCCGCGTCCCTGTTGGTTATCGCTGATTAATATGGCAAATTCCGCCTCATTTGTGCCGTAAACCTTGCTCAAGCGTCCGATTCCAAGTATTTGATGTTCTTTGGTTTCGGGGTCTTCATAATCAATCACCAGCGCAATTTCCCGGTCATAATCAATGAAGCAGATTTTAGTTAAACGATCATGCTCGATACGTTGATTCAGACTGAGCATGTGCAGGTATCTAAAATAGACGCTACGCTCGGAGAGGGTTTCGTGGTATTTGACGACCAGCGGCTCATCTTCCGGGCGAATCGGGCGAATGATGACAGAAGTTTTATCTTTGGCAAACCACTGTTCGAGATAATGGGTAGGGTAGGGTCGGATGGCGAGTTGCGGCAGGTTTTCTTCGGCTACTGAGGGGTCGTGCAACACCATGCGGGCGTGTAAAGCTACCAGTCCTTCGGGAGAAGCCAGCACCGGGTTAATATCAATTTCTTTAATCCAGCGTTGTTCAACCACCAAACGGCTGAACCTGACCAAAAGCCTCTCCAATTCTTCAAGGTCAACTCCACCACAAATTTTATTATTGGCAAGAGCGCCAAAAATTCGGGTGCGTTCAACCATACGACGCGCTAGAGTGGTATTCAAGGGTGGCAGAGTAATGGCGCGGTCGTTGTAGCTTTCTACCAACTTGCCACCTGAACCGAACATGAGGATTGGACCGAACTGGGGGTCAACGCTGCTGCCGATGATCAATTCAATCCCTTCCCAGAAAGTGGAAGGCTGTACTGTGACACCGAGGAAATTTTCCTTGCCTATCTGGTTGCTGATTGACTCGGCAATATCAAGATACGCTGTCCGTAACGCCCGTTCGTCCAGCAGGTTATTTTTTTCTCCGCAATATTCCGCGCTTCGAATGTTGCCGCGGATGTGCGCCATAATAGAAACCGGATAGCTGATTCCGTCAGCACATTGCAACGCTTCTTCCAGAGTTACCGCAAGTTGCGCCGGAATAGTAGGGATGTGGTAGGCTTCCAGAATATGTTTCGACTCAATCTCGGAAAGGGTGGTGCGATTGTCTTTACGGGCGGCGGCGATGATCGCTTCTACCTCGGCGCGCCCTGCCACCTCATCCTTGATTGTATCCGGGATAGCAACAGGAGTCTCGTAAAGGTTGTGTAGATTTTCGTTGTAGCGCCACATATGGCAAAACATACGGGCGGCAGTATCTGGGTAAGGGAAGGTTGGGATGCCGAAACGGTTCAGGCTGGCAGTACCTTCTACCGCATCCGAGCGTCCCATCCAACTTGCCAGTACCGGAACGCGGATATTTTTCACCACTTCCTTGAGAGCTTCAGCAGTTTCGTTGGGCGCTGATTCTGGATGTGCCGCAAGGATTACCATCGCCCCATCGCTTTCCGGGTTTTTGAGGGCAATTTCAAGGGCTTTGGCGTAACGCTGTGGGCTGGCATCTCCCATAATATCAATCGGGTTAGATTTACTCCAGTGAGTTGGCAAACTCTCGTTCAATTGCTGTATTATAGATTCTGGCAAGGGTGCAAGTTCGCCTTTAAGCGCGGTGAGCGCATCCGTAGCCAATATTCCGGCAGCCCCTGTATTGGTAATAATGGTCAAGCGGCGACCTCTTGGGCGAGGTTGTTTGGCAAGTACCTCTGCCAGATCGAACAGTTCCGATATGCGATTGACTCTTAATACACCGCAGCGCCGGAAAGCTGCTTCAAAAACGTCGTCTCTACCGGTTAACGTCCCGGTATGTGAAAGGGCAGAATGCCTGCCGTTCTGAGTGCCAGCTTTTAGCACAATCAGCGGCTTGTTGAGCGAAACTTCCCGTGCTGCCGACAAGAAAGAACGCACATCGTTCAGGGTTTCCATATAAACTACGATACTTTTGGTCTGTTGGTCGCTACCAAAATAGCTGATGAGTTCCCCCCAACCGACATCTAGCATCGAGCCAACCGCTACCACTGCGCTAAAGCCGACATTTTCACTTAGGCTCCAATCCAATACGGTGCTTGTCACGGCGGCGCTTTGGCTGATGAAAGCCACGTTACCCGGTTGGGCGGTATGGCGCGCGCAAGTAGCATTTAAGCCGCTGGGGGGGCACATTACACCGAGGCTATTCGGTCCCACCAAGCGCATTTTACCGCGCCGCGCTTCTTCTAGGATTTGCTTTTCCAGCCGCACACCCTCTTCACCCCGATCTTTGAAGCCGGAAGATATAATGATGGCATTTTTAATGCCCACTTCAACACACTCACGCATCAGCTCTGGCACTCCCTGGGCGGGGGTAGCTATAATTGCTAGGTCGAGTTTTTCCGGTATATCCTTAACTTTGTGGTATGCTTTGATACCTAGCACGCTATGGTGCTTGAAGTTTACGGGAAAAACAGTGCCGCCGAAGGGGCTACTGATAAGGTTCCAAAGGACAGTACGTCCGATACTACCTGCTGTATCGGTTGCGCCGATCATGGCTACGTTGCGGGGCGCAAAGAAAGAGTCTAGTGGATGTCTTTGATGATAAAGTACATTGCCTGCTTGTCCACCGGGCATAGGCAGGATCCTTTCAATATTCCATTGCTATATCTAACCTCTATAACACACTATTATGAAGTGTAGCATAATTGTGAAATTAGAAACAGTCTTTAAACAACAAAGCCGAGTAAAATATTTATATTGCCGTTAGCTTAACAGGGTTGGAGGTACTCGTTTTCAGAAGATATAAATTTTGCCATCGGTGGGTTGAAATAGTAGGGGTTGTAAAAGTGTCCGGTCTAGTTCTTGCTGGTGGTTGATTACTTACAATATAGAAGAAATTTTGACAGCATTTATCTCAATAAGTCAGAAACTGATTCCAGGAGTTTTAAAATTCCATATGCAATTTCCACAAACTAGAAATTGGCACAACTTTTCTGCTTCTTGCCTCTACCGCCTCGCCTTTTGCCCATAGCGGTGGGTATATTGAAAAACCCTCTTCGCCTTTTAGCTTTAATACTTCCTCTTCCCAACTATGCCATCTGGCGTTTTGGTAAAATAGGGCTAAATCTCCCACTATCGCCCAGTACAGGAAGTCGGAATAGGTTTTTTCCATGTCCTCCCACTCTAGTGTATCCGGGGCTAGATAGAAAATATTTCCTTGTGTACCTTTAAATGCGCCACCGTTTATGGCAAAGAAACCCCCTATCACATCATAGGCGATTATCAACGCATCCTTTAATTGAGGTTCTACGCCCATATCTAAATACTTGTTCCAGCTTAGAAGATTACCCGAAATGTTACTATTACCAGAACCTAAGAATCTTAACCAGCCATAATCAAAGAGAATCCCGCCACAATGAAATGCTATCGCGCCCATCGGGGAACGAGTCGTAACCTGAAGTTTTAAAAGAGTATGCGCTTTGGCAGTTTCTGTTCCCGGAAGGATTTGATAATTATTCTTGGCGTGGGCTAACCAAGTATGAATAAGAGACCAAGCTGAATCAGTTGAATCAATAAGCTCAGTTAAAGTGCGATTTTTCACCTTTTCCTCGATTCAAAACCAATGGAGTTGCGCTATTGCGGATTTCGAGATCGCCCATGCTATCGCGTAAATGGTGGAAGAGGTTTCAAGCTGAAGGGCGGGAACAGACTTTTTAGCCTGTTCCCGTTCTTATAATCTTATTGTTGCAACTTAGACTTATCAATTCTGATAACCGTAGTAGGCGCATCGTCCGGGTCATATTCTGGCTCTTTCTTCTCCTCTTTAGGAGGAGTCGGCGGAGTCGGAGTCGGTTGTGGGTTATATTGGTTGTAGTTTACATAACTGGTAGGAGCTTCTTCATTTTCCGGCGTTTTGTTGGCAGTGCTGCCACCTATTACCTTAGTAGAGTCGTTTTCGGTTGGCAAGTTACTCCCGTATTGTGGCTGCTCATATTGCTGGTAATTTTGCTGCCCGTATTGCCCATACTGTCCATATTGCCCGTATTGACCATACTGCCCGTACTGGTTGTATTGGTCATAGCTTTGATAAGGCTGTTGCTCAGGCTGCTGTGGCGGTTGCGACGCTGGCGGGGTTTGTGGCTGTACTGGTTGGTAAGGTTGGCTATACTGACTATAATTACCGACCATTGTAGAACCGGCATCCTCTTCCGAAATCGGCGGTGCATATGAAACCGGAGGGTTGGTGGGTTTGTCGTCCGGGTATGCGGCTTGCACCGGGGGCGGCGTAGGCGCAACAGGTTCTTCAACTATAGGCGCAGGCGGTGGTACAGGCGCAGGTTCTGGCGTAGGCGCTGGGGTTGTCATCATTGCCGCGTAGTTAGTACCAACCACGGTTGCTCCGGCATCGGGGACAGGTGGCGCATATACTTGCGCTGGGGGTGGGGTTGGCGCATCGTAGTTAGAAACCGGCGCTGTGTAAACAGGTTGAGCGGGTTCTGGCACTTTTAATGAATCTGCCACCGATACTTTTTCTGGAATTGGCGCAACCGGGCGTGCCGGAGCGGTAGCCGGGTTCTGGTAGCTTAAAATATTCTGCCCGATTCGTACAATGTCACGATGCAGGAGGTTATAAGGTGTCCCCGCTTCAAGCGCGGTATCCTTGATTAATACCGGGTTTTCACTTCCTAGATCGATTATTGCCCATTCACCTGACAGAACCTTAATAACCGCGTGGTAGCGCGAAACATACGGATCGTCAAACGAAATATCATTATCATCGCTGCGTCCGATGGTAATCTGGTTTTTTTCCAATTCGTAGCGTCTGCCTATATCAGGTCCACGCTGTACAATGAAGAAAGGATTTGGCATTTGAATTCTCCTGCATTATGGAGCGGGCTACCCCGCATTAATTTACACTCTGCTTTTTGCTTGATAATTACTTTATAATATTTTATTGACTCGATAAAGGTGTAATTGCTAAATCACTGAACATTGCCAACGGTTGGTTAAAAATCCCCCCGGTAATAGCAGCCGTCCCTCCAAATTTCCCTGTAACGAAACCCATATTTCCGCCTAATGTGGGATTTTGGAGCGGTACACTGATTAAACCCATACCCTGCGCTTTTATTTTAAGATATCCGGCGGTTGCTTCAAGACTAAATCGCAAATTCCCGCTATTTATATTAAACATATTACTGGCTGTCCAAGGTACAATCTCGCGCCAACTATCTCCGTTGCGTTCAAGCACTGCAAAGGCGTTGCCGCTTACGCAGAAAAGGTAGTAAGCGGTAGCACTGCGTTGCCAGAATAATACCCCGTAAAAGTAGCCATCCTCTTTAACTGCATTTGAGAATCCCGCCGTGAAATCTATTTTGAACTCACGATAAATTCGGTTTGAATACACACTCCAATTAAGTTCGTTTGGTTTGCCTACCCTGACAAAATAGGCGGTTGTACCATCCGGCAATGTACCGTAATATGCTTGATAGTTATCCGGCAAACCCCCTCGATAATCGGTAAAGTTGTCGTTCACAACCGGGCCAGCTACCTCAGCCCCTAATAATTCTGCTACGCCACCCTGCAACGCCTCAATTGCTCCAAAATGAGCTTCTCCCCATCCGGTGGCGTTGGGGTCTTCGCTCTTAAAAGGCTGGATGTTGCGGTGAAGGTATGTTTCCAATTGGTTCGCGTTCAAAGCTGGGGCTGCGCTCAAAATTACCGCTGCTATCCCTGCCACTTGAGGGGCTGCTGCACTTGTTCCGCTGAACACCTGATTTTGCCCTACACTCCGCAAGGTTACTCCCGTTGGCGCTACCAATTCCGGTTTCTTGCGCCCATCCTGAGTGGGACCACGACTGCTATAGGGTTCAAGCGTATTATCACGCCACGATACTGCTCCAACTGTAATTGCCCCTTTTGCATCACCGGGAGCAGCAAGGCTGCCTGATGGATCATATTCCTCGAAACTGGCGTTATAGGCATATAGGTTAAAATGTACCCCTTCACCACCTTTGCCTGCGTTACGCACCTGAATATAATAAGTCCGATTAGGTTCAGCGTGGAAAGGCGCCAATTCAACCGGGGGCTTATTGCTGCCATCTCCTTGCAAATTACGAGAACTGCCTTTAGGCTGCTTATTCTCATCCAAAATGTAAAGGTCCAGATTCGTTGAAGGTGCGTCCCAATTCTCATCCCAGCGCAACGAAACCCAGCAATTATCAGATGTAGCGGTAAACTTCAGGGTTATTGCTCCCTCAGTGCTACCAAAGCGGTTAAAGCCGTTAGTATCAGGCTTAAAATTGCCTGCATAATGCGCTCGTCCGTAGTTACCTGCTGATACAACCGGCAATGCCCCCGCGTTTCTCGCCTCAGTCAGTTTCGAAGAAAGAAGGCTGCTACCATCGCTAGGCCATAAACCACCCCATGCCAGCGACACTTGAATAATCTGCACCCGATTTTCCATCAGCCAATTCACTGCTTTGGCAAATCCGATCTCATCCTCGATAGCTGCCAAATACAATTGCGCTTCCGGGGCGTAGCTATTGATTATTTCTGATACCGATACGCCATGTTTTCCAGAACCTTCCCCCTCCCCATAAACGAAGGATTGGAAAGTTACTTGATTGCTTGGTGGTAGCCCGTTTCCAAAATAATCGCGGAATCCGGCGAAACCGCTATCTATTATCCCTACTTTGACCCCTTTACCGTTATAACCCGCCTGTTGCCAAACCTCTGCCCCTGTCGCTTTCAACCCTTCCTGTGGCGCAAAAATATCGGCGGTGGGCGGTTGGAGAATCACTTTTAGGTCGCGTACTGCGCTTAAAGAGCCTAAATCATTCCAAAAATCTTGTTGACCACTGCGTTTTACCAGTTCTGGTAGGCTGACTCGTATCGACAGGTAATGTTCGTAGGAAGCCGTCACAATTGCCCCCATCTGTTCCAGCTTTTGCTTAACAGTCGGCAAGTTTGTGCTACTATCTAGCGTTAGTTCGAAGCGTACCCGATCCTGTTCATCTAATAAACCGCTATCGTGGGCGAATTGTCTAGCTGCATCCAGACCGCCCGTGTTGTATTTCAGCAATAAATCCGATAGCATCGTATCCGTTTTGCTATCGATAATTACCGGATGTGGGGCAGGCGTAGGTTCTGTGCCACAAGCCAGCAGCAATAGGTTGGCGAGTAGCACCCATATAAGACAAAGAACGGGCGGTAACCCGTGTTTTATTACCGTCCCTTTTAGTATCATAAGTCTTTTACAAAACTAGGTCTAACCCCGAGGTGTTGTAGTGCCGGGTGGCAAAGGCGTTGCCCCGGAAGAAAAGGGTTCCACCTCACCACGTGTAGTGCTTTCCGCAGTTTCGAGGCTGTAAAGCATCTTCAGGACACCGGAGTCGAATTTAAGTTGTGCGCCGGAACCGGCACTAACGCCATTATCTTCGATACGTAAATCTTTACCGCTAAACTTCAATCCAAATGTTTCGGCAGGTTGGTTTTGGCAAATTGCGCTGACAATATAGGTGGAAGCCGCTAATTCAAGGTTGGCATCCTGAGAGGTGCTGAATACAAAATACTGCTTACCCTCAATGATTTGGTCACCTACATAGCCTAACGATAACCCGGAACTAGAGACACGCTCAAGCCTGAATACGCAATCCTTAGCTGCTACAGTTGAAGGCCATCCTGAAACGGTCAGCCAGATTTCAAGCCGCTTTATCTGGCTTCGGTCAATCTGGATACCCGGTGAAACAGGCGGTTGTGGCGCGTTACCACCAGCGGTGGCAGGATTGGTAGTAGAGACGGCTACGGGTAGTGCGCTGGTTTTAGCAATAGCGGCAGCAGCCTGTGTAACAGTTGGAATTATGGTTTGTGCCGAGTTGGTGGTTGTGGAAGTAGTCGGGGTTTGAGTTGTGTTTCCAGAAGTTGATGAATTGGAGCTAATATATAGAAATGCTGCAATTGCCGCTGCTGCCAGCAAAACAAATAAAGCCGCAAAAATAAAGCCGCCTGAGCCTTTGGCTTTCTTAACCTGCACAGGAGTCTGAACAGTAGGTTTATTATCCACCGGGGCGGGAACTTTTAGAGTTTCTGCGGCAGCAGGTGTGCGTGTGGTTACCTGGTCAATGGCTGGAATTTCCAAAGTAGCGGCATTACCGTTGGTTTGCGTGCTAGGAGTACCAAGAAATGAAGGTATCGTCGGACCTAATTCATTAATCCCGATCAACAATACGCTGATATTGTCGCTGCCCCCGCGTGAATTAGCAAGGTCAATCAACTCCTGAGACGCTTTCTGAAGATTAGGAGCTGCCGCTACAATAGTACCCATCTCCATTTCTTTGACCAGACCATGCAATCCGTCCGAACAAAGCAGAATTACATCTCCCGGTTGAAGTTCTTGCTCAAAAAGATCAGGCTCAACTTCGTCCCGATGCCCGATGGCGCGGGTGATGATGTTGCGGATAAGGCTTTTTGAAGCCTGTTCAGGGGTTAGCGCGCCCATTTCGATCTGCTCTTGCACCAGCGAATGGTCGCGGGTGATGCGCAACGGAATGCCTTTCCTGATAAGATAGGTGCGACTATCACCGACATTACCCACCAATACCCGGTTACCTTTAATTACGGCAATGGTTAGAGTAGTACCCATCTGCCCCTTACCCGGTTCGGTACCGGCTTTATAAACTTCAGTATTGGTAGTAATGATGGCTTGCATCAGGTCATTATCAAGCCGACCCGAAGTCGGCCCGTTGTAATAGCGGTCGAAGAGGGTGTTTATTGCCAATTCACTGGCAACCTCACCGGCAGCATAGCCGCCCATGCCATCGGCAACAGCAAAGAGATGCCCTTTTTCTTCCACCTTACGGGGGTCAAAGGCAGGCTCACCCTTTATTAAAAGGTCGCCGAGGTAATCTTCATTATGTTCACGTTTGCGCCCTACGTCAGTAAGCGCAACAGGATCAAGCTTGAGCAATTATCTATTCCTCCGAAACGCGGGCAGCAGCACAATCAGGTATACGCCGGAAAACTGCAAGATACCGCCTCCTTTACTATTAGCTAAATTGGAGTGAGTCTAGAATATCTCCAAAAGTGTTGTTAAAGGAGGCGATTTTGCTTTTCTCCGCGCCCAATTCAATCAAATAAGCGTCCCGGTTTGAATTTTGAGTCAACATAATATATTCGTGAAAGGTAAGTGAATTCGGGTTCGGATATTCCACCTCAAAAGTTACCACACCATTGCGGTTGACTTCTGGTTGAACGGTAACACTAAGTTTGGAATTCTGGTTCTTGAAGGCGCTAATAAATTGATCGGCACGAGCTTGCAAATCTCCACCTAATCCGGGAAAGCGCAGGATTGAGACAAAAGCTCCTTCAGGGCTAATGCCTTGAATGGTTCCTACATTATTGGTTTCTTCCCGCGAACTGGTTTTCCAGTCGTTAGGAAAGGTAACGCTTACTCCAAAGTTATTAACCGTACCACCAGTCCCACCAACTGAGGCTACGGTTGTAACCGGAATAACCGGCACTTTAGTTGCTACTGCCGCAACCGTAGAAGGGGCGGGAGAGGGTGGCGGTGCGTTGGTACCGCTTGCCCCGGTAGCTACGGTAGTCACTAAAATAGCGGTTGTGGCTATTCCGGTTGTACCATTTGCACCACCGGTGGTTCTCACTCCGCCGGGAGTGTTGGCAACTGCCGTACCGGGAGTTGGCGTGTTATCCTTGTTGCCACTCAGTACAAAAAATCCCGCTACTGCGCCCCCACCGATCAATACCAGCAAAGCTACAATCAAGACAATTATGCCAGCGCCGCCCTTTTTCTTGGGAGCAGGGGCAGGGGCATAAGGTTGGTATGCCTGCGGTTGATAAGCTTGGGGTTGGGGCTGATAAGCCTGCGGCTGGTAAGCTTGGGGTTGGGGTTGTACCGGAGGCGTGTTGTAGGGCTGATACCCCTGCGGTTGCACAGGATAAACCGGAGGTTGCATCGGTGCGCTGGGCATTGCCATCTGGGTAGGGGCGGCTGTTGCTGCAAATTGCATACTGTTGTCGCCAATTTTAATAATATCTCCGGGTTGCAAAGCGCGGGGAGTATTCGGCGCGAGCCTTTGGCTATTAACATAACTTCCGTTAGCGGAACCGAGGTCGGTTATAAATATCGTACCACTACGGTTTTCAAATTGGGCGTGACGGCGGGATATTTGCGTGTCATTTAGGACAATATCACAACCAACCTGCCTGCCCAAAACTACTAGCTGGTTCTCTAGATTGAAAGACTTTCCAGCGTCCGAACCGCTTTGCACGATTAGCTGCATTTTTGGCTCCCGTTCTGGCTAGCTGAGGATTTCTTTGCCGCACAAGTGAATTATTTATTACCCCTTCAAGTCTCTTAAGAGTGGGATTTCTGCTCAAAATTGACGCTGTGAAGCCTTGTTACATTTTAAGGTATCCCATAAATAAAATCAATAGTGACTGAATCGGGTAGTTGTAATGTTATTATTTATGCTATCCCAGAAGAATATTTCCGATAAATGCTAAAGCACGACTTTTTTCTTCTGCGCTTCGTCCTGCATCCAATACACAACGGCAGGTGCGGGTGTAAGAACCGATAGTTTGAAGCTCGGTTCGTCCTTCTTGCCATCGAAAAGGTTGCCCGCTTTTATCACGTAAGTATTGTTCTGCTTCAGCTTTGCCAAATGGATATGCAATCTGAAAACGCCTTGAACGTGCCGAACCCTCAAAAATGTAAAAACCATCGTACCAACGCGGGTCATGCTGCGCTCTTCTAAAATGGGCGTTATGCATATATCGCGCAAAGTTAGCAGGTTCAAGTTGGGCGCGAATATCTTTTAAGATTCTGGCTATTTCTAGAAAGCCCACCAGATAAAAACCGGCTTGCCCGGTAAACAGCCCATTGTGATAATCTGCCAACCTTGCCAGAAATACCAGTATATCGCCGGGTTGCGCTTGCTTGAGAGCGGCGGCGCGAGGGGTTCGCCCACATTCATCGCCGTAAGTCAGCGCGGTAAAATCAGGGTCGGCATGTACCGCTAAATCTGCCCGGTTTATAGGTATATAACGCGCCAACGATTCATTTGTTTCGTTCCAGCATTGAAGTTGGTTATATCGCACAAAGCCGGATGCTTGTTGGAATTCTTTTAGCTCTGGAATGGGTATAAACTCAAAACGCCCGTCTGGGAAACGTGGGCTTTGCAAACCGAGATTGATATGGCTGGCATTCACCCCTACATTAGCCAGAAAAATGCGTGGCAAGGGTTGATTCGCATGAATTAATGACATTTTTGTGGTTTGGCTTAAAATAAAAAGAAACTTTCCGGGCGCATTTTAGTATATATTCCTGAACTTGGCTATTTTGGTAGTGAAAAGGAGAATGAAAAATGGGCATACTGAGTTTTGTAGCAGGAATTGCACTTATTGTAATCGGCGCGTTTGGCGTTTACAACGCATGGGGTCGTTTTAACATTGGGTTTAAATCGGCGGAGAAGTTGGCGCCGCTTTTCACCGGCGCTGCTACCGTTGTACTTGGCTTATTGTTCCTGATTTGGCAATTTGACATATGGTGGGCGGTTCTTGGCTTACTGCTATTCGGCCTGGGTTACCTGCTGCGCGGACCTAACCGCACCATTAGCCGATAAATTCAGGCAGGGGCGTATTCTGAGCAGTACGCCTCGTATTTTTATGGTAATCTTTCCCGCTCTCATTCTGTCTGCTTGCTAGTGTACACAGAACTCGTTGCCTTCCGGGTCGGTCAAAACAATCCAGTATTCATCTTGGGTTTGCATTTCGCGCTGTAATTTTGCGCCATGCGTAATCAGGCGCGCTGTTTCTGCTTTAACCCGATCAATCCGATCTTGAAGCGGAGTCGAAAAGCCCCCACTCACATTCAAGTCCAGATGCACTCGATTTTTAACGATTTTAGGCTCCGGTACTTTTTGGAAGAAAATACGCGAGCCTTTGCCCTCCGGGTCTTCAATCGCGGATTTGCTATCCCACTCACTTTCAGGAATGTTTCGCGCTTTGAGAAATTCATTCCATGTATTAAAACCGGACGGTGGGTTGGGAATTTTGTAATGAAGGGCATCCGCCCAAAAATGAGCTAACTTGTCCGGGTTGCTACAATCAAAAGTAACCTGAAAACCTATTGCCATAGGAAATACTACTCCTGCTAAAAGAGGTTATCATGTTTGTTGAGTAGGGGATGCCGGATAATTATTAATCCAGCATCCTCTATTACTATTTTACTACAGGCGGGAAACCGATTCGCGATCTAGGGTGGAGTAGTATTTGGCGGAGGTGTGGTGTACCACCAGCGCGGCTGTGCTTTGCTCAGGGTCAAGTTGGTGCGCTTCGGTAATGCTCACCCCAATTTCGCTGGTGATGGGCATCAGTTGGAACAACTTTTGCTGGTCTTCCAGATCTGGGCAAGCAGGATATCCCCAGCTATAGCGTTTGCCTTGTCCTTCGTGCAACCCTAATTCCGCGATAATCTGTCGGTTGAGATACTCTGCGGCAGCTTCCGCTATGCTGCTGGCAAGCCCATGCACAAAGTAGGCGCGACTATAATCGCCTTGCTTGTTGAGTCGGTCGCAATATTCGCCCGCAACTTGCCCGGCGGTAACTACCTGTAAGGGTATTACATCGTATTTGCCGGCGGCGGTTTGGCTAGTGGCAAAATAGTCGGCAAGACACAGCTTTTCGCCACCGGGTTGACGTGGGAAACTGAAGCGGGTCAGTTCGCGTTCCCGATTCTCAGGGTCATAAATTACTACTTCTTCGCCTTCGGTGCGACATGGGAAGTAGCCGTAAATCGCCTTGGGAGCAAGGAAGCCTTCGCGCTCTGCCGACTCGCGTAGTTCCGCCAACAACGGCTCGAACTCATCCTTTACCAGCGTTTCATAGCCACCCTCAAGCTTTTTTTTGCTGCTACCGCCGCCCCAATGCAATCGGAACAGGGTGTTTTTATCCAGCAAGTCAAAAAGCTGCTCTAAAGGCAATTGCTTAAGGGTGCAGTAACCCCAGAAGGGTGGTTCGGGTAAGTGCTTAAGGTCTTCAACGCCACTAGGACGAATGCTACCGTTCAAGGCTGCTTTGGTAGCTGCTTCCGCTTCTAGCCGGGCATGTGTTTGTGCTACGCGGGCATCTCGTTCATGCTCTTTCACAATCGATGCATGCGCCTCTACCAACAACTGGTTTTTAAATTGGGCGCTGGCAGCTTTATCGGTGAGTTTGTCTATAACCGACAAGCCTTCAAAAGCGTCTTTACAGTAAAAGACACCGGGCGTGTAGGGCGTTTCAGGATTGTTATTGACAAAATTGGTGCGATATCCAAAAGCCCGATTGATGGCGGCTCCACCAATGAGGACGGGGAAATCCAAACCGCGCCGTTGTAATTCCTGCACACACAGCGGCATTTGCTTGCTGGTACTGACCAACAAGGCGGAAAGACCGATGGCATCCGCGCCCACTTCCACCGCTTTCTCGATGATAGTATTGACCGGAACTTGCTTGCCTAAATCGTACACGGTGTAGCCGTTGTTGGTGAGAATGGTATTCACCAGGCTCTTGCCGATGTCATGCACATCGCCAAAGACGGTAGCAATTACCACCTTACCTTTGGTATAGCCTTCTTTCTTTTCTAAGTATTGTTCAAGCCACGCCACCGCTTTTTTCATCACTTCGGCGCTTTGCAGCACGAAAGGCAGAATGAGTTCGCCCGCGCCAAACTTGTCGCCAACCTCTTTCATGGCAGGCAGCAACACCTCGTTGAGTACCGGCACTGCGCCCCGGTTTTCCACCTCGGCATCTACCAGCGCTTCAATGCCTTCTTTCTTGCGGTGCAGAATCTGGTAATGCAACTTCTCAGCCACCGACATACCTGCGGTTGCGTCTTCCGCTTCGGCTTTGACCCCGGCGCTGGTATTCTTCTCGAAAAATTCGATAAAGCGGGGCAAGGCATCCTGATCGTGATTGAAAATCAGGTCATCGCACAGTTTGCGCTGCTCGTCCGGGATTTCAGCGTAGGGGGTAATGTGGCTAGGATTTACAATCGCCATATCTAGCCCGTATTGTACTGCGTGGTGCAGGAACATCGAGTTAAGCACTGCACGCGCCCTTTGAGCCACCCCGAACGAAACGTTGCTAACCCCCAGAATAGTCAAAACTTCCGGGTACGCCTCTTTTAGGCGTTTGATACCAAGCAGCGTCTGATAGGCATCTTCTCGCAAGTCTTCTTGTCCGGTAGTAAGCGGGAAGGTCAGCAAATCGAAAATAAGGGCGTTATCCGGTAGGTCGTAATTTTCATGTACGATCTGGCGTATGCGTGTGGCAATCTCAAATTTTCGCTCGGCGGTATGCGCCATGCCCTCTTCGTCAATGGTAAGCGCAATAACGGCAGCGCCATGATCGCGCACCAACGGCATAATCGCTTCGATACGCTCAGTGCCTCGCTCCATATTTATAGAGTTAATGATACAGCGACCGGGCGCAGCTTTCAGGGCAGCTTCAATTACATCCGCTTCAGTTGAGTCGATTACCAGCGGGGCTTCGATGGCGGTAGAAAGTTTCTTGACGGTACGGCGCATCTGTTCCGCTTCATCGGTGCGCTCGGTCAATGCCACCTGTACGTCTAGCGTATGTGCGCCACCCTCCACCTGTTCGCGGGCAATGGTCATCAACCCATCGTAATCATCTGCCAACAGCAGTTGCCGCACCTTCTTGCTGCCGGTGCTGTTCACCCGTTCGCCTACCAGCATTGGTGGCGGGTCTTGGAGTAATGAGGTAGCGCGAATACCGCTCGAAACCAGCGCTTCAGCTTGAAGTGTACGCACAGGCTTTTCATGTCCCCACACCTGTTTTGCGAGTTCGGCGGTGTATTCAGGGGTAGAGCCGCAGCAAGTCCCGACGATGTTAATTCCCAGTTCTTCTACAAATTCTTTCAGGATTTCTGCCATAGGTACAGCCTGAAGCGGGTAAACGGTGCGCCCTCTTTCATTAATCGGCAATCCGGCGTTAGGTAGGCAACTAAGCTTAACCTTGCTATGTTCGCTTAGGTAGCGCATCGGTTCGCGCATCAGGTCGGGACCAACGGCGCAATTAAGCCCGATAATATCGGCGCGTAAACTCTCTAGCGTAACCATAACGGCGGCAATATCTGTACCTAACAACATTCGCCCGTTACCGTCCAACACCGAAACCTGCGCTTGAATCGGCACCCATTTTCCGGTTTGGATAATCGCTTCACGAATCCCGAAAATTGCTGCTTTAACTTCCAGAATATCCTGTGAGGTTTCGATTAGCAGCACATCAGCGCCGCCTTCGATGAGCGCTTTGCTCTGTTCGGCGTAAGTCTCTTTAAGCTGATCAAAGGTGATGTTGCCAAGCACCGGGTCTTCTGAGGAAGGCAGGAGTCCGGTAGGTCCGATACTTCCGGCAACGAAGCGGGGACGTGAAGGGTCGGCAGCGGTAAAACGGTCGGCGACTCGGCGTGCAATCTGAGTGGCGGTGAAATTAATCTCATAAGTCAGATGACCGAGTTTGTACTCGTCCAGTTTGAGGCGACTACCCGTGAAACTATCGGATTCGACTACATCTGCGCCTGCTGCGAAGTAAGCGGAATGGATTTCTTCAATAACATCAGGGCGGGTTAAGACCAGATATTCATTGCAACCGTGATACTGCTCCCCACCGTAATCATCGACGGTCAAGTTGCGTTCCATCAATTGTGTACCCATCGCGCCATCGTAAACCAACACGCGCTTTTCCAGTTCCCGCATAAAGCTGGAAGCCTGATACTTTTCCGGGCTGCCGAATGGATTAAAAATCTGGTTGCTCAATCCCTTATCCTCCTAATCGCAAAAAAACCCTCCGTACATACCGGAAGGTTTACAAGTTCCCGCGCTATTACACGGGCTTCTATCTTTCCCTACCGGGCTGGATTTAGCACCTTGCCAGTGGCGACAGGTTGCTAGAGGTTCAACGTGCCAGTTCACTCCCCTCTTCTTGATAGTGCAAGATATTTGCTATTTTTCCTATCAAAACCATACTAACATACTCGTTAATCAGGGTCAAACCGGGCTGAACAGGGCTGTTGCACCACAGGAATTACCTTTTGCAAATTTGCTACCGTACAGATATAAAGGAGAGGAAAAGGAGGAGAAGGTTGAGGCAGAGTGGTAAACTGTAGTTTTCTTACCGACCAAAGTAGAAAGCAAAAGGATACCAAAATGAGTGACAACCTTCGCCGACATCGTGCCATAAAACAGCAATTGTTGCAACTCCACCCACAAGCGCAGGGGCGCGAATTACAATATTTAACAATTCTAGCGATGGTGATCAGTGGGATTGTAGGTAGTCGGCATAGTGCGTTGCCTAATATCGCCGCCAAAGTGCCAGATAAAACTAAACGGGAAAGCCGCATCATCCGAATGCGCCGATTGCTCAAAAATGATAACTTTAACCAAAAAGTGGTGTATGCTCCTTTCGCCAAACAATTGCTGAGTAGCCTGTGTCATTGTCCACTGGTACTGGTGATAGATGGCAGTCAGGTTGGTGCTGGTGGAATGGGCTTAGTAATCAGTGTAGTATATCAGGGGCGGGCTTTACCTTTGGGTTGGTTGGTGGTTAAGGCTAAAAAGGGACATTTAGCTCAAGCTTTGCACATCAGATTGTTAAAGCAAGTTCACTCGTTGGTTCCGTCTGGTAGCCAAGTAGTCTTTTTGGGTGATGGTGAATTCGATGGCTGTCGTTTGTTAAGACGGTTAGATTATTACGGTTGGCAGTATGTCTGTCGTACTGCTAAAAATAGCCAGGTCTGGTTGGATGAACAAGCTCATTATGCCATCAGTAAGTTAGGGGTTCAGCCTGGTCAGGTAGTGAGTCAGAGCGGCGTAGCATTCAGCAAACACGAGTACGGACCAGTACTGGTCATAGCGGTCTGGCAAAAGCCTTACCGTGAGCCACTTTATCTGGTGAGTAATTTGGCTCTAGCCCAGGAAGCAATCCGGTACTACAAAAAGAGGTTTAGGATTGAAACCTTCTTTTCCGATAGCAAGAGCCGAGGGTTTCGGCTGGACAAGAGCCATTTGGATGACCCTAAACGGCTAGAAAGGTTATTGTTAGCGGCTTGTCTGGCTTATCTTTGGATTGTACATCTGGGTACGATAGCTTTAGCTGAAGGCTGGAACCGGGTCATTCATCGCACCGAACGACTGGATTTGAGCCTGTTCAATTTAGGTTTGAACCTGCTTGAGCATTTTTTGAATGAACATTTACCCTTACCAGTCGCCTTTATCCCTTTTCTTTTAGAGGATTTCTAATTGTGTACGGTAGCAAATTTGCAAAAAGGTTTTTATAGGAATTTGGCTACAAATTAGGCTCGGTACGAAAGTGGTAAATTACCAGTTTAAAGAACTGAACCCACTTGAAACTTACAGATTTTGCAAGGCTGTGTTTTGACCGAAAGCGGTGGTAAAAAAATCGGTTTCCAAAACCTTTACAACTTAAACCCTCGCTCTTCTCTACCGTAATAGCCGCTGAGGTAAAACAATGCTTTGCGCCCAAAGGTTAAGGAGTCTGGGCGCAGCCATTGTAAAGCAAGTATAGAGGATTAAAGAGGGTAAAGATTTAGGAAACTTTTGAGTACATCCAGAATCTTACCGGAGCCTCATATTGTTCATTAGGAATTTCTTCTAGCACATCTTGGACTTCGGTAATTGCACGATGTAATGCAATCCGTTTTTCCTGATATTCTTTTTCTATCTTATATAAGGCTTCGAGATATTTCTGTTCTCGCTCTAGTAACTCATTTCGAGACTCTTTGCCACTCAAAGGCTCGATCTTATTTTTATTCATATTTTGTACCTCCATTGACCATATCTCTGAAACCGATATAGCCAAGCTTTCTGGTAATCAGCAAAGAAAGAGTTTGAATTAGCTCCCTTGCTAAAGAAATGCTATTTATTATTAGGATTTTACACTTATATATAGATCACCTATAAATCACCTAATAATATAGGTGCATTATACACTTATTCGCAAAATTATGGAAGTTGTTGAATTTTAATGATGGGAAAATGTGTCATAATTTGGGTAGTTCTTTTTTCGCGGTGCGGCTGTACTTAAAATGGTATGGATACTATTTATGCGGTTACCATTGGATTTTTATTTGCCCATCAATTTTACCTATGGTAAATTTCTGAGTGAAGCGCAATTCTAGCCTTTTAATACTATTTTTGACGTTTAGATAAACCAAAGGGCAAGCAGTGTTGGCACAACTTGCCCAGACGAGTAATGTTCTAATTGAGAAAGGACACTACTCGTATGAACCTTAACACACTTAGAGCCATTCTTAAAACTAGATCAAGGCGAAAGTTTAGAAAGCCTTTTGAGAGCCAAACGGATCATAGAAATGTAAATATTGGCTTCCGAATGCTGTGGTAAACGCTCATACTCTTTCGCCATTCGTCGGTTCCGCCCGATCCAGGCATGCGTCCGTTCTACTACCCAACGACGCGGTTGTACCTTAAAACCTTTAATATCGTCGGTGCGTTTGACTATTTCCAGTTCAAAATCGAACATTCCAGCCACCCACTCTACCAACTTTCCGCTGTAACCTCCATCCGCCCATACCAACTTCAGGGTACGGCATTTATTCTCAGCAGTGGCCAGCACTTCTATTGCCCCATCTCGATCTTGTATATTCGCAGCTTGTACTTTGACCACGATCGGAAAGCCCAAGGTGTCCACCAGCAGGTGCCGCTTGCGCCCATTCACCTTTTTTCCTGCATCGTAACCCCGTATTCCTCCAACTTCGGTGGTTTTTACTGACTGGCTATCGATGATACCAGCGCTGGGTTGGGGATTTCGTCCTGCCTTAACTCGCACTTTTTGGTGTAGTGCCTCGTAAATACGTTGCCAAAGACCGTTCCAGCGCCACAGACGGTAGTAGTGATAGACTGTTTTCCAATGAGGAAACTCTTGTGGAAGCATTTCCCATTGGCAACCAGTTTTGAGTAAGTAGAAGATGGCGCAGACTATTTCACGATAGGGATGTACTCTGGGACGACCTTCTCGACTGTTAGGGGGGAAATATGGCATAATGATTTCCCACTCGGCATCGCTCGGGTCGGTAGGGTAAGCTTTTCTTGTACTCATAATACGAGCTTACCCATTATTCTTTTTTATTTCAACTTTCTTCTTTACTCAGTTTTAAGAAACGCTCTTAAAGAATTTCGGCACGAAATCTATGACTGCTTTGAATACGCCAGTGACGCATTGTTTAATCTGGCGGATGCCCTTATGACAGAAAGCCAGGCTCAATCGGTACTGGAACTGACCCTTTCGCCCAATTTTGAGCGAAAATGGCCCAGTTTGTATGAGGCTTTGCAAATGGGTCAAGTTAACCAAACTCGCTTCGAGCAAACCATGGTGCGCTACGCCCCTCATCCCTTCGATGGTGAAAGATTGGTACTGGCAGTGGATGCTACCAATATCGAGCGACCCTTTAGCACTACATCTGCAGATCGTGGCTGGCTTTACAAACACAATCTGCCCAATTGTGATAAGCCCGTGACCGTGGGTTGGCAATTCTCGACCGTGGTGGTGGTGCCGGCTCAAACCAGTAGCCATACATACATTGTCTCCAACCGCAGGATCAAAACCAGTCAAACACCAGCAGAGGTAGCCAGCCAGCAACTGAGCGAATTGCGCCCATATTTTGCTGAAAGACCGCTCAATCTGGGAGACCGGTACTACCCCACCAAAGCATTTATTCAAAATAGCAGTAAGGACTATGACTTGCTGCTGCGGCTCAAGTCTAACCGAGTATTCTATCGAAAAGTGGTGAGAGATGAGCAGAAACGAGGTCGCGGCGCTCCCGCTAAACACGGTGCTCGTTTCCAATGTAATGATCCCAATACGCACGGTTTGCCGCAGCGAGTGTGGGTTGGGACGGACGAAAATGGACACAAACTGGTAGTAAGCGCATGGACTGAGCTGCATTTGAGGGAAGCACCTGAACTGGCACTGAGCATAATCCGAATACAGCGTGAGGCAGCCAGTGGTAAAACCCATGACCCTCTGGAAAGTTGGTATGTGTGGTCGGGTCAAACTGAGCTTGACCTGACGCAAGTCTGGTCGTATTACAAGAGGCGTTACTCGATAGAACACGGCTATCGTTTTGACAAACAAGATTTGTTGTGGGAAAAACCACGCTTGCGCTATCCGAGCCAGTTTGAGTTGTGGACGGCGATAGTCAGTTTGGTACACGACGAATTGCAAATCGCTCAAGGCTTGGGCTTGGAAGTGTTGCGACCTTGGGAAAATAGTCAACGACAGCCAAGCCCTCAGCAAATTCGACGAGGCTTGTCCGGAATAATTGTGCAGTTGGGCAGTCCGGCCAAAGCCAGCAAAGTGCGAGGAAATGGGAAGGGTCGAGCGGTTGGCACCAAAGTAAGACCAGCTACCCGCTATAAGGTGGTCAAAAAGGGGGTTTCTACCTCTAATTTGACGAATATTCGCTGTTAAATTTGCTGGTAACTGGCTACAAACTGTCATTCTTTTGTAAGTTCCGATACGGGTTTCTATTTCCTATAGCCCCGTTTATCTAAACGTCAAACTATTTATTAAATGATTTAATTAGTTTAAACTTCAATTTGGCATTTAATATGTTTATTTCTTTGAGGATGAAATTCGATATGGGTAAAACGAAATACTTCTTTAGAATCGCACTTGTATTGCTAATACTGTCACCTTTACTTTTGGTAGCGCCGGGATTCACCAACGCCGAAGCCTTTGCCGATCAAGCTTTTGCAAATATTTGGCAAAAAACCGATCAGGCGATTGCTAACGGAAGCCTCAAAGCCAGTTGGATTTGGGGACCCGAACCGCGCTTGAATCGCTATGAAGCATACAAAGATTCGCCCGGTGGGCAACGCCTTGTTTCTTATTTTGACAAAAGCCGCATGGAAATTAACAATCCCAACGGTGATCGCAATAGTATCTGGTTTGTTACTAATGGCTTGCTATGCCGTGAGTTGGTTTCGGGGCAAATGGCGCTTGGCGATTACACCACCGAGGCAAAAGCGCCTGCCGCTGTGCCGGTTGGGGGCGATCTTGATAGCCCTTACGGTCCAACCTACGCTACCTTTAATAGTATTGCCTCGCTAAATAATGACCATCGCGCTGGCAATAAAAACGGCTATGTTACTGATTTTATTGACCGACAGGGCGCTATCAGCAAAAATACAGTCTATCCACAGCGTGCCAGTTATGCTTTCTATGAAAACAACCTAGGGCACAACATCCCGGACGTATTCTACAATTGGATGGCGGGTCTTAAAGGTAGAGGTATAGATTGGCAATATGTTATCGGTCTGCCTATTACCGAACCCTACTGGGCTAAATTTAAAATTGCAGGAGTTGAACGCGAAGTACTGGTGCAACTTTTTGAGCGGCGCGCCCTTACCTTTAACCCTGCAAATGACCCGGTTTGGCAAGTAGAGATGGGGAATATTGGGATACATTACATGGCATGGCGCAATAGCGTAACGCCTATCACTACTACACCAGTAGCTGCTCCCACTACCACGCCACCTAAATCTACGACTCCCTCTACTACACCGCCAACAACTGCTGCACCCACTCCTATTCCAACAAATGGGCTGGATACAGAGGAACAGGCTTTTCTCGGTACTATTAACCAGTATCGGGCTGCCAACGGTAAAGGTGCATTGAGCGTTAACCAGAAGTTAACCGCTGCTTCACGTTGGATGAGCGGTGATATGGGCGCTAAAAACTACTTCAGCCATACCGACTCGTTGGGACGTGACCCTTTCAAGCGCATGAACGATTTCGGTTACACTTATCATGCGGCAGCGGAAAATATAGCAGCAGGCTATGAAACCGCCCAAGATGTATTCACCGGATGGAAGAACTCACCCGGACATAATACTAATATGCTAGGAAATTATACTGAAATAGGCATTGGTAGGGTCTATACTGCCAGTTCGCTTTATAAATGGTACTGGACTACTGACTTTGGTACGCCGTAACCCCCAACCCCTCCCCAACCGTTATTCCTAAAGATAAAGCTTGCGCCTTGCCTAAAAAGAGGTGCAAGTTTTAACCTGATTTTAAGACAAATTTGACTCACTCACCTGAATTTGGTATTTTTACTGGATATGGGTTTGTGCATTTATGCGCTAAATTGGTGAGTTAATTTTTCTCGCCGGTAATTCAGGAGGAATATTACCATCTCAACATCTTTCAAACGTGCCGATAAACCACAAATTGGTAGATTTGATTCTAGCCATACCTCACTCTGGCATAGCCTGATTAATCTCTATCGTTACCGAGAACTGGTTAAACAACTAACTTTAAAGGATCTAAAACTTCGGTATAAAAGCTCAATATTGGGTTTTGTCTGGTCGTTGGCGAATCCTTTAATGATGATGTTTGTTTTTTATTTGGTATTTGTAGTGCTGCTGCCGCAAACAGCGCCACAGAACTGTGATGTTGCCAATACACGGGAATGCCGCATTTATAATAGTTATACCGCTTTTATTCTGGTGGGGCTGATGGCGTGGAATTTTACCGCTAACTCCATCTCAACCGGTATGATGTCCTTGCTCAGTCATGCTTCCATGATAAAAAAGGTTTATTTCCCAAGAGAAACACTGGCGATAGCTTCGGTGCTGGCGGTATTCGTAAACTTCCTGTTATCCTTGATCCCACTCTTCCTGATTATTTTCATCAACGGAATTGGGCTAACTTGGTATGTTTTGTTGTTGCCCGTGATACTTTTCTTTCATCTCCTTTTTATGTGTGGGTTAGGTTTGTTCCTATCGGTCGCCGTAGTTTATTTCCGCGATCTAACACACATAATGGAAGTAGGGTTAACCGCTTGGTTCTTCCTTACCCCGATTCTCTACACAATGGATAGAGTTTTCCCAAGCGCACAGCAACTGGTGTATTGGCTCAACCCGATGGCTTCATTTATTGAGAGCTATCGCGCGATTCTTTTCTTTCACTATTCCCCTGAGCCGCTCTTTACACTGCGCACCTGTTTAACAGGGGTTCTCTCATTTGTGTTGGGTTATTACTTTTTTATAAAGGCTTCTCGCTCTTTGGGCGAAGTGCTGTAACCGGACAGTAAAATTATGAGTTCAAGCAAATATTTGATCGAAGTTGATAATGTTTCTAAGTATTACAAATTGCACCACGAGCGAAAAGGCACCTTGCAAAGTTGGTTTATCAACTCTTTGGGACGCAAAAAGAAACTAGATGAGGATTTCTGGGCGCTAAAGGATGTTAGCTTCAAATTGGGACGCGGGAGAACACTCGGTGTAATTGGGCGGAATGGCGCAGGTAAAAGCACTCTCTTGAAACTGGTAACAGGCATCATCCAACCTACTGAAGGACGCATCAGGGTAAACGGACGAGTGTCGGCTATGCTGGAGTTAGGTACGGGCTTCCATCCCGACCTGACCGCCCGCGATAACATTTTTCTCAACGGCGCTATTTATGGTTTCTCGAAAAAAGATATGGAACAACGCTACGATAGAATTGTAGATTTCAGTGAGCTTGGAAAGTTCATTGACACTCCCGTAAAGCACTATAGTAGTGGAATGTATATGCGCCTTGCCTTTGCGGTTGCTATTACCGTAAACCCGGAAATTCTCGTAGTGGATGAGGTATTAGCAGTTGGGGATGCCGCCTTTGGTCGCAAATGTTACGATGAATTGGAAAGAATGAAGAAGGCGAATGTTTCTATCCTGTTCGTATCGCATGGTCCGGGTGAAATAGCGCGTTTCTGTGATGAGGCAATTTACCTTGCAAACGGGCGTATTGTGGCACAGGGAACGCCCCCTGAAGTCTTAAAAATGTACGAGCAACAAACAAACCCCACTTTTATTAGCACACGTTAGCTGTAAACCTAGAATCAAAACAAGGGGCGCAAGCCCCTTGCCAGAAATTTATAAAGCTTATTACAGAACCGACACTACATCAATGCTTTATAGCGGGGCGCAAGCTAGGTTCTTCCTTCCCATGCAATCTCAGTTCTTCTGCTTCTTCCTTACGAACAAATTTTACACTCACAAGGCTAACTAGAGTCGGTACAAACTGCCGATATTCGCGTATAGCGATATAAATAGCCAATCCAAAATATATTGCCGCAATCGGATAATGCGAATCGACTCCGGCAATATATTTTGGCACCAAGAATTGACCCACAAACAAGCCAAGTAAAATCAATGCCCCTTTCAAACTAACTCGCAGATTGAGAATAATCATTGATGCCAGTATGGTTTGTGCCGAAGTTACCAACATAGGACCGATCAGGTCATATTCAATCGTTTTGCCGGTAGTATCAATTATTGTATCGTGCAAAGGTAAGGCTTTGAGTTCTTTCGCACCCAAACTGAAAACTAGCGGTAACGTACCGACCAATAAAGTCCATTGGTTAACTTTACTGGCAACCAACGCGCCAAGCCCATCACCAGCCAATCCCCTCCAGGTAAACAGTACGCAAACTACTATTTCAGGCGCTTCCGAGGCGAGCGGCGCAAACCACTGTAAAAGCAGAACCTCGTCTACTCCAATACTTAACCCGGTTTGAATCAGCGATTCGGCAAAAGGATGAGAACATAAAAAAATAACAAAACCTGAGAATAACAATATGAGCGCCACTATTATTCGCCGCTTGTTCTTAGGTAATTCTCCCAGTGTGGCGGCAGGTCCTACCAGTTCTGGCTCATGCACATCTGATTTTGCGATACGAATGGTGTATAGAACAAAACAACCTACAAATACGATTACGTCCAAAAGGTCGATATAACCTTTAATCGGCAAAATCAACGAATATAGTCCGGCAAATAAGAGGAAGCCGATTTCCACCCGCTGCCCTTTTGCGAGATTAACCTGTGGTTTACGAAATTTAAAAAGAAATATCAGGATTACCAGAGGCCAAGCAAAACCGACAATCATACGGTTTGCGCCTATCAGGTTCGCCAACGCATATTCCTGATAAGCTTCTTCAGTACCGGCTCGATAAGTTAGAGCAAAATCAATCGAGTATTCAGGAAGTACTGCCAGCAACGCCAGCGCCGAAAATGCCAATGCCTTGGGAACATCTTCTTGTGCTGCTTCCACCCCCCAACTTAACAGGAAGGCTGCGCCAATCACCGCCAGACCCCAGAGAAGAGAACCAAGTAACGGTTGTTCTTTCTCAAGATACTTTAAGGCAACAAACTGACCAATAACACCGGGTAGTGTCATGATAAAGGCAACCACTATCCACTTCCAACCTTTCAAATTAAGCTCCTATGCTCTACCCATTATTCTTTGATGGGATTAACTAATTCAGTTAAGCGTCTTGTATTGCTGCGTTTCAGGCAACAAAAGAGCCTGCAAGTGTTCAGGAGTAGATACGATAGCATCGGGAGAAAGTTTCAAAAGATTTTCTTCGCTCCATGCTCCCCAGATTACACCTACCGAAGCAACTCCAGCGCGTTGGGCGCACAAAATATCGTTGTCGGTATCTCCAATCATAATAGTATCAGCCGGAGTCATATGCGCCTTTTCCATGAGCAGTTGCAGAATAAACGGGTCAGGCTTGAGGGGAAAGCCCTCGCGGTCGGTTGCTTGTACAAAATCCACATAGGGGCGCAAGCCGAAGTAATCTGCCAATTTATCGGCGGTAGTTTGCCATTTGGTAGTGGCTATCGCCGTAATACGTCCTAATTCTTTTAAAGTAGCAAGTATAGGGAGCATACCGGGAAAAAGATGAGTA
The DNA here is from genome assembly GCF_030389965.1 of Candidatus Chlorohelix allophototropha. NCBI lineage: Bacteria > Bacillati > Chloroflexota > Chloroflexia > Candidatus Chloroheliales > Candidatus Chloroheliaceae > Candidatus Chlorohelix > Candidatus Chlorohelix allophototropha. The sequence goes on from NZ_CP128399.1 coordinate 654,188, forward strand.
GTTGTGGTCATATTGAGGCTATAGTAATCGCGGTAAGCCGCTACCATAGCTGGATAAAGGTCGCGCCTATCGGGCAGAAAATTTTCAAAAACTTCTTCAAGTCCCTTACCCATCAAGGCTGCCACACGCCGCTGGTCAATATCTTCAGGGCGAAGTCCGCCAATGGTGGTCATGCTGTAATTCAAAGCTGTGGCAATATCGCGATTACTATCTAACAGTGTACCATCCAGATCAAATACAACGAGTTTACGACGATTAAGGCTATTATTCATCTATTACTTTTCAATATTTCCAGTAAGCCGCCACCGATAAACAAGGCTAGGGATGCAGGCGTTGAGAAATAAATATTCAACATCCCGTCAAAAATACCCGGCGCTTGCAATTCCAGAAGCCAACTTGCAATAACTAACAGGAAGGGCGGGAACGCAAACCACGAACCTGCTCTTTTAAGGGACAAGATTTCGTAAACTGTGCGTATCCCGCAGGCTATTATAAGGCATTGCAGCGACCATAACAGCACGCTCAGCCTTAATTCCAAATTAAAGCATATATAAAATAGAGCAAAAAGAGTGCCCAAACCCCCCGAAATAATCAGCACAATAGCGGCGTGGCGCAAATCTTCTTGGGGGTTGCGCTCGCCGGTAAAAAGGTAGCGCATGGCATAATCAGGCGGTTCACCCGAATTTTCAGGCGGCTCAGGTTCTTTTTGATTGGTCAGAATCGGCATTTACTTCTTTAGCCCTTCAAAAGCTTTCTGCATCCGGCTTAATGCCTCTTTGAGATTTTCGCGGCTGTTGGCGTAGCTTAAACGCAGATAGCCTTCTCCCTCCGCGCCAAAAGCAGTTCCGCTCAGAGTGGCAACTCCTGCCTCATGCAAGAGATAGTCCGCAATTGCTTTGGCGCTTTGCCCAAAACTTTTGATATTAGGGTAAGCATAAAACGCGCCTGCCGGTATCTGACAGGTTACACCCGGTATGGTGTTCAACCAATCTAATACCAAATCCCGGCGCGCCCAGAATTCCGATATCATTGCTTCGGAGTTAGCTTGCGAACCGTTCAATGCCGCAATGCCCGCGTATTGGGTGAAAGTGGCAGTGCAAGAGTTGGTATTGACCATCAATTGCGCCATTTTCTGCGCCATCTCTTTGGGCATAAGTCCATAGCCCAAGCGCCACCCGGTCATTGCATAGGTCTTGCTAAAACCGTCCAACAAAACGGTACGGGCGGTCATACCTGGATATTGGGTTGGGCTACAAAACTCACCGTCATATACGATTCGAGAATAAATCTCATCGGAAAGCACCCAAAAATTATGACGGTTTGCCAGTTCAGCAATACCTTTCATATCATCGGACGTTAGCATTGAACCGCAAGGGTTGTGGGGGCTGTTGATTATCAATAGGCGGGTGCGCGGTGAGATTCGGGCTTCAAGATCGGCAAGCGAAAAGCGGAAGTTATGATCTTCGCGTAGCGGTAGCGAAATCGCCCTGCCTCCCGCAAACTTTATGATCGATTCGTAAATCGGAAAACCGGGGTCAGGAAAAATCGCTTCGTCATCCTGCCCGATAAGCGCCATAATGGTGTAAAAGATTACGGGCTTTGCGCCGGGAGTTACTACCACCTGATCTGCGGTATACTCGACCCCACGAGTACGGTTTATATATGCTGCAATTGCCTCTCGAAATTCGGGAAGTCCGGCAGCAGGACCATAATGAGTTTTACCGTCGCGTATTGCTTTTATGCCCGCTTCAGCCACATGCGGCGGAGTATCAAAATCAGGCTCTCCAATTTCAAGGTGGATAATGCTACGACCTTGTGCTTCCAATGCTTTGGCACGCGCCAATACTTCAAAGGCGCTTTCGGTGCCTAAAAGCCCCATACGTTCGGCAAAACTCATAGGTTTGACCTCCTTGTCAAACAAAGGACACAAATTTAGACAATCTTGAGACTCTTTTTCCCTTCATTTGGGTTGTTGAAGGCTTTACCGGGAGTCTCTCCGGCAATATCATAACCCTCTTCCTCGATGGCAGCTTTTAAAGCAACTTCATCGACACTACCCGTATCAAATACCAGATATACTTTTTTGGTAGTCAGATCGACCTGCACATCATTAACCCCCAAACCGGTTGCGGCAGTGGTAATGCTGTTCACGCAATGCTGGCAGCTTACTCCCGGTACATCATAAGTAACTTCTTTTTTCATTTAATAATCTCCTTATATAATAAATCGTCTCCGGGTAATAAACCCTTATCCTAATTTTAACCCTCTACCATCCTTTTGCAAAGGGCATTATGACCTAATACAGGGTAAATTACAGGCAATCCTTAAGTTTTGTCATATAATTAAATATTTTAACTCGTTTAGGATGTGCTACCTTCAGCCCATTGCAATCAAATTTTTCCGTATTACCTAATCAGAGCCTTTCAATTATGTAATCTATATTTGTTATACGTTTCACCACAAAGTTAGGAAAATTATATAGAATTATTCTATTAAAGAAGTTAATCCTTCTGGTGTTGGCTAATGAACAGGGAAGCGGTCAAAAAATTAATTCGAGACGTTGGGTGTTATTACTGTATTTATGCATAGGTGTAGCCAGAGAAGGGCACAATGAAAATGGATTACGCAAAACGGAACGAAACCTTGGACTTCAAGCCTAGCATAGGTTTGCATATTATTGAAGATAAAATGAATGAAATTACTCTAAATAGGCCTTTTACAGAATTAGAAAATTTGAAGAAACCTCGCTGGATGCGATTGGGTCGCTATGTGTTGGAATTGTGTCTAATAAATGCTGCTTTCGTTAATGCTTATGCAATGCGCTTCTATTTTCAACTTGGTAGTGATGTTTATCCTGAATATCAGACTCCGTTAAGTGAATATCTAGGCATTCAACTCGGTTTTACTCTTAGTATGTTTGTAATATTGCACTTGAGAGGCTTCTACCGGATGCAACGTATTGCCGGTTATCTGGATGAAGTTGGCAATATTATAAGTTCTACCTTCATCTCGATGGGTATTTTAATGGTCGCTCTCTATATTATGCGTCCGTTTGACCCTTCGCGGTTGATGTTTGTATATCTACTGGTCTTATCAATCATCTTTTTATCTTTAGAACGTCTGGGTGTACGTGCTATCTACCGCGCACTATGGTCTCGCGGCATCTGGGTTAGCAATACCCTAGTGGTAGGCACTACCGACGTGGCAATGCGTCTGATACATGGGATTGTACAACGCCCTTCCACCGGTTATCGCGTTGTTGGCTACGTGGATGATGAAGAACGTTTCTCCAAATGGACATTGCGCGCTAATTATGGCAAGCGCGGTGATAAGCAAAGTGAAGTAAATCTACTTGGTCCTATCAGCAAATTGACCGAACTAATCCGTAAAAAAGATATTAAACAGGTATTTGTAGCGTTGCCGGGTAGTGAGCATGATCTGATTGATGAAGTAATTCAGCAGTGCCGTATGATGGGAGTTGCCTTCACTCTGGTTCCAGATATATATGCGCTAAAGATCAACACTTTGAGCATACAGGAACTTAATGGTGTTCCCTTAATCAGCTATGATGTAAATAAATTAACCGGTTGGAATTATTTCTTGAAACGCAGCATGGACATAGTATTGTCTTTAATAGCAATCCTAATTACTGCAATCCCGATGCTGCTTGTTGCCCTAGCAGTCAGGCTTGATAGCCCCGGCTCGGTGCTTTTCCGCCAGACTCGCGTTGGTAAGGATGGAAAATTATTCACCTGTTTCAAGTTCCGTTCAATGTATGTAAACGCAGACGAAATGCTGGCAAAATTGAAGGGCTTTAACCAGACCGGCGGCGTAACCTTTAAAATGAA